>JBEKFB010000337.1:0-4574 GCA_050013535.1 Bryobacteraceae bacterium | reverse complement strand
TTGATCACTACGTCCACCACTCCCAGATTCTGCCAGCCCGAGGGATCGGAAAACGTGAACGTGAAGGATTGGCTGGAGCCATAGCCACCACCCGGCGAAACGGACGCGGCCGCCGGGCCGGAGCGAATCGGGAAGCCGACTCCGGCCGAGGGTGCTCCGCCCGTATTTATGACCGTGACCGTGGCGATGCCCGCCGAGGCGATCAGCGTGTCAGAAACAGTAGCCGTCACCTGCGTCGCGCTGACGAAGGTAGTCGACAGCGTGTTGCCGTTCCACTGCACCGTCGTGTCACCGGAGACGAAGTTTGTGCCGTTCACCGTGAGCGTGAAACTCGTCCCGCCCGGCGCAGCCGACGCCGGACTGAGACTGGAGACGGTGGCGTTTGTTGGATTGAAATTCGCTGTGATGTTAAGGTTGCCGTTCAGGGTGATGCAGTTTGATGTTGTTCCCAAGGGGAGCCCGCTCCAGGAGTTGAATATCCAGCCCGGGTTATTGTCTTCCGTCAGGCACTCCGTGGTTCCCGCATCAGCCGTGACGTTGGGACCAGCGGTTCCGGCTCCAGAAGGGCTAACCAGAACCGTCAGTGTGTACTGGGGCAGGGTGTCCTCTGTCTGGGTCAGCGTAAACATTTGCGAGCCGATGGTGACTATGGCCGTCCTCGGGGCACCGGTCCTGTTGGTGCCGCCATAGAATGAGACAAACCCGGGTCCCGTCCCGGAGCCGGATGTGGGGCCGATCCCGGTCAGCCATGCAGCAGAGGTCGATGCGGTCCATATGCATGCCGCATTACTCGGGGTGACGCCAATTGTCAAACTGGTCAAGCTTCCGTCAAACGTGAGCGGCGCCAGCGAATACGTGCAGTTCTCGGCCACGGTAACCGTGATCGTTATGGGTCCCACGAGGGCAGTGAAAGAGACACCCTTCATCCCGCCATTGGCCGGAGCCGACAGAGTTACCGATCCGTTTCCCGTCGCACCGCCTCCGGATACCACGGTGAGGCCCCCGGGAACGACGCTCCACGGGCATCCGGTGCCAGCAGTGACATTCACCGTCACCAGTCCGCCGCTCGATGGCAGTACAAACGAGCTGTTGTCCAGCGAATACTGGCACGACGAGGGAGCTTGCGTAATTGTGAACGCCTGAGTGCCCACCGTGATCGTGCCCGTGCGTGTAGCGTTGGTGTTGTTAGCCGCTAGAACTGCGGCAATCGTCGCCGATGCGGCGCCCGCCGACGGGTTCACCGGCGCGATCCACGGATCGGATGGAGTGGCCGTCCAGGTACAGCCGCTGGGTGAGGTCAAACCAAAATTGACGATACCGGCGCCATACGAAACCACCGATGGAGGAGTCGGGTAGTATGAACACGCAGCGGTTGCATCGGAGATCTCAGCAAGGAAGAGAACCTGAAAGTCTTGTTGCTGGGTGGGCTCGAGACCCGTGGTCAGAGGAAGATCTATGGAACTGGAGCTTCCCGCGATCCAGGTGTTGCCCGAAAGGTCGACGATGACGCCACGCACGTCTTCGGAATTGCTGCCGCCATAGAAGGTGGACCACACCAGCGTCTTGCCGTCGTTGGTCACTTTCGCGACGAAGCCGTGCCGCAGTATGATCGGTGCGACCCACGCGTGCGCGGGATTTGTGGGATCGACGGCCATGGTATCGAATTGCGAAGTGGTCAGGTTGCCGGAGGCCGGAGACCAAGTGTTGCCGCCATCGGAAGAAATTTGCAGCCCATAGGGAGAACCCAGGTCATACACGACTTGGCAGCTTGATGGAGCGCCGGCAACATTGTACGCGAAATTCAGAGTAATCCATGTGACGCCGGCATCATTGCTGCTGTACAGATGCGAATAGTTCGCAAGATACAGCACGTTGGGATTCGCAGTACAAACGGACATCAGCGGTGTGTTGATGTAGTTGGGGAACGGGCTGCCAGCCAGCGTGTTCCAGGTCTTGCCGTTGTCAGTGCTTTTGAGGATGCCGCCCGGGACGCCGGTGTAGTTGCTCACCGGCAGGTAAAGTGACCCATCGGGGCTGGCGACCGGGCCGCCACCTATTTCGCCTACGCGGCTAAAATTCTGACTGAATGTTGTCCCACCATTGGTCGAAATATTGACCGTTCCTTCAAAGTCCATCACGATGACAGTGTTGGCATCCGTCGGGCTGGCGACGATGGTCTGCGCCGCGTTGATGTTTTCCCCGGCGGTCCATGTTGCGCCGCCGTCGCCGGACCGGTAGACCGGTCCGTTGAAGAGCACAGCGTACAGTACCTCCGGGTCAGCGAGGCTGCGGGACAGCATCGGGAGCCACCAGACGTAGGGTCCCGGAACCCCCACCGGAGACCAGGAGACGCCGCCGTTGATCGTGCGGAACAGTCCCGCGCCGGTGGCCGCCACGATGACTGCGGGGTTTGTCGGATCCACCGAGAGACCCTCCGCCGTGAGCCCCGGAAGGTAGTTGGACGCAGGCAGACCGGCACCCATCGCTGTCCACGTATTTCCGGAATCCGTCGTCGCGAATAGCGAGACAGCGTTTCCGCCAATTGCCGGCTGAACTGCATTGCTGACTGGAAAGTCCGGCGACGAGGTATCGCCGGCGACGACGATGTGCCCGTCGGAAGTCAGCGTCACCGCATCGATGTCGTCGTTGCTCGAGCCGCCGAGGTAGGTCACAAAACCGAAAGCCGATCCGTCAGCGGCGATGCTGGCGATGAAAGCATCGGTTTGGCCGCCCGCCGTCGGCTGTATCACTCCGGCGGTGACGGGAAAATCGCTGGAAGTAGTAGATCCCGCCATGTACACGACTCCTGAGGTTGGATCGCGCGCGATGGCACTGGCTGCCTGAGTGCCGCTGCCGCCGAGGACGGCCGCCCATGAAAGCGCGGTTCCGTCGGCGCTGAGTTTTGTGACGAATGCACAGTTCGTAGTTACGAAAGTGACGCTGTTATAACCGCAGTCGCCGCTGCCAACGCTCCTCACTCCGGGCACGCCCTGAAACGCCGGCAGCTCAATCGATCCCGCGACGTATGCGAAGCCCTGCGGATCTGCTGTAATCGCCGAGCCGCCAGTTAGTGTTGAGGTGTACTGCACGGTACCGTTAGGGGCATACTTGTTGACGAAACCGGTTCCGGTCACATAAGCGTTTCCGCCGGTATCTACCGCTACGGCGTTGCCGAGGTTCGTCATGTATGTCGCGTAGACAAGTCCATTGCCCGAAGGATTCAGACGGAAGACAAACCCGCAATACCCGGGATCATATTGGCTGCCACAAGTGGATTGTGCCGGATTCACCGTCGGGAAATTGCCACCCAGAGCGACTTCCCCTGTGGCCACCACGTTGCCGGTGGAGTCTACCGCAAGGCCGCTAATGGTATCGCCGGTTCCCCCCACGAACGTCGCGTATAACATGGTGGTGCCCGTGGGATCGAACTTGATGATGTAAGGCTCACTAGAAGTCTGGTCGGCTTGTACATCATTCACGGTGGGTATCCAGTCCGCCGATCCGCCCACATACATGTTGCCCTGCGGGTCGGTCGCCATCGCGGCGACACTCAGATTTTGACTCGGGAACCAGGCTGCATACACCAGCGTCGGGTCGATTACCAGCGGACGGGATTTGTCGTACTTCGCCAGCTTAAAACCAACCTCGTTCCCAGGGCGAAGAACGTATCGCGCTCCCACGCGCGTGCGCACTCCGGCAGCTTCCTGATAGACCACTGGCACGCGCATCGTAAGTGGCCTCGCCTGGGTTTCGATACGAAGGTCTCCACCCGGTTCAAGGGCAAGTTTGCCCACGCCATCGAAGCGAATGGCAATGCGGCCGGTGTCGGTTCCCGGTCTCATCGACAGGTCGTACTCGATGCCACCCTCGGCGCCGTACCAAGCCACGTCCACGCCGTCGTAAACGTCGTGGTATCGCACGCGGCCGAATGTCTCCTGATCGCGGATCCAGCGCGACGGATCGGGGCCGATCAGGTAGTTGCACTTCCCGGGCAGCGGGCCCTGCGGCGTGGCTTCGGCACCGCTCCGCGCACCGAGGAAACTCATGCGGATTTGCGCGGATCCGACCACGATAGTGGCGCCCACAGAACTTAGGGTCACACGGCTGCCGATGCCATGCGCCATCCAGGTTCCGTTCTCGGCTCGCTCAAACGAAAACGGAAGTTTACGAAGGGATTTCGAAACCGAATGATCCGCAGCGGCAGCGGGCATCCACATCAGGCATGTCAGCCCAACGATCAGCGCCACTTTGTTCATGCAAATACACGAATTATATTGTGACGTTGTCGCTCTTCGCGCCGAATATCCTGAACGGCTCGGTCTCGGAGGCTTGCTCTGTTTCAAACCAATATTAGAGAGCATGCCGTCCTATGGCACCGCCCAGGCGCCGAGCGCCTGCCAGCCGGAGTTCGCCGTGCCGGCGTTCCGCGCCGCCGTGTAGAACACCCGGTTGCCCATGAACGTTCCCGTGAAGCTCATGTTCAGCGTCAGCGTCAGGGTGTTGCCGCTGCCCACCGCCGATGATCCCGTGCCATTCACCGTGCACTGGCTGTTCGATATCGTCCCGCTCCCCGG
>JBEKFB010000336.1:0-4578 GCA_050013535.1 Bryobacteraceae bacterium | reverse complement strand
CGCTGCGCTTCTGCGGGCGTCATGCCGGCGCGAACGTTGTCGTCGATGTGCAACCGGAGATTGCTCTCGATCTCGTCCGAAAGTTCGCGGTCACGCCGCTCCTTGTGGAACAAGCCAGCCGCACGCGAGAACCAAGTACGTAGTGTTCTCATTGAGTTTCACTTTCGGGAGCCAGGAACCGGGCCAGAATCGCGTTGGTCTGTTCCCACTCGCGCACTTCCCTTTCAACTTGTTTGCGACCGGCCTGCGTAAGCTTGTAATACTTCGCTCTGCGATTGTTGTCCGAAACGCCCCACTCGGAGGAGATGTAGCCTTCCTGCTCCAGTTTCAAGAGCGCGGGATAGAGCGTTCCATAGTTGACCGCCAAACGGTTGCCGCTGGTCTGTTCGATGCGTCGGGCAATCCCGTAGCCGTGGAGCGACCCCATGGATTGCAGCGTTTTCAGAACCATGAGGGCTAGGGTGCCTTGCCGAACGTCCGATTTAGCAGCAGTCATGTGCAGACCCTCATATGGGATAGCCATAGAGATGATGGCACAGGTCCTATTGGAAAGCAATAGGACATCCTGTTGCGTCCCGCCAATCGTCGAGCCAGTCGTGGTCTGCTCGCACACAATCCACATGGTCGCGGTAGGGACGATCATTGCTGATCGCCCCCCGCACAGAACCGTACGCGCGCGTCTACGCATACGGCTCCCGCCTTGGATGGCTGGCGTCAAAGCGCTGCATAGGATAAGGATGTAAGACGCGAGGGACTGGAATCCATCGGTCCAAGAGCCGGTTCATCCGGTACGAGGAGATGTGGCAACGCTGGCTGCGCCGCGATAACGCGCGCGACCACACCCAACGCAGCCGCCAGCGGAAAAGTTGGAGCCGGGGCAAGTTACCTGGAACAGCGTGGTATTGGAAATAGCCGGAAGTCACCTTCTGGAGCCAGGCACCCACGGACGCGATCGGCTCGTGGCGGCGGTGTTTCACTCAGCTTTAATGCTTGCAGCGTCGCCATCAGCCGTTTCTTCGCCGTCTCACGCCACACGATGAAGGCTCCATCCTTCCAGCGCTTCCCACAATAATGTGTGAAGCCTAGAAAACGTGAAAGTCTCCGGTTTTCCCTTTCCCCGCTGCTTTCGGTTTTGGACGGCGAATCGCCCAAACTCGATCAGCCGCGTCTTCTCCGCGTGTAATTCCAGGCCGAACTTCGCCAGGCGCTCCCGGAATTCCTCCAGGAATCGCTCCGCCTCCGCCCGGCTTTCGAAACCCACCACTAGATCGTCGGCATACCGGACGACAATACAATCGCCCTTCGCCACTCTCTTGCGCCAGGCTTCGACCCACAGGTCGAATACGTAATGCAGGTAGATGTTGGCAAGCAGCGGTGAGATCACTCCCCGTACACAAAAGGTAATTTGGGTCGCCAGCCGAATGCGTACCGCCGTTTGGCGGTGAGCCTGAAGGAATCGGGATACTATGGCGAATCGTGATGTCGCTGTCTCCCACCAGAACATCTTTGACCAGGAGGCGTACGATTCGCTGACGTTCAGCGACATTCAGCGTTTCAGCAGTACTGCGCAAGCGCGTCAGGAATGCGGTCAGGGTCTCGGCCAGACGCAGGAATGCAGCCCGATCGTTGACTTGGTCAGCGATCGCCCGTAACTCTGTG
This sequence comes from Bryobacteraceae bacterium, assembly GCA_050013535.1. Taxonomy (GTDB): domain Bacteria; phylum Acidobacteriota; class Terriglobia; order Bryobacterales; family Bryobacteraceae; genus CAWACP01. Next base: position 2,919 of record JBEKFB010000336.1, on the reverse strand, counting down.
CGGAGCATCTGTTCACGCTGGCGTAGCCCGGGCATGCGCTCCCGCAATTGATCGATCGACAAAAGTCCTTCCTGGTAAGCGTTGAGCAGTCGTTCGATGCCTTTGCCAACATGTATCAGTTCTCTCTGCAAATTCTGCTCATGTTTTTTGGTTGGATCGGATGAACGCGCCGCCGCCAGCCGGCGGTCGAGTTCCTGTTGTATCAGGGTGGGGTTTTCCAGCAGTCGGATCACCTCGGCCCAGACGATATGGTCGAGGAGGTCCTGTCGGACCAGACGGCGGTTGTCGCAAACAGGACCACCCAGTTTTCGCCAGCTATCGGAGCCAATGCATTTGTAGTAATGGATTTTGCGCGCGCTCGTGCGCGTCGATGTACGCGCAAAGGCGTAGCCACACTTCTGACAGCTGACCAACCCCTGCACGACACTGGGTTCGATGGTGCGCCGACGCGATCGAATTTTGTTTTCCTGGAGCAGTTCTTGGGCACGGGCGAAGCTCTCTTCGCTGACCAGGGCCGGCACTGGAATCTCGATCCACTCTTCGCGCGGGCGTTCGTGGCCTTCTGTCATGGTGGGCGCGGTCACACCCCTCCGACGCTGCGGGCGCATAACGCGTGTCCGCGCAGAGGCGCGCGTCTTGCCGAAGCAGGCGACGCCGCGATAAGCGGGGTTGCGCAGTACAGCCCAGACAGTCGAGCGTTCCCAGCGAGCACTTACTTTGCGGGTCGGAATACCTTCAGCGTTGAGTCGGCGTGTAATCTCGCCGATGCTGAGCCCTTGCAGGGTATACATCTCGTAGATGCGCCACACTATACCAGCCTCAGCTTCATAGACGGTGTAAGCGGCGGGCGCCTCATCAGTTTTGCGGATATAACGGTAGCCATAAGGAGCGCCGCTTAGCACGCTGATCTCGCCGGAATGCGCTCGGTGACGCTTACCGCGGCGCGATCGCTCCAGAATCTGGGCCCGCTCATATTCGGCAATCATCCCTTGGAACTGCACCAGCAGTTGATCTTCCGCGCTGTCGCCTTGCGGCGCTCTCACAAACAACGTCTCGACTCCGTGGCGCGCGAGTTCCTCGATCAGCAGAATCTGGTACGCGTACTTCCGGCTGAGGCGGTCCGGCGCGTAGGCGAGCACAACCTGTATGTGCCCTTCGGCGGCCAAGTCTCGCACGCGCTCCAAGCCGGGACGCTCCAACGTCGCTCCACTATAGCCTTTATCTTCGAAGACCCACTCTTCAGGTACCTCCAGATCGTGGCTCTTTGCGAATTCGATCAGTGAAGCTGTCTGGCTCGCAATTGTGTTCTCTTCGCGCTGCTGCTCGGACGACACCCGTGCGTAGATGGCGGCCATTCTCATTGTCGAACTCCTTTAGACACCCACCGACCGGGCGTTCCCGAGTGGGCACCAGAATATCGTAGGCTTGCGCGAGCTTTGACTCGAGCAGACGATCAAACGAATAAGAAACGTGAATTTGCCATGCGTCGCTTCTGAGCCGCGCCTCAGCCATTCCTTTTTAGGGTGCGCAGAAACGCGTTCAACGCGACGGTAACGATCGCTCCAATGGTCAGGCCACTGGTCCGCGCGTATTTTCGCAGCCGCTCCACTGTGCTCGGCGGAAGCTTGAGCGTGATCGGCACTGTTGCTTCGGTGAGTTCCAAAGGTCGATCCAGCTCGGACGCTTCTTCCAGGTATCGGTACGCCTGACGCTCTGATAGATCGAACTCGCGTGACAAGCGCTGCACTGCCTCGGGCAATGCAATATGGCGCTGGAGTAGCCCAAGAGCAGCATTCAGCTGCCGAGCCTTTTCCGCTTTGGTCGAGCGAGCCATATGTCATAAACATATTACTTCTTAAGGCGAAGGTCAAGCACCGAGTACTTTGCTCGCCAGCCCGTCACCACCTGTTCTAACTGGAAGTTACCTTTTGTGTACGGGGAGCGACCACCGCCCCCTGAGGAGTGCCTACCTTTGTCTCCGACCATTGGCCGTCCTCCGACACTCCCGCCTTCAGCCATTTCTGGATCAGACGAAGAATGCGATGGTCGGCCACGCGGTGCTGGACGAACTTCATCGTCCATTCGTGGCTCATCTGGTCGAAGAATCCACGAATGTCCGCATCCAGCACCCAGTTCACGCGCTTCCGATGGAGACCCACACTCAGCGCATCCAGCGCCTGATGCGGGCTGCGCCCGGGCCGAAACCCATACGAGAAGCCTCTGAAGTCCACCTCATAGATCTCATTGAGAATGGTCACCACAGCCTGTTGAACGACTTTGTCCTCCAGCGCTGCGATGCCCAACGGACGTTGCCGCCCATCGGCCTTCGGTATGTAGACTCTTCTTGAGGGCTGTGCCCGATACGCTCCACGGTGAATCCGGCTGTGCAGATCGGCGAGCCGACCCTCCAACCCGATCTCATACTCTTTCCATGTCACGCCGTCCACACCGGGCGCAGCTTGTCGCTTTAACGCGTAAAAGCTGTCCCGTAGTAGATTCACGCTCACATGGTGGAGTAAAGCCGTGAACCGTTCCTGTCTCCTTTCTTTAGCTACTTGCCGCACACCGCGCAATCCCTGTGACACGCGCGCCCCGCTCTGAGTCGGGTCCGTGTTGGACTGAACGATGTTCTCCTTGGCCCGCGCCCTTTCCTCCCCTGCCTCCGCCGAAGAATGCTCTTCGTTGTTTGACAGGTTCACAGGTACTACGGCGCGGTCCGACTCCTCGGGAACGTGCCCGCCCGCTGTGCGGCTAATCGCCTTTTCGGACGGGTCTCGATCCTGGTTGGATCGAGAGGTTCCTGAGGTCTCCCGGTTCTCGTGCATGTTGTTTCTCGACGTGCGCGGGTTCTTAGACTACGCAGAGCCAGCCGGTCACTCGCGATTTCGCAACCAGCCGTATTGCCTTCCCTCCATCGGG
>JBEKFB010000335.1:0-4586 GCA_050013535.1 Bryobacteraceae bacterium | reverse complement strand
ATGCCGCGCAGCCTCTCGCCTACGGCGCCGGATTTGTTCTGGCCACGGGGCTGCTGCACGTAACCGGAATCGCTATCGGATTGATGCAGCAATGGCGGCACGGTGAGCGCGTCCTGCGCCTGGCCGGTGTTGGTATTGCGATAGCCGGGTCGTATTTGTTGATGGGGCTGGTGCGCGCATGAGGTTGCGAATCCTGCTGGTCTTGCTGTTGCTGCCGGCATTCGCCAGCGCGCACCCGATCCAGGGCGTTGGAGATTTCTATTCCGGCATGCTCCATCCCATCCTCTCGCTGGAACAGCTCCTGCCCATCGTCGCGCTCGGCCTTCTCGCCGGACAACAAGGCCGCGAATCAGCCGTCCGAGTTCTGGCGTTGTTCCCGGCGGGTCTGATCGCCGGAGCGTGCGCCGGGCTCTTCTGGCCCACGCCGTCGTTCCTCGTGCCGGTGAACGCGGCATCGATAGCGCTGCTCGGCGTGCTGGTGGCGGGGGCGTGGCGGCTTCCGAAGTTCGCTCTGTTGGCGCTCGCGCCGCTGCTCGGCCTGCTTTACGGCTTGCCTGATGGCGCCGAAGTCGGTGGCGCTGTCGAAGCATACCGTTTCATCCCTGGTGTCGCTCTCGCTGGATTCCTGATCGTCGCCTATGGCGCCGGTCTCGTTCGTGGACTAAAAGCTCCATGGACCCGCATCGGCGTCAGAGTGGCCGGGAGCTGGGTCGCAGCCATCGGTGTCATGGTCCTTGGACTGAAGTAACAACTACTAACTGGAGAATCAATGACTTACACTTCGCTTACTCGTATCGGCCTCACAGCCGTCATCTCATTTACAGCAGGCATCGGCACTGCCGTCGCTGCTGAAACCGTTTCATCGGGTCCTCCCGCGGTAAAGGCCATCGCGGAGGAAGCATACATCTGGGGCGAGCCGCTCGTCCTGATGGAGAAGTACGCGCAGCTGGCGAAGGATCGGAACTTTCCCGTCAACCGCTTCGCCCTCTCCACCAATCTGTCCACTCCGGACGACAAGGTGGCCGGCCCGAACGTCGACACTCTCTACGGGTTCGCCTGGCTCGACCTGCGCAAAGAACCTCAGGTCCTGCATGTTCCGGATACCAATGACCGCTACTACTCCATCCAGCTCATCGACGCGTATGCGAACTCGTTTGCCTACGTGGGCCGTCGGGCCACGGGTACGAAGGAAGGCCGGTTTGCGATTACCGGACCCGGATGGACGGGCACTCTGCCCGATGGCGTGCAGCGCATTGAATCGCCCACCAATCGCGTGCTCGCGCTGACCCGGACGCTGGTTCGGGGCCAGGCGGATCTCGCCAACGCACAAGCCGTCCAGCTGCAGTACACGCTCAGCGCGCTGAGCGAACTCACGCAGCCGGCGCAACCGCCCTTCACGTTGCAATCGGCCATCGGTGCATTCCCGGTTTTCGATCTCAGTGGCAGCGGCGCGAAGTTCTTTGACGATCTGGGTGCGGCGCTACAGGCCGATCCCCCAGCCGCAAGCGACGGCGAGCGGCTAGCCAGATTCGCGCAGGTTGGCATTGGGCCCGGCCGGAAGCCCGCCGAAGACCCGAAGCTTGCGGACGTCCTGCAGGAAGCCGCGAAGTCGGCTGAAGCGAAGATCAAAGCCGCAAACTTCAGCACGCCGGTGAATGGCTGGCGCGTGAACCTGCAGGTGGCCAGCTTCATCAAAGATCCGCTTGCGAGCGCGGCCATCAACCGCTGGGGACCGGGAACGCACATTGCCCAGGAGGCGCTCTATTTCTTCACCAACTCCGACAGCGACGGCAAAACCCTCTCGGGCGCCACTCGCTACCGGCTTCACTTTGCGGCCGGTCAGCTACCGCCCGTGGACGCGTTCTGGTCGCTGATCCTCTACGGCCCCGATTTCTTTCTTGTTCGGAACCCCATCCAGCGTTATTCCATCGGCGACCGAACGGAGGGCGTGAAGCGCAATGACGATGGCTCGCTGGACATCTACATCCAACACGATCCTCCGGCCGAAGGCGCCTCCAACTGGCTTCCCGCGCCCGAAGGGAAGTTCCAACTCATTCTGCGTACCTACCAGCCGCGGCCGGAAGTGCTTAGCGCCAATTACAAGGTGCCGGCCGTCGAGCGGGTACAGTAGTCATGCAACGACGCGACGTGTTGAAGGGGCTTGCGTTCGGCGCAGGCCTCACCGGGCTGGCCGGAACAGCGGCTGCCGCGGGCGTCAACGACGAATCAAGCGCCGCATGGCGCGAACTTGTGGCGGTCCTTGCCGAAGCCGAGCGTGACTATCTGTCCCCTGCTTACGGAATTGACGATCCCGCCGACCAGGTGGAAGGCCGTCTGTTCCTGGCGCAGGCGCTCCAGGCGTCACTTGAGTTTTTCGCTCAGGGCGATGCCGAGCGTCCCTCCTGGACACGCTTTGTCACTCCCCATAAGAAGCTGCTCGGCGATAACCCGGATGCCATTTACTACAGCGCTCCATTGAACCCAAGTCGGCGTTACCGCATTCGCGGCAACGTGACAGGCGCGGTGTACACGTCCTTTACCGTGGAGGCAGGAACGTCCGATGGCGCGCTATCGAAACGCCTGCTGGCGACGCTGAACGACACGCAGTTTGACGTTCGCGCCGATGGAAGTTACGAGATCACAGCCGGTGGTCCGGAACAAACCAGAAACTGGCTGGCGCTCGATCCGGAGGCCGGCAGCATCACCACGCGCCATTATTTCGAGTGGCCCCGCTCCGCCGCAGCCGACCCTCTGCTGCACATACCTTTGGAGATTGAGCCGCTAGATTCTGCGGGAGCACCAACCCTTCCCTCGGACGCGGTGGTGGCGGCCAACCTGCGTCGAACCGCGCGTTTCTTTCGCGCCCTTACGCTCGACAGAAAGCCGCCTGCGCAGCATCCGGCGGTAAACCAAATCAGCCTGCCCGACCGTCACGCCACCAACAGGAACACGGGCTTCGCGGCGCTCGATAATGTCTACGCGAGCGGCAACTACGAACTCGGACCCGAACAAGCGTTAGTTATCCGCGGCAGGTTCCCTCGCGCGCGGTTCTCCAATGTAGTCCTCTGGAATCGCTATATGCAGACCTTCGATTACGAGAACGGCCGAGTCTCCCTGAACCGGCGACAGACAAAGATCGACGATGACGGCTCCTTCCGCATCGTTCTCGCGCACCGGGATCCTGGCATCCCGAACTGGCTTCAGACGCAGGGCCGTCCACGTGGAACCATCTTCTGGCGTTTCCTGCTCCCGGAGGAAGATATAGAACCCCTTCGCACTGAGGTCGTGCGTTTTGCCGATATCATCCGCGCCTGAAGTCCTGATCGTCCCCGGCCTGCATGGCTCGGGCCGTGATCATTGGCAGACGATTTGGGAAGGTACAAACCCCTCGTGGAAGCGCGTTGAGCAGCGCGATTGGCACAACCCGGTACTGGAGGAGTGGGTGACTGCCCTGGAGAACGCCGTGCGTCTTTCCTCGCGCCCGCCGGTGCTGGTGGCGCACAGCCTGGGTTGCATCGCCGTGGCGCATTGGGCCGTCCGTCAACAGACGCCCGGTGTCGCAGCGGCACTGCTAGTGGCTCCTGCCGATGTCGAGCGGCCGGGACGTGCTGCAGAAGTCGCGGAGTTTACTCCCATTCCGCGCGTGCGGCTACCGTTTCCGGCGACGCTGGTTGCCAGCGAAAACGACTCCCACTGCACGCTCGACGCGGCGCGGGCAATGGCTGTCGCGTGGGGCAGCCGCTTCGTGAATGCTGGCTGCCAGGGGCATATTAACGTCCCTTCCGGGCATGGCCCGTGGACGGAAGGCGTGGCTCTTTTCCAGGAGCTATTGGTCTACGCGGCAGCGGGCGCAGCACCGGCCTGCGTCGCTTCGGGAACCTCCACCAGTTTCCCGGTCTGCACATCGTAGACATAGCCGTAAACAGGAATGTCGCGAGGAACCAGAGGATGCGTGCGGATGCGCACGACATCGTCCACCACGCTCTGCTTCTGGTTCGCGATGGTCAGCCATTCTATGAACTCGCCTGCGCGCGAGCCGGGAACCCTGCCCGTATCCTTCCACTCTCCGTCCACCAGGGACGCGGTTTCCAGGCTTTGCGCAAGGAGTCCGCGAATCACGTCGTTGGTGAAGAATTCCATGCCGCAGTTGGTGTGATGGATTACGAACCACTCGCGCGTCCCCAGAAGTTTGTGAGAGATCACCAATGACCGGATCGCATCGTCGCTGGCCCGGCCACCGGCATTGCGGATGACATGCGCGTCACCTTCAGCAAGGCCGGCGTACTTCGCGGGATCGAGCCGCGCGTCCATGCAGGTGAGAATAGCGAACCCGCGCGCCGGTGGCATCGCGAGCTTTCCCTTGTCGCCAAAGGTGGCGGCATAGGTCTTGTTGGCCTGACGAACTTCATCATGGATCCTGCTCATGTTGTCCTCCTTCTTCCAAAGACCTTCGCGGCTACGCGGTCATTCGCCTCACCAACAGATCGGCCCCGGACTCGTCGGCGGCGATGATCTCTCTCGCGATCTCCACCATGGGCGTTCGGCGCTGCCGGCTATGAAAACGGATCTGCATATACGCCGCCTCT
>JBEKFB010000334.1:0-4616 GCA_050013535.1 Bryobacteraceae bacterium | reverse complement strand
GGGATCATGAACAGGCCTCGCTTGGCTAAAAAGCGAAACTGCACCGGAATGTTTCCCAGCACCACGGGTGTGTCCATGTAGCTCGCGTGATTGCTCGCGAAGACGTACACACCGTTGGGCGAGATGTTTTCAAGACCCTCCACCTCTCCTTTGACGCCGCTGATCTTCAGCAGCGCGCGGGACCATGCCACGGCAATCCGGGCTTGCCGGCGCCCGGTGGCGTCGAACAGAGAGACGGCGACGCTAACCGTGGCGAAGACGATTGTGGCGAGAATTATCAGCGGGTCGGTGACGAGCGCGGCCCACACTGTCTGGAACATGAACCTTCATTCTACGAGCAGAGCGCGCGCTTCGCCGACGAGATACAAGGACCCGGTGACGAAGATCACGGCATCCCGGCCCGCTTTGTCTCGCGCTATCTCAAGAGCAGATCGGATGTTTGGAGCGGCGGCGACACATGCGTGCGGCACGGCCTTGCGAATAACCTCATCGGGCGGCATCGCGCGCGTGTTCGCCGGCGCCGTGACAACAATGCTGGAGGCGAGAGGGAACAGCTCGCACGTCATCTCGGGCACGGGTTTGTCCTGCATGACGCCATACACCAGATGGACACTGCGGCTTCCGAATGTCTTGCGGATGTAACGTGCCAGCGCTCTCGCCCCCGAGGGATTGTGTGCGCCGTCCAGAATGATCTCCGGCTGCTCAGCGACGCGCTCCAGGCGCCCCGGCCATCGTGCAGTACCGAGGCCTCCGCATGAGTACCCAAGCTGCCTCAACGCCAGCGCGGCCGCGATCGCATTGTCCACCTGATGCTCGCCAGCCAGTGGACACACCAATCGTTCTCCGTTAAGTACGAAGCTGCTTCCGTTTGTGGTGATCTCGACATCGGACACCACAGCCTCTTCGGCCTTCTCGAAGGGAATGCCCAGTTCCGCGGCGCGCGCCTCCAGTACTTCCATGGCGGCCGCGCCCTGCCGCGCGAACACCGCTGGGACGCCCGTTTTGAGAATGCCCGCTTTCTCGGCCGCGATCTGCTCAATCCGGTCACCCAAGTAATTCTGATGATCGTAGTCGATCGGCGTGATCACACACAAACGGGGCATAATCACGTTGGTGGCGTCCAGACGCCCGCCGAGTCCCACCTCCATTACGGCCGTCTCAACACCCCGCGCTCGAAACACCAGAAACGCCATCGCGGTGACGCTTTCGAAGTAAGTGGGATGAAGGTCAAGCTCACCCCCGGCCATCATTCGTGCCGCGGCATCTTGCACCTCGTCGAACGCAGCCGCGAATTCGTCTTTTGGAACCGGCGCACCTGAGACTTGGATTCGCTCCGCCGGCTCCACCAGGTGCGGCGACGTAAACAGGCCCGTGCGAACGCCGGTCGTTCGCAGTCCCGCTTCCACCATGGCCGAAACGGAGCCCTTTCCGTTGGTCCCCGCCACATGCACGTAGCTGCATGCCGACTGCGGATCGCCCAGCCGCCGTAACAGCAGGCGAATTCGATCCAGCCCGAGTTTCGCCGTGCTGACCTCGTTACCGAGCGCGTACAACTGCTCCACTGCCTGCCGGTACGTCATGAGCGATTTCATGATGCCACAGGCCCGGCTTTGTAGACTAAACATACAGGGTGTTTCGCGATATGCCGAAACTGGAAGACAACCGTACCGTGACCGTGGCGGAACTCACCGAGCGCCTGCTGGCGTCTTACAGTTGCTGCGGCGGCATCAATCACGTGGACGGCAAGAACCTGCCGTCGAGGAATGCCATCGCCGGGATCACTTCCGATCTTCTGCGACTGCTGTTCCCTGGTTTTTTCGACGAGAGCCCGATCCACTCCTCCGAGATCGGCGCGATAACAGCCGATCTTCTCGACCACGTGCTGGCACGTTTGGAGGAAGAGATCCGAAAGAGCCTCGAGTATGCGCGCCCCGCCGGCCTACAGGACGCCGAGCTGCCGGATTTTGCACGCACGCTGACCCTTCGGTTCCTCGGCAAGCTGCCACATGTGAGGGAACTGCTCCAGACCGATACCGAAGCCGCATTCAGCGGCGATCCGGCCGCGTCGAGCAAAGAAGAAGTGATCGTGGCTTACCCGTTCATCGAGGCGATTTCGGTGCAGCGACTGGCCCACGAGCTGTACCTCGATAACGTCCCGTTGATCCCGCGCATCATGACCGAATGGGCACACGCGCGAACCGGCATGGACCTGCATCCCGGGGCGCGTATCGGCACGCATTTCTTCGTCGATCACTGCACCGGCACCGTGGTCGGCGAGACCACGATCATCGGCGACCACGTCAAAATGTACCAAGGCGTCGGTCTGGTGGCGAAATCGCTTGCGGCCGGTCAGGCGCTGCGCGGACAGAAACGCCATCCGACGCTCGGCGATCGCGTGACGGTTTATGCGGGGGCTACCATCATCGGCGGCGACACGGTGGTGGGCGAGGGAAGCACCATCGGGGCCAGCGTGTTTCTGACCACCAGCGTCCCCGCGAATTCGCTGGTCATCCAGGAAGCGACCAATATTCGGGTGATTCCGAAAAAATCGACCGACGGCTACGTCCCCGATTACCAGATCTGAAAAACGCGACCGGCTCTACTTGCGCGCCTTCGGGTGGGACTTGTCGTAGACGGCCATCAGATCCGCCAGGGACACCTGAGTGTATTTCTGTGTGGTGGAGAGCCGTGCGTGTCCCAGCAGCTCCTGGATGGACCGCAGGTCCGCGCCCGCGCTAAGCAAGTGTGTGGCGAACGCGTGGCGGAAACTGTGCGGATGAAGCGATGCATCGCCCGCCAGAAACCGCGCATAAAAGGCCACGATGCCGCGCGCGCCGCGATCCGTCAGCCGGCGGCCGTTGCAATTCACGAACAGAGCGTTCTCGCCGGGCGCGGCCTGCCTTTCGCCGAAGTACTGCTCCAGCGCCACGGCCGCCTTTCCGCCGTAGGGCGTCTGCCGCTCCTTCTTCCCTTTGCCGCGCACTCGCACCCAGCGTGAGGAGAAATCGAAATCATCCAGGTTCAGGCCGCACAGCTCGCTGATGCGCAACCCGCAGCCGTAGAGCATCTCGAAGATAGCCAGATCGCGTTTGGGGAATGGGCGCTCCATCTTCCCGGCAGCGACGCCATCCAGCAGCGCGTTGGTTTGTTCTTCGGTGGGGACGCGCGGAAGCAGCTTCGGGGCTTTCGGCGTTCGCACCAGCTTCGCTACATTCTTCTCCACCACTCCCTCTCGCAGAAGGAACTTCAGCAGAGAGCGCACAGCCGCCAGCTTGCGCCGTATGCTCACCGTAGTCAGGTTGAGATCGTACAGATGGGCCATCCACTCGCGGATCAGCAGTGCGTCGAACCCGGCGGGGGTGGGCAGATCGCCTTCGGGCGGCGTCAGGTAGGTGAGGAACTCGTGAAGGTCGGCGCCGTAGTTCCGCACCGTGTGCTCGGACGCATTCTGCCGCCGCAGCTCGTCCAGGAACTTGTCGATGGCCTCAGCAAGTTGCATCCGCGAACCTGTAGCCTTCCAGCGCCGCCAGGGCACGGCGGCACACCTCGGCGTGACGCGCCTGCTTGTCGTGCCGCAGACGACGTCGCAACTCGTCGTCCAGCTTCGGCAGCAGATCGAAGGTGATGTTGGCGGGCTGGTAATCAGAGGCGCTGGCGCCGGAGATGTAAGCGGACAACGATCCCAGCGCCGTTTCGCGTGGGGGTGCCACGGGTGCGCACCCGGAAGCCAGACCAGCCGCGTGACGGCCGGCCAACAGGCCGGTGGCAATCGATTCGACGTATCCCTCCACCCCCGAGATCTGCCCAGCGAATAGAACGGTTGGCCGCGAGCGGAGCTGTAACGTCGGCTCCAAAAGCGCGGGAGCGTTGATGTATGTGTTGCGATGGATCTGGCCGTAGCGAACGAACTCGGCTCTCTCGAGGCCCGGTATCATGCGGAACACGCGCGCTTGCTCCGGAAAGCGCATGTGATTCTGAAACCCCACCAGGTTGTAACTGTCCGCCCGCAGATTCTCCTGGCGGAGCTGCACCACTGCCCAGGGCCGTCTGCCATCCCGCGGATCGGCCAGACCCATCGGTTTCATCGGACCGAAGCGCAACGTCTCCCGGCCGCGACGCGCCAGTTCCTCAATGGGCAGGCACGACTCGAAATAGCAGGCGCTGTCCTCGGAGATGTGCGATGGAACACTGGTGGCCCCGATCAAGGCGTCCAGAAAGCGCTCGTACTGATCCTTATCGAACGGGCAGTTGATGTAATCGTCCGAGTTGTCCATCGACTTGCCGTAGCGCGATGCGCGGAACGCGATGGACATGTCGATGGATTCGGCTTCAACAATCGGGCTGATCGCGTCATAGAAGAAAAGCCGCTCGGACCCGGTGATGCGCGCGATGTCGGCGGCGAGAGCGTCGCTGGTGAGCGGACCGGTGGCGACAATCACGATGCCTTCGTCCGTAACTCGCTCGACCTCTTCGCGCCGAATCTCGATCAGCGGATTCGCCTTCACCTCGCGCGATACCTCTTCGGCGAACACCACGCGATCGACTGTCAGCGCATGTCCGGCCGGAACGCGCGCCCGCCACGCGGCGTCGATCAGGAACGAGCCAAGGTGGCGCAG
>JBEKFB010000333.1:0-4621 GCA_050013535.1 Bryobacteraceae bacterium | reverse complement strand
GAAGCGATGGCTACCTACGTCACGGCGACCGGTTCAAATGGATACGCCGTCGCCCTTTCCCTTGCCCAAGTCGATCCCAGCTTTCATGAGGGTCATGTGCTGGTCGCCGACGCTCGCGACGGCCAGCCGCTCGGAAAATCCGGCCCATTCCAACTGATCGTTTCGGAGGACAAGCGTCCGGCGCGCTGGGTTGGAACCTGGTATCGATTACCCTGCAGCGCGCTTCGTAAGCGTTTTTCGACGAACAAACGAAGTTGCACACTCTCATTAAAATTAAATTGGAATCGCGGGTGCGCGAACGCTTCCCCCTTACGGAGGAGTGGGCAGGCAGTCAACCAACAGTTAAGAGCTTTCTAATCTCCGCTGGCATGGTTCTGCGTTGGCACGAGAACCAGCCGGGATCTGGCTTCCACAGGCGCCTGCTGCGACGCGTGGGCGCAGGCTTGCAGGATTCCGATAACAGCGGCGTAAGCCGCGATGACGCCAATTCCAACCGAGGCCACTACCGTTACGCAGAGAATCAGAGGCATGAAGAGCGAAATCAAGATCAACCACCCTGTCTAGATACCCTTATTAATTGCATGATTCAGAATTAATTGCATGATTCGAATGCCGCCGGCTTAGCTTTGGTCGATGCGGCATCTTCAATCTATCCTTCGTTGACGCCTGCCGCTGTTGACGACTAAGATACGGAGTAGAGCTGTGCACCTCTAATGTCGAACAAATCTGTAGACCTGTCGATATTACGGAAGGCCGATCCAGCCCGATTTTCAGACGCAGAACCAAATGGCCATTACCCGGATTTCGGTGCGCGGGGCGCGCCAGCATAACCTCAAAAACATCGACGTGGAGATTCCGCGCAATACCCTCACCGTGATAACCGGTTTAAGCGGATCCGGCAAGTCTTCCCTTGCTTTTGACACCATTTACGCCGAGGGGCAGCGGCGCTACGTGGAAACACTCTCCACCTACGCGCGTCAGTTCCTGGACCAGATGGAACGCCCCGATGTCGACGCCATCGATGGACTCAGCCCCTCGATCTCCATCGAGCAGAAGACGACCAGCCGCAGCCCGCGTTCCACCGTCGGCACGATTACCGAAATCTACGACTATCTTCGCCTGTTGTTCGCTTCAATCGGTGTCCCGCACTGCCCCAAGTGCGGCCACCCCATCAGTCGTCAGTCGGCCGAGCAGATCGTGCAGCGCGTCATGGCTCTCACTCCCGAAGACCGCGTCATGGTGCTGGCGCCAATCGTGCGTGGGCGCAAGGGCGAGTTCAAGAAAGAGATGGAGACGCTGCTCAAACACGGGTATACTCGCGCGCGCGTCGACGGCGAACTGGTGAACCTGGAGGACGACCTCAATCTCGACAAGCGCAAGAACCACACCATCGAAGTGATGGTCGATCGCCTGCTCGTCAAGCCCGACATCGAGCATCGCCTCGAGATGTCAGTAGGCCTGGCCATGAAACTGGCGGGCGGCCTGGTGCAGATTGCCGTGGTGGGCGGCGATGAGCAACTTTATTCAGAAAAGCTCGCCTGCCCGGATTGCGGCATCAGCGTACCGCAGCTTGAGCCGCGTTCGTTTTCCTTCAACAGCATGTACGGAGCTTGTCCCGAATGCCACGGCCTCGGAAGCCGTTACGATTTCGATCCCGCCAAAGTCATCACCGACTGGTCGAAACCACTGCTCGACGGCGGTCTTGGTCCGGGCTCGGCTTCGCAAGGACTGATTCACAGCTTGCAGGTGACGGCTGCCGCGCATGGAATCGATCTAGCCACGCCGTTTGAAAAGTTCCCCGAGAAGATTCAGGATCTGCTGCTGAATGGCGAGTACGGCCGCGGCAAAACCGGCTTCCGCGGAATCTTCGGTTACCTGAAGCAGAACCTCGAAGAGTCCACCTCCGAAGGCTATCGCGACTGGTTGATGGATCACATGTCGGCAACGGAGTGTCCCGCTTGCCACGGCAAGCGCCTGCGCGCGGAAAGCGTAGCCGTGAAAGTGAATGGCATGTCGATCGCCGACTTTACCGCGCTGCCAATTTCCCGGGCTCTTGAAGTTGCGCGAAGCATTAAGCTTGCGGGCCGCGAAGAAAAGATTGCAGGCCGCGTGATGCATGAAGTGGTCGAGCGTCTGCAATTCCTGAATGCGGTTGGACTGAACTACATTTCGCTCGATCGCTCGGCGGCAACGCTATCGGGCGGGGAAGGCCAGCGCATCCGTCTGGCCACGCAGATCGGCTCCAAGCTGCGCGGAGTACTTTACGTGCTGGACGAGCCTTCCATCGGCCTGCATCACCGGGACAACGGACGGCTGTTGACCGCGCTCGAAAATCTACGCGACTTGGGCAACACGGTGCTTGTGGTCGAGCACGACGAAGAAACCATTCGCCGCGCCGATTATGTTATCGATCTCGGCCCCGGGGCCGGGCGTCACGGCGGCAGCCTGGTAGCCCGCGGCACGCCCGCAGAAATCATGCTCGACCCCAACTCGCTGACCGGCGCTTACATCTCCGGAAAGGCGCAGATCGAGATGCTGGCCGAGCGCCGCCAGGCAAACGGGGTGGCGCTGACGATTCTCGGTGCGAAGGAAAACAATCTCAAGAACCTGGACGTGACTTTCCCGCTCGGCGTGATGACAGTGGTCACCGGCGTTTCAGGTTCAGGCAAGTCCACGCTGGTGAATGACATCTTGTATCGGGCCTTGGCGCGGCAACTTTACCGGTCGCGCGAAAAAGCTGGTGAGCACAAAGCAATTGTGGGCGCGGAGAAAATCGACAAAGTCATTCGCATCGACCAGTCGCCGATCGGCCGCACTCCGCGTTCGAATCCAGCAACCTATACCGGAGTGTTCACGGCGATTCGCGATATCTACGCCATGCTCCCCGAAGCTCGCGAGCGCGGCTACAAGCCGGGCCGCTTTTCCTTCAACGTTTCCGGCGGCCGCTGCGAGGCTTGTCAGGGCGAGGGCCAGCGCCGTATCGAAATGAACTTCCTTCCCGATGTCTACGTGCTCTGCGAAGTCTGCGGAGGACGCCGCTACAATCACGAAACGCTCGCGGTAAAGTATAACGGCAACTCCATCGCCGACTTGCTGGAGATGCCGGTCTCCGATGCGCTTCCGATTCTTGAAAACATCCCTCAGATAAAGCAAAAGCTGCAGACGCTGGTCGACGTCGGCCTGGGATACATTCATCTCGGTCAATCTGCGGTAACGCTCTCCGGCGGCGAAGCCCAGCGCATCAAGCTGGCCCGCGAGTTGAGCAAGCGCCAGACCGGCAAGACTCTTTATCTGCTCGACGAACCCACCACTGGCCTGCACTTCGACGACGTTAGAAAATTGCTCGACGTCCTGCACAGGTTAACCGACCTGGGCAATTCCATCATCATCATCGAACATAATCTGGATGTGATCCGCAACGCCGATTGGATCATCGATCTGGGCCCCGAAGTCGGTTAAGAAGGCGGCCGCATCGTGGCCCAAGTCACGCCGGAGCAGGTCGCGAGAGTGAAGAAGTCATATACCGGTCAGGCGCTGGCGGGATATTTTGCGGGCAAAGGCAAACGGAGCGCGTAAGGCGGGCGGCCTGGGAGTGGCCCAGACTCACGGCCTACGCCCTCCACGGTGCGAACTTTCGAAACGTCCTTTGAGAACCGAGATCTGGAACTGAGAACCCCGCCGCAATGTTAATCTTATGTCTTGCAGTAAAGCGAAGGAAAGCCTTTTCTGTCATCACCCGACAACCCGCAGTTTGATCCGCAGCCGCTGAACGGCGAGCCTCAGTTATCGGCACCGCCGATTACATACTCGTTTCCGCCGCTCGAAGTAGCGTCAAAACCGCGTTCGCCCAAAGCCGATGAGGAGCCCGTCTGGACCGGCTGGGACGTTTTTCTGCTCGCTGCGCTCACCCTCGGCATTCTCTTTGTCGCGCAAGTCGGCATCGTTCTCGCCGCGCGGCACTTCGCCTATCCGCACCAGAGTTGGGTGGACGTGGCGCAGAAGCCGGCGCTAGCCTTGCTCGCCGAGTTGGTGGCATATGCCGCTGTCGGTGTCTATATGATCCTGCTGGTCGAGGGCAAATATCGCGCGCGGTTCTGGCCGGCCATCCGCTGGAACTGGCCAGGCATCGGCGGCCTGAAGGTCATTGGGATCGGGGTTCTCATGCTCGGCTTGGACGCATTGGGCCGATTTCTCCCCATGCCCAAGACCACACCCTTCGATCAATTCTTCGATCGTCCTCTGGACGCTTATCTCACCGTGGCCTTCGCCATCACCCTCGGTCCGCTGATGGAAGAACTTTTCTTTCGCGGGTTTCTGTACCCCGTACTGGCGCGCCGGATGGGAGCGGCTTGGGGAATCTTTCTTACCGCTCTGCCTTTCGGACTGATGCACTACCTTCAATATCGTTCGTGGTCGGCCGTACTGATCATCGTTTTGGTTGGCGTCGTGCTCACCACGGTGCGTGCGGTCACAAAGTCGGTTGCCGCAAGCTTTTTGGCGCACGTAGGCTATAACGGAGCGCTCATGGTCCTGGCCGCATGGGCCACGGATGGCTTCCGCCACATGGAAAAAGCCGGGGTGCTGTTGTTTCGATAACAAATCGTGGTTCGTAGTGTGATTC
>JBEKFB010000332.1:0-9759 GCA_050013535.1 Bryobacteraceae bacterium | reverse complement strand
CCCAGAGCGAAGCGCGCGCGGAACAGCCGCTTCACTGCAACGTCGATGTCCTGTTCGGTGAGCAGGCCTTGTTTCACCGCATCCACGTATTTCATGTAGTCCGAGTTGTCGGTGGCGCGAGCGCGAAAATCGGCGCAGTCGTTATCGGTACCCATCTTCAGAGACACCGCGGCGGCCTCTGGAAGCGTCTTCGTGTAATGGTGCCCCCGCTCGATATCGGCCACCGCATCGCAATCGGACACCACGTACCCATCGAATCCCCATGCGCCGCGCAATTCGTCCTTCAAGAGAAAAGTGTTGGCGCACGCGGGTTCGCCGTTGATAGCGTTGTACGCGCACATCACTGACTGCGCTTTGCCTTCGGTGACGGTGGCGCGAAACGCGGGCAGGTAGGTGTCTTCCATGTCGTGTTTCGACACCTCGACGTTGAACCCGTGCCGCATTGGTTCCGGCCCGCTGTGCACGGCGAAGTGCTTCGGCGTGGCCACCACCTGCAGATATATCGGATCGTCGCCTTGCAGGCCGGTGACGAACGCAATCCCGAGATGTGCTGTCAGGAACGGATCTTCCCCGTAGGTCTCCTGGCCGCGGCCCCAGCGCGGATCGCGAAAGATGTTGATGTTCGGCGACCAGAAGGTGAGCCCCGCAAATATGTCGCGCCGCTCATGACGCACGGCCTCGTGATGCTTGGCTCGTGCCTCGACGCCAATCACTGCCGCCATTTCGTGGATCAGCGGTGCGTCCCACGTGGCGCCCAGTCCGATGGCCTGCGGAAAAACAGTGGCGAATCCCTCGCGGGCCACGCCGTGCAGCGCCTCGCTCCACCAGTCATCTTCCAGGGTCATGCGCGAGATCAGGTCGTCGACGCGCTGCTCGCGGGGCAGCGAGGGATTCAAATATGCAGGCTCCTGCGCGAGAACCGTCAACGGAGCGGCAATCACAAGGAAAATGAGGACCTTCACATCGCGTTACTTTAGCACAGCCCCTGTCTGCTCAAGGCTTTAGTACCACGCAGGCCGATGTAACCATTGCCGGGGTGCGGCGCATCATGTTCTAATAGGTACTCACTCAACTCGGATGGCCTCCGCCGAAGTTACGCCCACCGTCGAACCTGTAGCGCCGTTGCCCACGCCGCCGTTGCGCGCGCTGTTCCACTGGATGCGCGATCTGACGCTCTCAGTGGTGATTGCAGTAATGGTGATCCTGTTCCTTTATCAGCCGGTTAAGGTGGAAGGGACCAGCATGATGCCCGCGTTGGTGGACCAGGAGCGGATCTTCATCAACAAGTTTTTGTATCGGTCCATCGGGTCGGTTCAGCGCGGCGACATGGTGGTGTTCTGGTATCCGCGAGACCCCAGTAAGTCATACATAAAGCGGGTGATCGGCATCCCGGGCGACCAGATTTCCATAGACCGGGGCGCGGTGATTGTCAACGGCGCACCGCTGCATGAGGCCTACGTCCCGCCCGAATACGAGGATCAGCAATCCATGGCGCAGATGGTGGTGCAGCCGGACGAGTATTTCGTTCTGGGCGATCACCGGAGTTCCTCCAACGACAGCCGCGCCTGGGGCACCGTTCCGCGCCACTACATCTACGGAAAGGCCGTGTTTGTCTACTGGCCGCTGGACAAACTGGGGTTGCTGAAGTAGGTCGGCCGCCGCTCAGCAGGATATCGCTCAACGTTTCGTTGTCGACTCGAAGTGAGCCTTTTCCTACCAACCTTTGCGATCTTCAAAGCGATACGGGATTTGATCGCTGTCGATGGGGAAACGGTAGACGTCGGGGCTCTCGTGGTTGTATGGCCGCGTCGGCATGCTGATGAATAGCGCATCCGTTGACCCGATATTCTGATGGGCGTGGTAAACGAAGGCCGGAATAATCATCAAATCTCGCCTGAGGTCGCTGCGGTAAATCTCATTAATCAAGCCGAAAGTCGGCGAGCTCGTCCGGCTGTCGTAGAGGACCACCTTCACTTGCCCCTGGCTCATGAAGATCCGGTCGTCGTGCAGGTGATGGACGTGCCAACCCTTAATTCTGCCCGGGCGAATCGTGAACTGGTAGACGTAGACGAGCGGGGCGGGACTTGGAGCGCGCATGGGACTGAAGATCTCGCAAAGAGTTCCGCGGTCGTCCAAGTGTGTTACGGCTGGCTGAATGGTTACGCCATCTATTAGTTTCTGAGTTGGCTGTCCATCAACGGTTACTGTCTGCACGTCTTTCTTCGGGCCTGGACTCAAACACCACCTCGGCGAACGGAGTCCCCGGTTGAACCTCAGGGTTGAGTTCAGTATACAGTCACTGCCCGGAAAACCGACGGATCGCCGGTCCCGTCGTCGCTCCACGGCGAATGTGCCTGGGTTGAAGTACACTCATTACGGGCGCGGCGAAATCGTTGAAATCCACGGCCCCAGGGACGGCTCGGGCGTGATCCCACACGATTCTGAATCACACACTGGTTCGCGATGACGGGTTCGCCCATAATCTCTGTAATAACGGCCACCTATAACTGGAGCAGCGTCCTTCGTTGCGCCATCGAATCTGCTCTGCTCCAGACCTTTACGGAGTTTGAAATGATCGTCGTGGGTGACGGCTGCACCGACGACTCCGGCGACGTCGTCGCCTCCTTTTGCGATCCTCGCCTCCGCTGGGTCAACCTGCCCGTAAACTCCGGCTCGCAGTCGGCTCCGAACAACCATGGCGCAACGCTCGCCCGTGGCGAGTACATCGCCTACCTTGGCCACGACGATGTCTGGTATCCCACTCACCTGGAGACCGTCCTCCGCGTCGCCCGTCAATCGGAAGCCGACATCGTCCACTCTGTTGGTGTCATGTATGGCCCGCCCGGCGCAGGCGTCCTTTCGACAACGGGAATCTTCGCGAACGGTCAATTTGGCCGCCGCGACTTCGGCGTGCCATCCGCGATGTTCCTCCGGCGGGCGCTGCTCTCTCGCATCGGACCATGGGGCGATCCCGCGGCACTTGTGTACCCGGCCGATGTCGAATTCGAGCAGCGCGCATTCGCTGCCGGCGCCCGTTTCGCCGCCACCAACGAGTTGACTGTCTTCAAGTTCAACGCGGCCTGGCGGCGGGACTCATACCGCCATCGGATGGACGCCGAGCAGCGCGCCATGATCGGGCGCATCCGCTCCGGGGTCGATTTCCGTCAGACGGAACTAGTCGAGGTGATCCGCTCTTACGTCGCCAACAAGGCGGTCACCGTTGAGATCGGGCGTCCGATGGAGCCGGGTGCGTACGCTCGCCGCAATTCGCTCTATAAAGGGACCGCCGCGGAAGACCTGCAACTGCGACGCCTCGAAGCTGCCGAACGGTTCACCCTCGACGCTCAACTTCAGAGCTTCGACTTATACGAACCTGAGTGGGGCGAGAATCTCGGTACCTTTCGCTGGACGGGTCCGGCGACCGGCTCGCACCTCTGCTTCCCCATCGCCCGCTCATCCGGCTTGTGTCTACGTATGCACATATGCCTGCATCTCCAAAACGACCTGGCGCGGGACATCTGGCTCTCCTGCGACGGCGTTCGCCTGGAGAGCACGGTAGAAGAATCAGCCGATCACGGCTGGCTGCTCTCCGCCGTTGTCCCAGCATGCGGCGCGAAGGAGCCGCTGCACCTGATCCTGCACACGGCTCGCACCATCCGGCCATTTGACCTCGAAATAAATGAGGATCGACGCTGGCTCGGCGTGGCCGTCAACTGGATCGAATTCGAACCGCTGAACGTTCCGCTAAAGTCAGGCGGCTAACCTCCCGATAATACAGGAGATGGCCGCATCCCTCAGCCAGCGCCTGGATCTCCTGCTGCGCACCCAAAACGACGACGGCGGTTGGGGCTATTTCCCCGGCAAACGATCCTGGATGGAGCCAACCGCGTATGCAATGCTCGCTCTGGAGGGACGCGCGGATCAGGCGGTGCTGGAGCGGGCCTGGCGACTGGTGGAGAGCTGGCAATTGCCGGATGGAAGCTGGCGGCCCGGCGCGGATGTGGAAGGTCCGGGAACATGGGTAACGGCACTCGGAGTTCACCTCTGCTGCGCGCGGGGACAGTTCGATGACCGGTTCACGCGCGGCGTGCGCTGGTTGTTGGGAACGCAGGGCCGTGAAGGCAACTGGTTGGCGCGGCTGGTGTCCATGTTCCAACCTGGCGATCCCGACAACGACACATCGCATCATGGCTGGCCGTGGCTGCGCGGTACGTCATCGTGGATTGAACCGACGGCTCACGCCGTCGTCGCGCTGCACATGGCGGCATCGCATTATGCCGGCGTGGACGCGCGCGTCCGCGACGCCGAAGAACTGATCCTCACCCGCAAGTGCTGTGACGGTGGCTGGAATTATGGGAGCCGCCGCGCGTTAGGAATCGATCTGCCGTCGTATCCGGAAACAACGGCGTTGGCTCTGCTGGGCCTGCAGACGCGCAAGAACGACCTAAGCAAGGAAATTCGTCACGCGCGCGGATTGTTCGAACAGACTCATTCGCGGCTGGCACGGGCATGGCTCTCCATTGCGCTGCGCAATCTCGGCGAAGAAACCGCGCCTCCCGATAACGAGCCGGGCAAAGACATACTGCTGGCCGCTCTCGAATCGATGGCGCATCCCGACGGCAATGGGAACGCGTTCCGCGTGCCCGTAGCCGGGAGCCGCGCATGAACCGGAGGAAATTCATGGGACTGGTTGGCGTTGGGGCCGGCGCGGGAATCCTGTCGGTGGAAGCGTCGCGATCCGGAGACGGCGTGCCCGAAGCCGGTCCGCCAGGCAAATCGCCCGTAGCCGTGCTCAAGGCGGCATCGTACGAGGAGGACCTCGTCGCGAAAATCCTCGAAGGCGCGCGATTATGCGGGCTCAATGTGCGCGGCAAGCGCGTGCTGCTGAAGCCGAACCTGGTGGAGTTCGATTCGGCCACGGCGATCAACACCGACATGGCGGTGTTGGCGTCTGCTCTTGAAGCGTTTCGGGCGCTGGGTGCGGCCGAGGTGCGCATCGGCGAAGGGCCGGGGCACCGGCGGGACACGCTGGGTCTGGCCGAAGAAGCCCGGTATCTTCATGGCATCCGTGATTTCGAAGGCGTTTTCACGGATCTGAACCGCGACGATGTACGTCCGGTGGAAGGGTTCGCGGGCGAGCGCTTCTATTTCCCGCAAAGCGCCCTTGGCGCGGATCTGATCGTGTCGGTGGCG
This sequence comes from Bryobacteraceae bacterium, assembly GCA_050013535.1. Lineage (GTDB taxonomy): Bacteria > Acidobacteriota > Terriglobia > Bryobacterales > Bryobacteraceae > CAWACP01. Next base: position 4,566 of record JBEKFB010000332.1, on the reverse strand, counting down.
AAGATGAAGACGCATCATTGGGCCGGCGCCACGCTTTCCATGAAGAATCTGTTCGGCCTGGTGCCCGGCGCGGTGTCGAAATACCTTCGCGCTGGTGGATGGCATCGTGGGCATGGAGGGCAACGGGCCCATTCAGGGACAACCGAAGCATGCCGGAGTGCTGGTGATGGGGCGGGATCTCGCGGCAGTGGATTCCACTTGTTGCCGCATTATGGGTATCGATCCCACGAAGGTGGAGTATTTGAGGCTGGCCTCCGCGCTGGGGCATGTGCGGGAAAGCGCCATCGATCAGCGCGGCGAGTCCCCGCGCGCCGTGCGCACCAATTTTGAGCTGATCTCTCAATTCCGCAACCTGAGGCTGGCGTGAAGCGGGCCTGTAAGATGCCTGTTCTCGCGGACTCTGGCAAACTGTGAGGATGACTTTTCGATGTCTTGCGGTTTGCGTGGTGCTTGCGTTTGCGTTCGTGCAAGGGATGAACGCTGACGTTCTCGATTCGGCGGCAAACGGATTCACGGTGAAGACCACGCTCACTATCCAGGCGACGCCCGAGGATGTTTACAAGCGCCTCGTACACGACGTTGGCGAATGGTGGAACTCGCGGCACACGTTCTCGCAGGATGCGCACAATCTAAGCATTGACGATAAGGCCGGGGGTTGCTTCTGCGAGAAGCTGCCCAACGGCGGCTCCGTTCGTCACCTCGAAGTTGTCTACGCCGCGCCCGGAAAGGCGCTGACGATGACCGGCACGCTTGGCCCTCTGCAGTCCCTGGCCGCGGCAGGAAGCATGCAAATCAAACTGTCTCCCGCCGATGGCGGCACCAGGCTGGAAGTCACATACGCAATTGGCGGTTACTCGGCCGCCGGGCTGAATACGTGGGCTCCCCCGGTGGACGGTGTGCTGGCCGAACAGTTCACGCGATTGAAGAGTTACGTGGAGCACGGCAGCGCCGCACCGAAGTAGGCTGGGCTCGCGGAATGAGTCCTATTTCTTATCCTTCGGATCCAGCGGCGGCGCGAGCTTCGCAGGTTGGGCGGCCTCGCCCTGGGGCTGAGTGGTATCGTCGCTGTACTTGATATTCACGTCGCTCTTGAACTGTTTGTAGTCCTCGTATTTCATGACCATCTTCATGCGCAACGGGCCTTCGGGGAAGTTCAGCGTGTCGTTCGCGTAGGTGTAGGTGGGGAACCAATAGCGCCCGTCGATCTGTTCGCGGTACGTCTCGAACTTGGGGAATTGCTGGCCCTTGGCGTTTCTGGAATTGCCGACGCCGCGCCCATAGGTCTTCACGATCTGTAGATCTTTGTCGTCCACCCAAATTTCGCCCTCGAAATAACGCTTGGTGGGGTTCATCTGCTTGGGCTTCACCGCGAACACGTAGCACGGCACCTCGTCCACCTGCTCGTGTCCCAGATAGCGGATGTAATACTCGGGGATCTCATCCGACGTGAGCACGAAAGGCTGCACGTCCTGTAGATCCTGCATGTCTTCGGGAGTGAGGAGCAGCTTTTCCAGCGTGTTCACCGGCGCATAGACGACGCGTTCCGTGCGCTTGCCGTCCGGGTTGAAGATAATGTCGCTGACCATCTGATATTTGCCGCCGTCCGGCTGACCGGAGTCGTCCAGCGTCTGCACCTTCACTGACTGACGATAGGTGTAGTTCTGCCGCGCCTTCGAGAATTCCGATTCCTTGGCGGCGAACTTCGTGATGATCTCGTTGATCTGTTCATCACTGAGCTGGGCGCTGGTTGCGGCCAGAGCCGGCATCGCGAGGCCGGTGAACAGGACCGAGGCGAGGGTCAGACGAGCGGGAGAAAACAAAGCCACTTTTCTATGACGATACGTGCGGGCGCGAGGTTGCTGGAACACGATCAGGCTCCCAGCAACTGTCTGGCGATGGTCATCATCTGCATGTTCGTAGTGCCTTCATAAATGCGGCCGATCTTAGCGTCGCGGTAGAGCTTCTCCACCGGGTAATCCTTCGTAAATCCAACACCGCCAAAGATTTCCACGGCGCGGGAGGCGTTCGATTCCGCGATCTCTGAGGCATACAGCTTGGCCATGGCGGCTTCGGTGACAAACGGGACGCCGGCATCTCGCATGCGCGCCGCGTTGTACACCAGCAGGCGCGCAGCTCCTGCGGCGGTCGCCATGCGGGCCAGCTCGAACTGGACGCCCTGAAATTCGGCAATGGCCTGACCGAACTGCTTCCGCTGTCGCGCGTACGCGATGGCGTGATCGAGTGCCCCCTGGGCCAGCCCCACCATCTGCGCGCCGATCGCGATGCGGCCCTCATTCAGCGTTTCGATGGCGACCTTGTAGCCTTTGCCTACTTCGCCGATCACGTTGGCGGCGGGCACTCGGCAATCGTCCAGGATGAGCTCGCAGGTGGAAGATGCGCGAATGCCCAGCTTGTCTTCCTTTTTCCCAACCTCGAACCCGGGAGTTTCGCGTTCCACGAGGAAGCAGGTGATGCCACGGTGGCCGGCCTCGGGATTGGCGTTCGCGAACAGGACAAACACGCCCGCTTCAGCGGCGTTGGTGATCCAGAGTTTGCGGCCAGTAAGGCGGAAACACTCGCCCTCGCGAACGGCCCGCGTGGTCAATGCGAAGGCATCGGAACCGGAACCGGCTTCAGAAAGCGCGAAGGCGCCCACGGTGTCGGTGGCCAGGCGCGGCAGGTAATTCGCCTTCTGCTCGGCCGTGCCCCAGCGCATCAGAACGTTGTTGACGATGGTGTTCTGAACGTCGACGATCACCGCGGCAGCCGGGTCCGTTTCGGCGATCGCTTCAATGGCCAGCACCGCGAGGAAGAACGAACCGCCTTGTCCGCCAAACTCTTCCGGGATCTCCACGCCCATCAACCCCAGCTCGAACATCTCGCGGAGCAGGTCCTTGCGGAAGACGGCGGCATCGTCCATTGCGCGGACGTGTGGCGCGATACGTTCACGCGCGAAGCGTCGAACGGTGTCGCGGAACATTCTCTCTTCGTCGCTGAGAGTTGTTAGTGGTCTGGTGAGCGGTTCGGGGCCCATCGGTCTCCTATTGTAGAATGGCGCAGGCATGAGCGAGCCGGATATTGTCGAACGATTGCGGGCTGAGATCGCGCGCGCGGCGGCGGAGTTGCCCCCGGACGCGCCTATGGCTGTGGATCTTGATCTGCCCGCGCCGGAAGAGGAAGGCGAATGACGCTGGAGGAAGCTTCGGCGGCCATTGCGTCGCGCCGGGTTTCTTCGGTGGAGCTGACGCGTGATTGTTTGGATCGCATCAAGCGGCGCAATCCTGAGTTGAACGCCTTTATCACCGTTACCGTCGATGCCGCTCTCGGACGCGCGGAAGAGATGGATCGCGAAATCGCGGATGGGGGTCTGCGCGGACCGCTGCACGGCATCCCCATCGCGCACAAGGACAATGTGTCGACGAGCGGTGTGCTGACCACATCCGGGTCGAAGATATTCGCCGACAATGTGCCGGAGGTCGATGCGGAGATCGTCCAGCGGCTCGAATTCGCGGGCGCGGTGATGGTTGGCAAGACCGGCCTGCACGAACTCGCCTATGGCGTAACATCGGCCAATCCGCACTACGGGACGATTCGCAATCCTCACGATCCGGCTCGCATCCCCGGCGGGTCGAGTGGCGGTTCGGCCGCCGCGGTGGCCGACGGGATGTGTTTCCTGGCCACGGGTACCGACACTGGTGGTTCGCTGCGCATTCCGGCGTCTTTCTGCGGCGTGGTGGGAGTGAAGCCGACGTATGGGCTGGTCAGCCGCGAAGGAATACAGCCGCTCGGCCTGACGCTGGACCATGCGGGCCCGCTCGCGCCAACGGTGCGTGACGCCGCCAGTGCATTGTCATGGATGACCGGGCACAAGTTTGAAATTGAGCACGAGCCGTCGCTGGCGGGGTTGATGATTGGTCTGCCGGAGAACTTCTTCTTCGACAACGTGGACCCCGACGTGAGTCACGCCGTGAAGCACGCCGCCGACGCGTTCATACGCGCGGGCGCTCACATCGAACACGTGACAGTTCCCGATATGGAGCTGCTCAACACCGTCGGCCGGACGATCCTCTTGGCGGAGGCGTCGGCGATCTACGAACCCTGGATCGGCCAGCGGGGAGATTTCGGCGAGGATGTTCTGGCGCTTCTCGATCAGGGGCGGATGCTGCCCGCCACCGCTTACATCAACGCACAACGGCTGCGGCATGAAATGATCGAGTCATTCCGTGGACTGCTGCAGACGGTGGACCTGTTGCTTACGCCCACCACGCCCATGCCCGCTCCCCGCATTGACGAAGCCTTGGGAATGCGCCTGGCTGTGACGCGCCTGGTGCGCGCGATCAACGTAATCGGATTCCCCGCGCTCTCCATGCCGTGCGGGAAGACGGAGGCGGGCCTTCCTATTGGCCTGCAGCTTATCGCCGCACCGTGGCGCGATGCCGCGCTCCTGAATGCCGCCGCGGGGCTGGAAGCGGCATTAGGTTGAGCTACGCTTTCGCGGTTTCCGCGGCGTGCAGAAACTCCACGGTGCGCGCGCGCTTCACTGCCGGGTTCTTCAGCAGTTCCTGC
>JBEKFB010000331.1:0-8006 GCA_050013535.1 Bryobacteraceae bacterium | reverse complement strand
TTGGCCCCCGGCTCCGCGAACGCGGTGTAACCTTATATGTCGATGGCACCCAGAGCGTGGGCGCGTTGCGCTTCGACGTCCAGCAGGTTCAGCCCGCCGCCCTTGCCGTCCACGGCTACAAATGGTTGCTGTGTCCCAACGGCTGCGGCTTCCTGTACGTTCGCCCGGATGTCCGCCAGTGGCTCCAGCCCAATGTGATCGGTTGGCGCAGCCACCACGACTGGCGGAATGTGGACAATCTTTATCACGGCCGGCCCCAGCCGTCATCCCGCGCGGAGAAATACGAAGGCGGCATGCCCGCCATGCCCCTCATCTACGCGCTCGATGCTTCCGTGAACCTGCAACTGGAACTCGGTGTCGAAGCCATCGAGCGGCGCGTGATGCACCCTCGCTTTGGAGTTGCGCGAGGTTCTCGTCGCCGCGGGCGCCACCGTTCCGGATTACGGCTCGCAAATCGTCACCGCCTGCTTTCCCGGCGTCGACGCCTCCGCATTATGCCAGCGTCTCGAGGCGCGTAAAGTCCACACCTCCGCCCGCCATGGCGCTCTCCGGGTTTCGGCCCACCTTTACAACGACGAAAACGATCTCGATTGTTTTTGTGCTACCCTTCACGAAGAGCTTCAGGCGTAACCACGCAGCATCGCCAGGCATCTCTTTATTGAACGACGGGGAAAACCGACCTGTTTACAAATACTTACAAAGGGCGCGCCCATCGTCCTTTTGACAGCGCGCAGCTTATGATGCTTGGCTGCCTGCTGCTGATCCCTTGCGGTCTCTTGCAGGCTCAGCAGCCTACGGCCACTCCAGCGGCAGCCACTCCTCCGGCAACCACCGATCCCCCGACGTCTGCCCCCCCGCCTCCGACGAGAACTCAACCGGGCACTGCGGCAAACCCTCAGGACGAGAAGATCGATAAGCGCGTTATGGGAGTACTGCCGAACTATCGCACGGCGCCGAAATCGGCTGAGTCCACCCCCATCAGCGCGCGCCACAAGCTCACCATCGCTTCCAAAGACTCTTTCGACTATCCCATCTACTTCGTCTCCGCCGCCTTTGCCGGAATCTATCAGCTCGAAGATCAGAATCCGTCGTTCGGCCAGGGACTGAAGGGTTACGCTCATCGTCTGGGGACTTCCTTCGCCGACCAGACGGTTGGCAACATGATGACCGAAGGCGTTATGCCGGCCCTGCTGCGCGAAGATCCACGCTACTTCCGCCAGGGAGAGGGCGGCGTGTGGGCCAGAATCTGGTACGCGGGCTCGCGCGTCATGGTGACTCGAACCGACGGCGGAAGAACGGTATTCAACTTCTCCGAATGGATTGGCAACGGCGCAGCGGCTGCGCTGGGCAACTGGTATTATCCGGAATCCCGCGGCCTCGATGCCACCTTTGAGCGGACCTACACAGAAGTCGCCACCGACGCCTTGTCTCAGGAATTGAAAGAATTCTGGCCCGACATCAAGCGCAAGTGGTTCACGCACCATGACAAGAGCGGGGCGAGCATTGCGAGTTCGGCCAGCCAGCATTGAAGATCTCGATATCCTGATCCATCACCGCCGTGAAATGTTCCGGGAGATGGGCTACACGGACCAGGCGCTACTGGATGACGTGACCACCTCGGCGGAAGCTTATTTCAGAGCCGCTTTGCCAAACCGTGCGTATCTCGGCTGGCTTGCGGAAACCGATGACGGTCAGGTAGTGGGCGGCGGAGGCCTGCTGATCGCGGCGTGGCCCGGCTTTCCTGGCGAAAAGCAATCGCGCCGTGCCTGGATTCTCAACATGTACACCGAGCCCGCGCACCGCCGCCAGGGTATCGCAAGACGTCTCGTGGAGACGATGGTCGAGTGGTGCCGCCGCGAAGGTTTCACAGCAGTCGCCCTGCACGCGAGCAAAGAGGGCCGTCCGTTGTACGAATCCTTCGGCTTTCGGCCGACCAACGAGCTGAGACTGCGGTTTTCCTAACGGCGCTCAGTAAATCGACCAGACGCCCGGTGTAGCGATCTCGATCAGATGACGGTCCGGATCGCGAAAATAGAGGCTCTGGCCGCCCAACTCCCACTTTCGTTTTTCTTCCACGGAGATTTCGTTTTCCGCGAGCCACTCTTCCCACGGAGCCAGTTCCTCGGCACGAATTGCGAACGCGATATGAAGCTCGCCGCCGCCATCGTGCGGCGACTGGATTGCGGTTGAACCGCCTTTCCCGAACAGCGGTAACACCTGATGGCTTCCCGCTTTCATGGCGCAGCCGCGCTCCCCGAAATCGCCTATAACAGGAAATCCAAAGATCTTTTCGTAAAACCGGGCGGAACGGGCAACGTCACCGACGTAGAGCGAAGACTCCAGGATTCCTTCTGTCCTCGGATGCATGCTAATCGGTCCGTATCACTCGCCGCCCGATCACCCGGTACTTGCCCGACGCCACCAGCGCAATCGCTTCGCTGTAGATGCGGTGCTCCTCCCGCAAAATTCTTGCCGCCAGCGTGTCGGCCGTGTCATTGTCCAACGCGTCAACCGACGCCTGCAGAATAATCGGGCCGGCGTCGAGATCCTCATCCACGAAATGGACCGTGCACCCGCTCACCTTAACACCATGCTTCAGGGCCTGCTCCTGGGCATCCAGGCCCGGAAACGACGGCAGCAGCGACGGGTGAATATTGAGCACGCGCATGGGGAACTCGCGGATAAAGGCCGGCGTTAGCAGCCGCATGTACCCGGCCAGGCAAACCAGGTCCACTTCGTACCGCTTCAGCTCCGCGGCTACGCGGAGATCGTACTCCTCGCGCGGAACACCTTTGGAGGGAATGCACACCGCCGGAATCCCGTGCGCTTTCGCCTTTTCCAGCCCGCGTGCGTCCGCTCGATTGGAGATTACCACCGCGATGCGCGCATCCAGTTTACGCGCGGTGATCTTGAACGCGATCGCCTCGAAGTTCGATCCACGGCCCGAGATCAGGATGCCGAGCCGCGTCATTTCCAGATCACGCGCGACCGTGGCGATTCCACCACAACGCCAATCTCGTAGTACTTCTCGTCCAGCCGGTCGAGAATAGATTGAACGTGCGGCGGAAATCGGCGAGCGGGATGTGGCCGATCTCACGCAGCAACTCGAAAATGGGCGGAACGCGCCAGCTTGCGCTGTGCACCTCCGCTGCCAGGCCTTTCGGAAGAATCCGCGGCGTGTTGTCGCTGATTCCTCCACCGGTGATATGCGCGGCGCCCTTGAGAATATTCACGTCCAGCAGCGCCCGAATGGGCCGCAGATAACTCGCGTGAACCTTGAGCAGTTCGCCGGCGACGGTGAGCTTCGCATCGTACGGCAGAGCTTTGTCGGGACCGTATCCCGCAACATCGAAGAGCAGCTTCCGGGCCAGCGGCCAGCGAGTAGCCGTTCGTGTGCAGTCCGTTCGATGGAAGCCCCAGCAACATGTCGCCGGCATGGATCGTGGCCCCCGTCAGCATGGCGCGGCGCTCCACCGCACCCACAATGAAGCCGGCCAGATCGTATTCACCCGCCGCATACAGCCCCGGCATCTCCGCCGTTTCGCCGCCGATGAGCGCGCAGTTGTTGCGCCGGCAACCGCGCGCCACGCCGCCAATCACCTGTCCGGCTATATCGGCCTGCAACCGGCCCACGGCGAAGTAATCGAGAAAGAACAGCGGCTTCGCGCCCTGTACCGCGATGTCATTCACGCAGTGGTTCACCAGGTCCTCGCCAACCGTATCGTGCCTGCCGGCCAGAAAAGCGATCTTCAGCTTCGTGCCCACGCCGTCGGCCGAGCTGATGAGCACCGGCTGACGGAACCCGGAGATCTGAAATCCCGCGCCAAACGAGCCGATGTCGGTGACTACGCCTTGCGTGAATGTCGGGCGCGCGTGCTTTTTGATAAGGCTGACTGCGCGGTCCGCCTCATCGATATCCACACCGGCGTCCCGGTAGCTGATCTGTTTCCTGGATGGCATTCCGGAGTCGCGGCCCGCGCGCTACTGCCGCTGGACGCACTTGAAACCAAGTTCCACTATAGCGGCTGAGCACTGTCGCACGCCATCGCGGTGGCCCGCGGGCGTGTCCTCACTCCCACTCGATGGTTCCCGGCGGCTTGTGCGTCAGGTCGTAGAAGACGCCGCACACGCCCTCGATCTCGAGCAGGCGTTGCGTGATTTCGCAACGCAGCTCCTGCGGCATGATCACCACCTGCGCGGTCATTCCGTCAACTGAGTGGATCGGCCGCAGCACTACTGAATCCGGCTGGTCGGCCGTTCCCAGCGGCATCAGCACCACCGGCAACTGCCAGACTTCCTTGTCAAACCCCGATTCGTGCGTCATAGCGCGCACCACTGCGTCGGCTTTCCGCAGACGCTCCAGACGATCGGCAGTGATCAAGCCACTTGTCACGTGCATCTGCACCATCGGAACATGCGCGCCAAGCCGGCCAATCACGCGATTCACTTCAACCGACTGGTTCACCAGCTCCGTGGCCTGGTCCTCGGCAATCAACTGCTCGAACGCCAGCACGCCTCGATAAGTCCGTGAATCGCCCTGCACGCCGACGGTGCGCACGGGAATCAACCAGCAGCCTCCCTGATCGGCGATCTCTTGTTCCGCCGCGGAACACAGGCAGCGAATCGCCAGCCCCGGCCCAGGGAACGGGTGGCGGATCAGGAACTCCTCCGCAATGCCCAGTTCGCGGCCAATCTCGCGCACCTCGTCCTTGTAGAACGAACTCAGCGGCTCAATCAGACGTCCATCGGCAATGAGCTGCTGGATGCCCGCCACACGGTTATGGTGGGTCTTGATGAGGTCGGCGTTCTTCGTGCCGCCCGATTCGATGGTGTCCGGGTAGATGGTTCCCTGTCCCAGAATCCAGTTCGCGTCCAGAAAATGCTCAGTGCGCAGCACACGATCCTGCACCGCCACGAACTCTTCGCCGATAGCCAGGCGCTTCGCCTCCGGGTCGGTGAGCCCGGCGAGCTGTTCCAGGAACGACGCCGAAGCATCCTCCACACGAAACGCGGTGGCGCCCAGTCTCTCGAATAGCCCGCGAACGTACTCGGTCTCGCCCGCCCGCATCAACCCGGTGTCCACATAGATTCCGTAGACTCGCTCAGGCCCCAGCGCCCGCAGGCACAGCTTATAGGCGACTGTCGAATCCACGCCGCCGCTCACGAAGAAAAACACGTTCCGATCGCCGGCCCGCTCCCGGATATCGGCCTCGATCAGAGGGATGCGATTCTTGGGGTCCCAATCCCGCTGGCAGCCGCACATGCCGAATACGAAGTTAGTCAGAATCTCGCGGCCGTGCTTCGTGTGCACCACCTCGGGATGAAACTGCACCGCGGCAATCGGACGCTCCCGATGCGCCATGGCCGCGATCGCGCATGTGTCTGTCGAAGCCAGAACGTCGAACCCGGCCGGCGCCGCCTCCACTCGATCCCGATGATTCATCCACACCTGAGATTCGCCGCCATTCACTCCCTCCAAAAGCGGATGTTCGCGCAGGGGATGCAACTGCGCCTTGCCGTATTCGCCTTTATCTCCCTTTCGTACTGTGCCGCCCAGCGCGTGCGCCATCAATTGCAGTCCGTAGCAGATGCCCAGCACCGCGGGTCCGGCATTCAGGATTTTAGGGTCGATGGTCGGGCTTCCCGCTTCGTACACGCTGGCCGGACCACCGGAAATGATAATCCCGCGCCGCCCACGAAGTTCAGCCGCTGGCGTGTCGCTCGGCCGCACCTCGGCATACACACCCAGGTCGCGAACCTTGCGCGCAATGAGATGGCAGTATTGGCCGCCCGCGTCGAGGACCGTAATCTGCGGCTCTGGCCGCGATAAGGGTGACACCTGAAGGAGTGAGTGTTCCGCCGCGACGGTCACAATATCAGAAATGATCCTGATTCGTGCGCTGTACGATCAACTTCTCCGATTTGTCCAGCAGTTCCCGGGCCTCGGGCAAATATCCAATGCCCTTGCTTACCTCGGGATCGGTCTCCACGCTCACCTTCTGGGCGTCTTCATAGCTGAACGCGGTCACGTACATCTCGCGTTTCAACTGATCGTGAATCCACTCGTGATTCTCGGTCCAGTCGGCTTCGGTGAACTGGATCTGCTCTTTCAACACGAATTCGTGAAAATCGTTCTCGATGTTCATGTCCGGCGACCACCCCCTGGGCAGCTTCGCGTCATGTGTTCCGAAGTATTTCGCCGTGAAGTTGAAAAAGGCGTAATGGCGGAGCAGTTCGCTCTGAAATTTGTTCAGTTTGAGCGACGGGATTTTTTCATCGGGCGTGATGCCGCCTCCGCCGTACACAGTCCGGCCGATGTCGGTCATCTTGACGTCCTGCAGGTTCTTCTGCTCGGTGTGCTTCCCGTAGTAGTAATCGAGGAACGAAATGTTCGAGTAGTCGCGCTGGATCAGCCGGTTGCTCGGCGTGTAGTAGTGCGCGGTAGTGAGCGCCAGCCCGGTATTCTCTTCCAGCGGGTACACGGTCTGCACGAGGCCCTTGCCGAAAGTGGTCTCGCCGACGATCAATGCGCGATCATGATCCTGCAGCGCGCCCGAGACAATCTCCGCGGCCGAAGCCGAGTACGCGTTCACCAGCACCACCATCGGGTAATTCTCTCCCAAAGCGCTGCCGCGTGCCAAATACGGCTTGTCTGGGGAAGACCGGCCACGGTGTGAAACCACAACTTCGCCTTTGTGCAGGTAGTGTCCGGCAACTTCCACGCCCTCGTTCAGCAGACCGCCAGGATTATCGCGAAGATCGAGGATCATGCCCTTGATGTTCGATTCGCCCAGCTTCTTCAGCCCGTCGTACATCTCTTTGCTGGTGGTCTCATTGAAGGAGTTGATCTTGAGATAAGCGATGCCGGGACGAATCCAGAACGCTTCCTCCACGCTGTTGCGCGGGATCTCGTCCCGGATGATATCGAAGCTCAGAGGCTTATCCACGCCGTCGCGCGCCACGACGACGGTCACCTTGGTTCCCTTTGGTCCCTTGAGCAGGTCGGCGATTTCGGAAGTGCTGAGGTTGTCGGTGCGCTTCTCGTTCACTTCGAGAATAACGTCGCCGGGACGCAGGCCAGCTTTGTACGCCGGCGATCCCCCAAACGGCGCAATAACGATGGTCTTGCCATTGCGCGGACCCACCTGCATGCCCACGCCGAAGTAGTGCCCGCGCTGGTCGTCGCGAAGGGAGGCAAAATCCTTGGGATCGAAGAAATTGGAGTGCGGGTCGAGTGTGCGGAGCATGCCCGGAATCGCGCCCTTGTAGATGGCCTTATCGGCGGAGGGCTTGTCGGCCGAGTTCTCCTCCACCGCCTCATACACCCGCGTAAAGGACTTGATGCTGTTCTTCACGTCGTCTTCCGGCGCGGCTGCGGATACTCGGGTGAGGCCGGGGCCCAGAAGTCCTCCCGCCAGCGAGCAAAGCCCGATGAACAGAGGTACTACTACAAGGGAGGGACGGCGAAAAGGCATGATTCTCCTGACTCTTATTATAGGACGCGGCGCGGTAAGGTTCGGGTTCACAGGTATGTGGGACAGCGGACACCGGCGCCAGCCGCACTATCCCCGTGCGGCGCTGGACAACACCGGTACTGTCCCAAACCGCCGCTCGCGGGAATGGTACTCGGCAAGAGCTTCCTCGACGGCCGCGCCGTCAAAGTCCGGCCACATGGTCGGGGTGAACACGAACTCTGCGTAGGCGCACTCCCACAGCAGAAAGTCACTCAGACGCTGCTCGCCGCCGGTGCGGATCAGCAGGTCCACATCTTCCGCGCCAAGTAATTTGCCGAAATCCTCCCGCGACCCGTTCGCGTGGAAGCTGCGTGCCGCTTCCACGATGCGATCGCGCGCCGAGTAATCGAGAGCGATGCGCAGATGAAGCCTGCGGCAATGCCCGGTAGCCCGCTCGCACTCTTCCATGGCCGGCAGCAGCAGCGCGGGCAGCCGGTCGCGCCGTCCGATGACACTCACGCGCACGCCATTCTCGATGCAGCGAGTCTGCTC
>JBEKFB010000330.1:0-4651 GCA_050013535.1 Bryobacteraceae bacterium | reverse complement strand
CGAAGATGGTTCAAGTCGTGTGCCGCTTCCAGGCGGACGAACTCCTCGACCGTTTGCCGTCCGCGTACCTCGTGGACCCCATAGCACTCCACCCACCGTGCGCGCGGGACCGACTCCAACAGTCGCAGGTTGCTCTCGCGCAGCACCCGAAAGACCCCTGCCGAAAGCCTCGCATCCTGCTGCGCGTAACCCAAGCGCTCCGCCCATGCTGCCTCATCCCACGACGTTAAGGCCACGCCCGGATTCGCCAGCGTGTTTCGCAATCGCCATCCCATCGCCAGCTCCGCGTCCGCCAAGTGCGCTACGATCTCGGCAATTGACCACTTTTCAGGTGCAGGGCGCCGGATCAACTCCTCGAGCGCGACATCGCGCAGACGCCGATCAAGCTGCGATGGGGTGGCTTGTTGGACACCGATGGGCTCCTCATCGCCAAGATAGCTTAGGACTCGAGTTCGGTATGCTTCGAACGTCTCTGCCATTGGTCCTCTCGATAGATTGCGTTTGTGGCCGAACATCTCGTGGAGTAGACCGAGCGATCCTGGTTCGCAATCGTACGGGTGTGATGATGTAACACAAACACCGCGACCTCACTGCGCTCCGTTACAACGCCGAGCTGTTTCAATTGCTATTTCGACCATGGCGGAATTACGGCGTTCGTGCGGGCGTAGGCGATCGACTGTCCCAGGTGCTCGTGTTGGTCCCCAAAGAGGAATCGGATGGCGCTCTCTTTCGTCATTTCCCTCCCAAACAGCTTGACTGGAGCCTTCAGGTCGCTATCTGAGAATCCCTCGATGGTTGTCTGCAAGTTGGCGTAAGACGTCTTCAACGCCGCTTGCATTTTCTCTGGATCGGTGATCGGCGCGCCACCCCGGCCGCCACCCGCGCCCGTCAGTGTTCCGGCGAGCAGGCCGTTTTCCATCACGATCAGGTTGAATACATCGCCAACCGAACGCACTCCCTCACCGGGTTTCCAGTCATACTTGCCTGCCATGACGCGCGCCAGCCCGCTAAACTTGTCGGAAAGAGTCCCGGCTTCTTTGGCAAGAGCGGCCTGCGGGGTTTGCGACGCTGGTTGGGCATGGGATGGAGCAACACTCACCGCTGCGACGATCGCGAGCGTGCACGCCACACCTCCAAGTCGAATTGTTTTCATAGCGAAATCCTCTCGTGGTTTTGTCTCAATTCGTCCTAAAGCAGCGCCAGGTGCGGACACCTCGCTGCTCATTTCCGCTTCGGCATGGCCATGGCGGATGAAATTCGCGAGTTTTACGAAAAGCCGGCTAACGTACATCATCGCGCCCCCTTTAAGACCTCAGCGCAGTTGCCGGTGCAATGCGAATTGCGCGCCGTGCGGGAATCCCACACGCGGCCAATGCCACCAATGCAAGTACGGCAACGACGGCGCCAAACGTCACCGGATCGTAAGGCGCGACCCCATACAGAAGACTGCTCATCAGGCGCGCTGAGCCGAGCGCTCCGAGAAGGCCTACCGCGATGCCAATACAGGTGAGGACCACACCCGGGCGGAACGCCAGCAACAGGATATCGCGAGGCTCCGCTCCGAGCGCCATGCGGATGCTGAACTCCTGCGATCGCTGGCCTATGGCGTAAGCCATCACTCCGTAAATCCCAATGGAGGCCAGGAACAAAGCCAACGCCCCAAACATGGCCATGAGTGCCAGTGCGAACCTTCGGCGCTCGAGCGAATTGGCCATCATCTCCTGCATCGTTCGAATACCGTACACCGGCAAATTGCGGTCTACGCTTTCGACGACCGCTTTAACAGCCTGCTTGGTCGCGCTGGAGTTCGGTGCACCGCGCACGAAAATGGCCATCTCATTCGCGGGCCGCTGATAAAGTGCGAAATAGATACGCGGAGCAGCCGGCGTATCCAAACCGTCGGCATGTACATCGCCCACCACGCCCACTATTTCCGAAGTACGCGGCCCAAAGCGAACGCTCACTGCGGGCATGCTTATGCGTGCTCCCAAATCACGTTTCCTCAGGTATTGCCTGGCGAAGGACTCGCTCACGAGGACGACCGGCTTCGTTTTGTCGGTATCTGCCTCCGTAAACCCACGCCCGCGCAATAACGGAATTCCCAGGACGTGGAAGTACTCGGGGCTGACCAGAGCAGTTTCCGCAGCTGGCTGCTTCTGGCTGGAATCGGGCTCATCGGGCAGTAAAAAAGGAGCTGGTCTTCGGGTATTGTTTACCAGCGGAACACTGTTGTCGCCTCCCATCGCCGCTTCCTGCACGCCGGGAAGCTCCCTTGCGAGACGCAGCACTTCATGACTCATCGCGGCAACCGGCGGAGCGGTTCGATAATGATTCGCTTCGGGGTTATTGGGAAACGGAATCCAGATACGCGCCACCATCAACTGGTTCGGATTGAAGCCGGGATCGGATTGCATGGAGTTCCAGAAGCTGTGCAGGAGTAGTCCAGCCGCGCTCAACAACACGACGGATGACGCGATCTCCACGGCTACCAGGAATCCTCGGAAACGATTCTTCCGCGCGCTCGGGCTGCCGCCGCGTGTGCCTTCCTTCAGATCCTCGTTGGGATCAGTGTCGGATGCTTGCAAGGCGGGCGTCAATCCGAAAAGGACGCCGGTCAGGAGCGAAAGTCCGAAAGCGAGCGCAACCACACGAGCGTCGAAATGCACTTCGTTCAGCCGCGGCAGATCAGCGGGCATAAGAGCGAGCAGCGATTTCCTGGCGAGCGCCAGGACCGCAACTGCGGACATGCCGCCGGCCAGCGACAGGAGGACGCTTTCGGTCAACAACTGCCGCACTAAGCGCGGGCGTGAAGCTCCCAGAGCCTGCCGAATCGCGATTTCCCTTGTACGCCCCGAGGATCGCGCCACCAGCAGGCTCGCCAAATTCACCGCGACGATCAGCAGAACGAAACCGACTGCGGCGAGTAAAACCACCAGCATTGGCCGCACGCTGCCGGTCCAGCTTTCCTCGATCGATTCGAGCCGCACCGACCAGCGGGATGCCGCCGGATACTCCATCGGGTAAGATCGGCTCATCTCCGCGACGAACGCATCCAGGCGTTGTTGGGCCTGTTGAACGGTTAACCCTGGCTTCAAACGTCCGAGCGCGCCGGGCAGAAAGCGGTATGCGCGCGAAGGCGGAGCCGGGAAAGGGTTGGCCTTGAAACCAGCCGCGAACCACAATTCCACATCGGCCGTCAACGATTGGCCCGGGTGCCGGAAATCGGGCGGCATAACACCGACAATCGTGTAACCGTCTTCATCCGCCAGGATGCGCCGGCCAAGGACATGCGGATCCGCGCCGAATTGACGGCGCCAAAGTCCGTCGCTGATGACCACTGCTTCGGTGAAACCGGGGACCGCATCCGAGGGTTCGATCACGCGTCCCAGCGCCGCGCTGGCCCCGAGCAGGCGGAAATAGTCGAATGAAGTTCCCAGCGCCTCGATGCGCTCGGTGCGATCGCCGCCTCGCAGCGCCGTACTTGTCGGAAAAATCGCGCTCACACTCTCGAATAGCCCGGAACGATCCCGCAGATCGTCGAGTTCCGGAACGGACAGGCCAACGTCCTTCGAGCTTGTGCCATTTAAGTCATCATAAACGCGCACTAAGCGCTCGGGCTCGGGAAACGGCAACGGGCGCAGGAGGACGGCGTTGACCACCGTGAATATGGCGATGTTCGCACCAATGCCGATGGCCAGCGTCAAGAGCGCGACGATGGTGAATCCGGGCGTCTTGAGCAGAGTGCGCACGGCGTAACGAACGTCCTGCAAGGTTTGTTCGAGCCAGGGGATGGAACGTTCCTCGCGATGCGGCTCCTTGGCTTGCTCCACGCCGCCATATGAACGCCGAGCTTCGAATCGCGCATCCGCGGGTTTCATGCCCCGGCGTTCAAATTCGTCCTGAAGCATTGCCGGATGCGCATCCACTTCGCGCGTCAGGTCACGCTCGGCAGATCCGTGACTGAAAACGTTCTTGAGCTTCGAGAAAAAGCGTCGCATGGTTCACCGCTCTTGATTATTGAGATCGGCGCCAACTCGCGGATGAACGGGCCGGAGCTTCTCCGCATCAACGCGCAGGGCTTGCTGAAAAAGCTCCTCCGGCTCTCCCATGGCCGCCGATTGGGAAAACACCGATTCGGCGCGCCCGCAATCGCCCCGGTCGAAATAGATACTGCCAAGATTGTTCAGGTTTCTGGCTTGCTGGGGAGTCGGGACGGGTGACATGCTCTCGCCCCGAACACCCGCCGTTGCCATCACCAGGAGGCTCGCGAAGCAAACGTCACGGGTTCTCATGCAGCCATAGTGCGGCCGGATCGCTTTTGCCAGGCAGTAATGGCGGCGTAGGTTACGGTGTGGTTTTACGGTAAAAAGAAGGAGCCAGGCCGATCGGTACCAGCAAAGCCTGGAACCGGGGTTTTTTCGCTGGTTCATTCCTGGGCATTGCAAGAACATCGTTTGGATTGCGCCGACTCGTGGCGCTCACGTCTGAGTCGGCGCGCTCCATTCTTGCTCCACAATTGCTACATGTCCCGACAGCCCGGACAGCTTTGCTCCCTTTCTGCTCCATTTCTGCTCCATCGGGTACAGCAGCCGGAGCCTCTGAGGCAGCGCAGGACCCGGTCATGGAACATAAAGGAAATGTCGGACATCGC
>JBEKFB010000329.1:0-4665 GCA_050013535.1 Bryobacteraceae bacterium | reverse complement strand
AGCCAGACAAAGCTGGATGAGGCCGAGCGGTGGGAACGCGATGCCCTCGAGAAAGCGAGAAGCCTTCGCCCACCCGACAACGCTGCGGTGAGCAAAGCCCTGCTCGGGCTTGGCGAGGTACTGCAGGCTCGCGGAAAGTTCACCGAAGCGACCGGCATTCTGGAGCAGGACGTGAAACTTGAATCCGCATCCGGTATTCCCACGCCGGAACTCGCCACGGCTTTGCGCGACCTTGCCATCAACAACGCAGACGCTGGCAATGACGATACCGCAAAATCACTGTATCAGCGCGCGCTGGCTATGCACCGCCAGCTCCTGGGCAACCAACACCCCACCGTCGCCATCGATCTGCTCAGTCTCGCCCAGGTCCAGCAGGATCTGGGCTTCTACAGCGACGCTGAGCGGCTGGCACGCGAAGCGCTCACGATCAACCAAAATTACTACGGCAACGATCATCCGCAAACGGCGGACAGTCTCACGGCCCTCGGCCGCGCAATCTTGTACGAGGATCGTTACGACGAAGCGGCCCAGACGCTGGAGCGTGCGCTGGCGATTTGTGAACAACTGTACGGGAATGCGCATCCAACGGTGGCGGAACTGGTCAATGAACTTGGCAGCGTGGCGGTGAAACAGGGGCGGTTCGACGATGCGGAACGCCAGTTCCAGCGCATGATCGCTACCTACGAAGCCATTTATCACGACCGCAATCACTATCAGGTAGCCGTGGGCATGGCCAATCTGGCCAGCGTGTACATGAACCGCAAGCAGTGGGCTCGCGCCGAACCTCTGCTTCGCGAGGCCCTCCGCATTTGTATCGCGACGCAGGGACCCGACCACATCAACACCGGCATCGCGCACGTCAAGCTGGGGCGCACGCTGCTGCGGCAGGAACGCTACCAGGAAGCCGAGGCCCAAACGCTCGCCGGCTATAGGATTCTGATCAAACAGTCGAATCCCACGGACTCATTCCTCCGGGCCGCCCGCAAGGACCTGCGCGAGGCCTACACCGCGCTGAACGAACCCGAAAAGGCGAAAGAATATCCCGAGCCTGCGCCTCAACAGCACTAACGGTCGAGGCTGCGCCTACCGAAACGTATCACTCCCTCGTCTGATACGATGACCGCTCATGATTGAAATTCGCCTCCTGTTGCCAGCACTCCTTTTCATCCCGTTCGCCATCGCGCAAACGGCAGAGCAATCAGCCCAATCGCCTCCGCTTCAGCAACCGGCGACGCAGAATCCGGTGGTCCGTTCGATTCGGTTCAAGCTTTCGGCAGGCGATCTGCCGAGTGCCGAATCCCTGCTGGAGGAGTACAAAACCAGCGCCGGGACGGACGCCGTCTACATCGTGGCGGCTTCCTGGGTGGCGCGCGGCGCAGCGTTGATGCATGACTGGGCTGCAGCCGAGCGCTACAGCGCCCTTGCACGCGAGATGGCCGCTCACGCCACTGACTCCGATCTCCTGTACGCGCTCGGGTCGGCTATCGAGGTACACGCGCAGGTGCTCGAGGAGCGGGGCCGCAAGCCGGATGCGGCCGACTTCATTGACAGCCAGCTCAAGATCCACGCCGAGGCGCCGGTGTCCTTTCGCTGCCGTTTATACAAGCGTCGCAATCTCATCGCGCTCGCCGGGCAGCCAGCTCCCGCGATCACGGCCGACGACGGAACCTCGTGGAAGCCGGCGAACGGTAAACCGTCCATTCTTTTCCTGTGGGCAAATTATTGCAGCGACTGTCTGGGCGAGGAGCCCGCACTCGCGCGCTTCTGGCAAAAATATCGCGGGCGCGGTATTCAGCTCGCCGCCATCACCCGCGTCTACGACGACGATGATGCAGCCGCCGACCGCGCGAAGACAGCCGAAGTGTGGCGCACGTCGTACAAGGAACTCGCCGACGTGCCGGTGATCGTTTCCACGGAAGCTATGCTCCGCTACGGCGGCTCCAGCACACCCACCTTTGTCTTCATCGATGGCAACGGTGTGGTTCGTGCGTACCTGCCCTGGCGCCTGGCCGAAGAGCGCCTCGAACAGGAAACCGAAAAGATTCTCGGGAAATCAGAGCCGCCTGGCGTGCCCCACCCTTCGCTACAATCGCTGTTTATGTCGGCTTCTCCGGAATCGCCCGAGAGCGTTGCGCGCGCGTTCGGCGATGCCATCAATCTCCACAACGTCGACGATCTCGCCGCGCTTATGACCGAGGATCACGTCTTCATCGATTCGCTGGGCAACCGCGTTCAAGGCCGGGAGGCCATGCGCAAAGGCTGGATCGGCTACTTCGGAATGGTGCCCGATTACATGATCGCGATCCACGAGACGTATAGCAACGATCCCGTCGTGATTATGGTGGGCACGGCCCAGGGCACACTGGCCGTCGACGGTCACGTCCCTCCGGAGAACCACTGGCAGACACCCGCGGCATGGCGCGCGGAGATCCGCGATGGACGGGTGGCCAGTTGGCAGGTGTACGCTGATAACGAACCCATCAGACGCCTGCTGGCCCACAAAACAAAGTGAAAACGAAGCGTATACTGGTAGATAAGACCGTGAAGGAGAATCGAGTTTGCCGACAGACCAGGTAGTCCCTGTCGCATCAGCCCCTTCGTCCGCGCAGTTCGACCCCCTCCGCAGCGTAGTGAACGACTTCAGTATTCAGGTCGCCACCGTCAATGGATCGGGTAGTCAGACTGCCAACAGTGTGTTGATGCGCTCCATCTTTCAGATGGGCATTCCCGTATCCGGGAAAAATCTGTTTCCATCCAACATTGCCGGCCTGCCCACGTGGTTTACCATCCGCGTAAGCGGCGCCGGTTACGTAGGACGACGCCGCGACAGCGAGTTTTTTGTCGCTATGAACGCTGAGACCGCAACCGACGACGCGATGAATCTGCCGCCGGGCGCAGCCATTGTCTATGACGAGCCGCTGAAGCTGAACGCGCTCCGCGACGACCTGCACTTTTACCCGGTGCCGTTCGACAAGCTGGTTGGGCCGGTTTGTCCCGAGGCGAAGCTGCGCAAGCTGGTTCGCAACATGATTTATGACGGCGTGGTGGCGTGGCTGCTGGGGATCGATTTCGACGAGATCCACAAGGCGCTGCTCAAGCAATTTGGCGCGCGCAAAGCCAAAGCCGCGGAGATGAACTGGAACGCCGTGCTGGCGGGACGCGATTACGCCGAGAAGACGTTCACGAAATCCGATCCTTTCCGGATTGAGCGGATGAACAAGACCGCGGGCAAGATTATCATCGATGGCAACGCGGCATCGGCGCTGGGGTGCCTGTTTGCAGGGGTAACGGTGCTGACGTGGTATCCGATCACGCCTTCGTCGTCACTGGCCGAATCCCTCATTGGTTATCTCGGAAAGCATCGTATCGACAAGGAAACCGGCAAGGCTACTTATGCGGTGGTTCAGGCCGAAGACGAACTGGCCGCCATCGGCATGGTGATTGGCGCGAGCTGGGCGGGCGCGCGCGCGATGACCTGCACGTCGGGTCCCGGCATTTCATTGATGGCCGAGTTCGTGGGCTACGCCTATTACACCGAGATTCCCGCCGTGATTTTCGATGTGCAGCGCGTGGGGCCGTCCACCGGACTGCCGACGCGCACCATGCAGGGCGACATGCTGAAGAATGCTTACTTGTCGCACGGCGACGTTCGCCATCCCGTGCTGTTTCCCTCCTCGCCCGAGGAATGTTTCACCATGGCGCAGCAGGCCTTTGACCTCGCCGAGTTCTTCCAGACGCCGGTGTTCGTGAACAGCGACCTGGATCTCGGCATGAATAACTGGATGGCCGATCCATTCCCGTATCCCGAGGAGCCCATCCGCCGAGGCAAGGTGCTGAGCGAAGAAGAGCTTGACCGGTTGGGCAGCTTCGCGCGGTACAAAGACGTGGATGGCGACGGAGTGGGCTATCGCACTCTGCCGGGCACGAAACATCACGCGGGCTCGTATTTTACGCGCGGCAGCGGGCACAACGAGAAGGCGCAATACAGCGAAAAGCCGGAAGATTACATGCGCAACATGGACCGGCTGGCCCACAAGTTCGATGTTATGCGGCGCGAAGTGCCTGCATGCGAGGAGCAGCCGAGGCTTGGCGCGGAGGTGGGCATTCTGTGCTGCGGCACTACCCGCTATGCTGCCGAAGAGTGCCGCGATCAGCTTGAACGGGAGCATGGTCTGCGCGCCGCTTATCTGCGGGTCCGGGCGTTCCCATTCGGCGCCGAAGTGAGCGATTTCATCGACCGGCACGCCCGTGTGTACGTCATCGATCAGAATCACGACGGGCAGTTGTTCTCGCTGCTGAAGCTCGACGTGACTAACGAGCGCGCGGCGAAGCTGCGCAGCATTCGCTACTACAGCGGGCTTCCGGTGGACGCACAATCTCTGCGGGACGAGATCGTGAAGCAGGAGGAGTTATGAGCACCGCGCCACCGATCGCAAGAAAGCTCAATCACATTGAGCTGGAGATCCTGAGTTATCGTGGCGGAAAGAGCACGCTGTGCGCGGGCTGCGGGCACAACGCTATCACCGAACGCATTACCGAGGCATTCTGGGAACTCGGCGTGGAGCCGTGGAGCGTCATGAAGTTCTCAGGCATTGGCTGCTCGGCCAAGACGCCGGCTTATTTCATGAGTGCGTCGCACGGCCTGAACGCCGTGCACGGGCGCGC
>JBEKFB010000328.1:0-4668 GCA_050013535.1 Bryobacteraceae bacterium | reverse complement strand
GCAGGGGCAGGGTGGTGATCTACGCGACACTGAACGTGAGTGTGCTAGCCACAGGCATGCTTGGGTGGATCACCGGACGCACCAGTGGGTTGATCACCTTGGTATCGCTACCAATGGCAGTTATCGCGGCGAACGCAGCGGCGTGGGCCGGATTCAGGTACGGGAAAAGTCCGTCTGGCACTGGAAGGGCAGGAAGCGGTCACCGACCTCAGTTATGGCTCGGGTCGACGCTTTGTGTCATTGGTCTGGCGTTGGGGACATGGGCACTAATGAGCGATCCGGTCGACATCAAGTCCGCAGGTTTTGGCGCATTTTTTGTCGCATACGGAGTTTTCATGGCCGAGCGCTCACGGAAGGCCGCATCGCCCTCCGACGGTCCGTGAAGGCGGGCACTGGGGCGGAGGGCGGCGGTGCAGTATCAGTCCAACAGTCCGTACACGTTTCGTGGAAGTTTTCGCGGCCATTCGGAACCTCTTCAGACTTGACACTAAAATGTAGGTCGTGACCGAAGCCGAATCCGAATCCCATCCCTCATCGCGAAAGCGCTGGCTTTGGGGGGCCGGCCTCGTCGTTGCGGTAATCGCGGCAGTGAAACTGACGTTGCACTTGTACGCGGGCCGCTATTACGGTTATTTCGTTGACGAGCTCTACTATCTGGCCTGCGCCCGTCACCTCGCCTGGGGCTACGTCGATCAGCCGCCGCTGATCGCGCTGGTGGCGTGGCTGGAGCGCGCGCTGCTGGGCGATTCGCTCTCGGCCATCCGCTTCCTGCCCGCTCTTTCCGGCGCGGCCAAAGTGTTATTGACGGGCCTGATTGCGCGCGAGCTCGGTGGCCGCCGTTTCGCGCAGGGGCTGGCTGCGCTCTGTGTACTGCTGGCCCCCGGCATGCTGGCTCTGGATCATTTTCTCAGCATGAACACGTTCGAGCCTCTTTTCTGGATGGGCTGCGCCTACCTGGTGATGCGGATCATCCGGACCGGGAACGCAAAGCTCTGGCTCGGGTTCGGCGTGCTGGCGGGCGTGGGCCTGGAGAACAAGTATTCGATGCTGATCTTCGGCTTCGGCATTGTGGCGGGGCTGGCACTGACGCGCGAGCGCCGATGGCTGCGTTCGCGGTGGTTCTGGGCAGGGGGCGCGATTGCGTTTTTGATCTTCCTGCCCAATCTGCTGTGGAACATCCAAAACCACTTCCCTTTTCTGGAACTGCAGGCCAATATCCGCCGCAGTGGACGGGACGTGGGACTCTCACCGCTGACGTTTTTCGGCGAGGAGATCCTGGCGATGCTGCCGTTGAGCGCGCCCATCTGGCTGGCGGGCTTGTGGTATCTGTTCTTCCACCAGGATGGGAAGCAGTTTCGCGTGCTCGGCTGGGCCTGGGCGGTGACCGCCGGGGTCATCATGGTGTTCAGCCCCCGCGTCTACTACCTGTTCCCCGCATACCCGGTTCTGTTCGCGGCCGGCAGCGTGGCCTGGGAACGATGGCTGGCAGGAGCCCGCGCGCAGTGGATCAAGCCGGTGTATGTGTCGTTGATGGTGCTGATGGGCGCCCTGCTGGCGCCCACGCTGCTTCCCTTGCTGCCGCCCGAGACCTACATTCGTTACGCGGCGGCCACACACCTGCAACAACCGCGCATCGAGAATCACCGTCTGGGGCCGCTCCCGCAGTTGTTTGCCGACCAGTTCGGCTGGGAAGAGATGGCGGCCGCGGTTGCCGACGCATACAACAGCCTGCCTCCTGCCGTGCGCGCCAGAACCGCTGTCTTCGGGCAGAATTACGGGCAGGCAGGCGCCATCGACCTTTTCGGCCCGAAGTTCGGAATTCCCGAAGGCAGCGCCATCAGCGGACACCAGAGCTATTATCTGTGGGGCCCGCGTGGCTTCACGGGCGAAAGCATGATCGTAATGGACGAGCGGCCGGAGCGGCTGGCTGAGATCTTCACTACATTTCGAAAGGTGGCGCGAGTGTGGCACCCATACTCGATGCCGTACCAACATTTCGATGTGTACTACTGCGAGGGGATGAAGCAACCCCTGAGCACGTTATGGCCGCAAGTAAAGAACTGGGATTAAACCAGGGCCAGGATTATTCTTCATCAGGCGCCCAAATGGAATGCGTTCGAGGTTGGTTTCTGCCCCAGACCATCCATATCGTGGTCCCCACGATGAGCAGCCCAATTACGACCCAGACTATTACATTCAACCTTCTTCGCATAGCGGCCGAATCATCCCCGACACGAGCGCCCGGTCCGCCGACGCCCTCCTTTACCTGCGTGCGTTCCCGTGAGCCGCCAGATGGTTATTATGGGCCTCCTGGGCGTGAGAGACCTGGTCCGGCGTGGGGCCCTGATGAGGCGCGCGGCTCGCCGCCGTTTCATCGTGCGATGGTTGTGCCTTGATTCCGCCTTTACCGTTGAATGCGTGATTCGGGCCTTTGACTTCTCGAAGCACCGTGGGGTCGGCGTAAGTGTTGTGCACGTTCCTGGCGTCCACGTTCGAGACGGCAGTGTTATGCCGGAACACGCCCCCCTCCCAACGTCCGCCGGTGAAGCCTGAGCCGAAGTAGCCGTTGCCGTAATTAATACCGCCGTAGAAGCCGACCTGCGGTCCCCAATACCCTTCGTGCCAGACGTAGCTGCCGCCGGCGAAGCCCCAGTAACCGGGCGTCCAGAGAAGTCCCACGCTGGGAGGCATGACCCATTGACCAGGCACCCAGTAGTAGCCGTAGTCGCCGTACTGATAATAGCCAGGCGTCCAAATGTACCCGTCGCCAGGACAGGCGGGTTGATCGAAAACAGCGATGGGGGGCGGTGCGATGTTCACCGAGAATTGAATTCCACCGAAGGCATACGATCCGAGAGCGGCGGCCAGCGCCGCAATCAATAAGATTGTGAGTTTGCGTTTCATTTTTGTGCTCTCCTTCCCGGTCTTGTGTCGCCCTTTCTATCACACCCGCCGGATGGCGTGATAGATGATCAGGACCAGCACTGCGCCGGCTACCGCGACCAGGACGCTGTAGAGATTCAATCCGGTCACGCCGTGCGCGCCGAATGCGCTGAAGACCCACCCTCCGACCACCGCACCCACGATGCCCAGAAGAATATCGAGGAGCAGCCCCTCGCCTCTCTTGTTCACGATCTTACTGGCGATGAACCCCGCGATCAACCCAAGTACGATCCACGTTAACCAGGCCATCTTGTTCCTCCCTGTCCGCCGGAGCAGCCACGAACAGCGCCCGGCTCAGGAGAGTATACACCCGCTTGGACTGACCCACATGGCCAAGTAGCGCATGCCGGATCAGTCCGACTCGGGTCCTATTCTCGAAATCGAGAAGTCAGTCGACATAACGGGTCTGGCGCCTCATCGGCGCGGCGCTTTCGCGCTCGGCGATTTCTTTCGCGCGGAATCTGGTGATGCGTCCAATCAGCTTCACGGGGACGGGCTCGGAGAGCGGGAAGCGGATGGTGCCCTTATCGATCTCGTACGCTGCAAGCTCGGTCCGGAACGCCGCAACCACCTGCTCAGTGGCTGCGTAGATCGAGTAGTGCTGCTTCCACACAGCAAAACAAAGCAAGCGATAACCATGCAGCGTGTACGTTGGCATCCTGTACGAGACGTCTTCGCCGGCTCCCGGTGCAGCGTTGCGGATCGCGCCGCGCACGCGCCCGAGTATGCTCCGCACGGCCTCGGGTTGCGAGGCAATGTAATCGTCGACGGACTTGAAGCCAGTGTTGGCCATCGGGGATTCCAGCCCTAAGTACTCTGTCGGCGATGAAGGACCAGCAGAGTAGCAGGGATTATCTCACGAGGAATCCGTCCAGGGCCCGAGAAGGGAGTGGTGGATGGTAATTCCCCGCGCTGACAGCTCGTCCAGCAACTGCGTTACCGCGGAGGATATCTCACCGTCTCCCGGTACGATGACCGCCCATTCCAGGTTCTCTCGGAACTCTCGGGAGACGATTTGCCATTGATCAAGCGGACTCGGCGTCGTCGCTCCAATCTGAATGAGGGACCAGTGTCGAACAAGTGCGAGCGCGGCCTCGCGGTCCGGTAATGGACCACGCGCGATGAAGTGATTGTCGCCATGCACCAGAATGCCTGTCATGGCGATCTCATGCCTCAAGGCGCGAATCGAAGACCGGGTAACCGATCGCAAAATGGTACACCACCTGTCCCTGCTCGGGCGCAAGGCCGAGATAACGGTGCACCTCCTCGTCGTAGAACGCGCCGATGCCGGTGGCTCCCAGCCCGAGCGCTTCCGCAGCAAGATACATGCGATGGCCAATGGCGCCTGCTTCGAAATGCACGTAGCGATAACCGCGGTCGCCGTAGTCGCGGGTGGCACGATCGAGATCGCCGATCATCGAGAACGCTACGCATGCGTTGCCGGCGAGGTCCTGCCCAAGGCTTAGGCCCGCGGCCACGACGCACTGGTCGCCAATCTTAATCGGCTCCAACTCGTCAGTCTCGGGCCAGAGCCTGTATACCCCGAAACGCAGCCCGTCCACGCGATGAACGTACAAATAGAGCTGGATGAAACGCCTGCCGGCAAAATCGGCAAAAAACGGCTGGGTGGCGGCCGCCAGGATCGCCGAAAGTTGCGTCAACGACATCGATTGTGTTCCACCCCGGAAGTCCAGCGCCGAACGCCGCATTCGCACAACCTCGCCA
>JBEKFB010000327.1:0-4697 GCA_050013535.1 Bryobacteraceae bacterium | reverse complement strand
CCGGTGAAGTCGCTGTTGGGAAGCCCGAAGGCCATTGGAATAAGGTTGCCGCCCTGGTTGCATCCGATTTCGAGGACGCGGCAGTGCTCCACCGGCGCGGGCTCCATGCCGAACAGCGTGGCCGCGACGGCCATAGCATCGGGATGGGCGCTCTGGTACGCGTGCCCAGGATAGGGAACCAGATCATAGACGTCTTCGCTCAGGGTGCCCCCCGAAACAATATCGCACGGGATCATCGGCGGGCGATGCGGACGCTTAGTGTAGGGGAGTAAGAAGCTTGTTCCGCTCGTTCACGTCGTCCGCATCAACACCGTCGCCGCGCCCGTAGCACGGATGGGTGACGCGTTCCGGCTTAAACCACTTGCCGTTCTCAAACAAAGTCGTCTTGACGCAGCAGAACCGTTGCCCGTGAGTGTGCCGAGTCCGGCCAATATCCAGAACCTGCGCGAACCAGTCATCCGTCATGTACACCAGTCTCGAGTAGGTATTCACAAGCTCATCAAATCTGCCGTGATTCAGGTCGAAGACTTGCAGGGTACTGCATGCTGATCCCGCACCGCCGCCGTCCGATTCGATCAGGAGTTCG
Organism: Bryobacteraceae bacterium; assembly: GCA_050013535.1. Taxonomy (GTDB): domain Bacteria; phylum Acidobacteriota; class Terriglobia; order Bryobacterales; family Bryobacteraceae; genus CAWACP01. Next base: position 4,111 of record JBEKFB010000327.1, on the reverse strand, counting down.
ATTTTTCCACGCCCCGTAAGATCCAGCAGATCGATTTTCTGTAGTGACGAGTGGTGCATCATGTCGAGCAAATACTCATTGTGAACCTGCCAGTCTTTCGAATCCTTGACCAGGTGGGCCAACAGGCCAATGGACAAGCACGCCATCGCCGGTCTGGCGCCCAGAAAGTCATATTGCAGAACTGCGAGCAATCCGGCGCCATTTTCGCCGGGCCATCCGAAAAGCCTGAACCGAACCTGTCGGGTGTCTGAGAATGTTCGGACACTAATATCCTCGGACGCTCCCTTTTCCGCCTCATTCAGCGCCTTGCCAACCACTCGATAGACATCCTCATCGGCGAGAGCGTCCGGGAAGAACATCTCGCCCGGCGTTGGTCGTCGGCGTTCGGGTTTCTTCGCGTTGCGATCGGGGGAGACCTCCATACCAGGGAAAATCGCTCGCAGAGCTTCAAGGCGCAACGCCCCGTCCGAGATCGGTTGGGCTGACTCGGCGGCGGCCGCGGTTATACTCGGCGAGGCCACCACGAGCGCGACTAAGAGGTTCTTAAGAAGCGGGCGCTTCACGAACCCAGATTATCTCCAATCCGCGCAAAAAGCCCTTGACTCGTCTACCGCTTCATAGTTCACAGTCAGGGCTGGAGGTGGTTATGAAACGCAGCGAGTTTCTGGCAACGCTGGGAGGTATCGGCTTCGCCGGCACGATTGTTGATGGCGGTTCCACTACGGGTTTTCGAGGCGCGAGAGCGAGAACTGAATCGACGCACGAACTGAACTTTCCGCCCGAAGCCGTGTTCTCTCTGCTCTGTCCCGTTCGCGAATATGACTGGGTGGAGGGGTGGTCCTGCACCATGATTTTCAGCCAATCGGGCGTGGCTGAAGAAAACTGTATTTTCCAGACGAGCAGCCCGCATGGCGTGTCCACCTGGTACGTGACCCGATATGACGCGCCGAACAAAATCGGGTTCATCGTGGTAAACCCGGTGATGGCGACGCGTCTCGACGTCAACCTGCAGCGAACCACGGCCGGCACCAGCCTTACGTGGACGCACATCTTCACCGGCCTCTCCGACCAGGGAAACGCGCACATTAACGATCGCGCGCCCGACCGAAATCGCAAACTCACCGAGCAGCTCGAGTATTATCTGCGAACGGGAAAGATGCTGCGCTCCGGCACGGAGTAGCGGGTCACGAGTGCCGGATCACCAGCACATCTCCGTCGCGCACGATGTATTCTTTGCCCTCGAGCCGCAGCAGGCCCTTTTCGCGGGCGCCGGCGTAGCCGCCGTGATCCACCAGCGATTGCCAGTTCACCACCTCGGCGCGAATGAATTTCTTCTCGAAATCGCTGTGGATGGCGCCGGCCGCTTTCACCGCCGTGCTGTGAATGGGGATGGTCCACGCGCGAACCTCGTCTTCGCCGGCGGTCAGGAAAGACATCAGGCCAAGCAGCCGGTACGTCGCGGCGATGAGCCTTTCGAGGCCTGAGTCCTTCAAGCCATAACTGCCTAGATACTCGGCCTGTTCCTCGGGCGGCAGTTCGGCCAGTTCCGCTTCCACCTTGCCGCAAATGGCCGCCACTTCTGTCTGGCTGCGGCCGGCGAGGGGCCCATCGCGATAATCCTGCTCGATCTCGTGGAGGCGCGCGGCTTCCACCTCGCCCAGATTCGGCACCACCAGCATCGGCTTCTGCGAGAGAAATTGAAATCCGCGGATGCGCTTTTCGTCGTCGGGGGAAAGTTCCAGCATACGCAGAGCGGTTCCCTTTTCCAGCAGCGCCCGGCAACGTTCCAGCAACTCGAACTCTCGATCCAGCTCCAGGTTCTTGATCTTCTTACGATCCTTCTCCAGGCGCTCGAGGCGCTTCTCAACCACCACCAGATCGCTGAGCATCAACTCGGTGTCGACATCGTCGAGGTCGCGCAGCGGATCCACGGAGCCTTTCTCGTGCGGCACGACATCGCTCTGGAAAACCCGCAGGACGTGCGCCAGAGCATCTACCACCCGAAGGCTCGCCAGGTAACTGGGGTCGCGCAGAGCTTCCTTCGAGATGGCCGGGAAATCGAGATACTCAACGGTGGCGTGGGTGATCTTCTTCGGATCGAAGACGGACGCGAGGGCCGCAAGCCGCGAATCCGGGACCTTCGTCACGCCAACGCGGGCTTCAAGCGAGCCGACACGCGCCGCCTCATGCACGCCCGTGAGGATGGTGAACAGAGAAGTCTTGCCCACCATGGGCAGACCGATAATGGCTGTTTTCAAATCCCAAGTTTACCAGTGGGCGGGCTGGTAGCCGCTTCGTTCAGTGCCTCAAGCTGCCAGGATGGCTACGCCGCATCGTGGACAATCAGGGCAAACAGTCAAAATGAAATGACTTGGACTACTGGGAAGTCTTAGACGCATGCTGTGCGCCGCACGGTCGCCGGCTGCGAGAGTGAGTTTGTTAACAAGGAGTGTCGCATGGCGCAAAAGGTTGCGGATGTCATGTGGGAAATGCTGGCCAGGGCCGGCGTAAAACGCTGCTACGGCATCGTTGGAGACGCGCTGAACCCGGTGATCGACGCGCTGCGGCGCAACGGGAAAATCGAGTTTATCCACGTTCGTCATGAAGAATATGGCGTCTTCGCCGCGGTTGCGGATGCCTACTTCAGCGGCAATCCCGTGGTTGTTTGCGGAACCGCCGGCCCAGGCGTTACGCACCTTTTCAACGGACTGATGGACGCACGCAAGGAGGGGGCCGCGGTCATCGCCATCGCCGGCGATGTGGAGACCGGAATCATGGACACCGCCGCCCTCGAAGAACTGAACCCGTACAAGTTTTTCGATACCGCCTGCCTCTACGTCGGCCGAGTGGTCAACCCCGAACAGGTGCGGTCCGTGGTCACCACCGCGATTCTCACCGCCGTTGTCGAAAAGGGGCCCACTGTGATCTCCATGCCGGGCGACATCGCATCGGCGAACGCGCCGGACCATTCCTCGCATGAGGTCGCCATCCCCGCTCCGCCCGTGTTTCGTCCAGCGGATGCGGATCTCGACAAGCTGGCCGAAATGATCGAGACGGCGAAGAAGGTGGCGATATTCGGCGGCGACGGCTGCCGCGATGCGCGCGATGAGGTGCTGCTGCTCGCGTCCAGACTAAAGGCGCCGGTCGGATATTCCTTTCGGGGAAAGCAATGGTTGGAGCATGACAATCCGAATGCCGTCGGGATGACCGGGCTCCTCGGCTACGGCGGAGCCTATAAGGCCATTCACGATGCGGATCTGTTGCTGATGCTCGGCACCGACTTTCCGTTCTCGGAATTTCTGCCGGGCGACGATGTTAAGAAGGTCCAGGTCGACAGGAATCCTAAACACATCGGACGGCGGACAGCCGTCGATTTGGGGCTGGTGGGCGACATCAAGGCGACTGTCACCGCTCTGCTCGGCAAAGTCAGCGATAAAACCGACAGCCGATTTATCGAAAAACACGTCGCCGAGACTGACTCATTCCACGAGCTCCTGCAACATTACGTGGATAAAGGACCGGGCATCAAGCCGATTCGCCCGGAATTTCTGGTGGCGGCGCTGGGCGAGCTGGCTTCCGAGGACGCGATGTTTTTCGTGGACACCGGCACGGCCTGCATCTGGGCGGCACGGCATCTGAGGGGCGGGACGAACCGGCGAATCTTCGGCTCATTTTCGTGGGCCTCCATGGCGAACGCCGCTCCTAACGCATTCGGCGCCCAACTTGCATTCCCCGGCCGCCAGACAATCGCTTTGTGCGGCGACGGCGGGTTCACCATGCTCGCCCTGGGCGACCTGCTCACGCAAGTGCAGAGGAAAACACCGGTGGTTCAGATCGTCCTCAACAACGAATCGCTCGACTTCGTCAACATCGAGATGCAGGAGGCCGGCGTGGTCCCGTTCGGCGTCGATTTCAAAAATCCCAATTTCGCAAAAGTCGCCGAGGCGATGGGCGCGAAGGGCATACGCATCGAAGAACCCGGTGACGTGAGAGAAGGGCTTGCCGCGGCGCTTGCACACCAGGGCGGTCCCGTTGTGGTGGATGCGGTGGTGGACCCCTACGCGTTGTCGCTGCCGTCGCATGTTCCGTTCCATACGGCCAGGGGCTTCAC
>JBEKFB010000326.1:0-4712 GCA_050013535.1 Bryobacteraceae bacterium | reverse complement strand
CACCTGCTCGGGCAATATCGGCCGGACATGCTGTGGATGGCCGACGATGTTTTCACAATTCATCACGGATGGCTGTTCACGTATGCGAACGAGATGCGCCGCCGTGGATTGCATGTTCCTTTCGAATGCATAACGCGCGCCGACCGCGTGAACGAACGGGTCGTGGACACCCTCGCTGAACTGGGCTGCCTGCGGGTGTGGATTGGATCGGAGAGTGGCTCCCAGAGGATACTCGATGCCATGGCGCGCGGCGTCACCGTTGAGCAGGTGCAGAAGGCGGTGAACATGTGCAGGGCTGCGGGAATCGAAACCGGGATGTTCATCATGTGGGGCTACGAGGGCGAGCAGATGGACGACGTCGAAGCAACCATCGCACACGTGAAGAAGTGTAGCCCGGAGGTGTGCCTCACCACTGTGTCTTATCCGATTCGAGGAACGCCTTACTACGAAGAGATTCGTCCGAAGCTGGTGAATATCGGCACGTGGCGCGAGTCGACAGATCGTGACATCGCGGTTCGCGAGCGGCATTCGCGCCGCTATTACCAGTTCGCGGATGAGCTGTTGCGCGCGGAGACTTCGCCGCTTCCCGATATCGCGCGCATCGCGGCCGCGCGAGCCGCCCTTGCCGAAGCCATGCATGAGGTGGAGGCGTGACGGCGCCCGCTCCCTTCGATCGCATCGCCGCGGCCTACGACGCGTTGTGGACGGGCACGGAAAACGGCCGGGCGCAGCGGAGAATTGTCTGGCGCGCGATCGATTCACTGTTTAAGCCGGGCGATGAGATTCTCGATATCGGGTGCGGTACTGGCGAGGACGCGGTTCACCTGAGGCACCGCGGCGTGCGCGTCAGCGCGATCGATGCTTCGAGCGAAATGGTGCGGATGGCGGCATCGCGTGGCGTCGCCGCGACACAGCTTCCGGTGGAAGAGCTATATCGGATTCACGCACAGTACGACGGCGTCCTCTCCGATTTCGGTCCGCTGAACTGCATCGCGGATCTCCGCGAGGCGGCGAAAGCGATGGCCCAGCTTGTGCGCCCGCAGGGACATGTTGTGGTGTGCCTGCTGAATCGCACGTGCATCTGGGAAATGGTGTGGTTCGGCTTGCTCCTACAGCTAGGTAAAGCTTTCCGGCGCCTGGCACGAATGGCGGTGCAATCTTCACTTGGGATAGCCGTGTATTATCCGGCCGCGCGCGAGGTCTGCCGGGCGTTTCGACGAGATTTCAAGCTCATCAACAGCACTGGCGCTGGCGTCTTTGTCCCACCGTCCTACGTGCATCTCTCCGCGCGTACGATGAAGCGCGCGGCCTGGCTGGATTTGCGGCTCGCTCATCTCCCGGGTCTGCGGGCGCTCGGCGATCATCGTGTCTACGTGTTTCAGCGGAGGTCAGAATGCTAGCCGAAGCGCGCCGGCAGTTCCTCAATGAGTACGCGACGGTCCGAAACGCCGAGGGGCGCGGCGCTGAGGATGCCGCATGGTATTTCGAACTGCCTTATCGCGATCTCAGCGGAAGACTTTCGAGCCAATGGCGCATTCGAGCGCAAAGCTGGCGTTGTCTGGAGCGCCGCGTTATTCCAGCGCTTGCACGAAAAGCAGGGCGCAGCCTGCGCATTCTCGATCTGGGTGCGGGCAACGGCTGGATGTCATGGCGACTGGCGAACATGGGGCATCACCCCATCGCCATGGACATCTTCACGGATTCGCGAGACGGCCTGCGCGCAGCGAGGCATTACACCGCACAAACTGCATTTCCCGTTATAGAGGCCGAATTCGACAACATTCCGGTAGCCACCGGTTCGGCGGAGGTAGCGGTGTTCAATGCCTCATTCCACTACTCGGCCGATTATGAGCGCACGCTGACCGAGGTGATGCGGGTTCTTCGGTGCGACGGCGCCGTGGTGATTGTGGACACGCCTGTTTACAGGCTTCCGGAGCATGGCAGGCGAATGGTGGAGGAGCGCAAACGGCTTTATGAGCAACGCTTCGGATTCGCGTCCGATGCGCACCGAGGCATCGAATACCTGGATAAGGTCACGCTGGCGGCCCTCGGCCGCCGGTGCGGCCTGCGCTGGAATGCGTACACGCCGTGGTACGGATGGCGCTGGCACACCCGCCCCCTCAAGGCGTGGCTCCAAGGCAAGCGTCCGCCGTCGCGTTTTCAGGTATTCGTTGGCGAGCGGACATGATCGTCCTGCTCCATCCCCGCAGCACGCGCCCGCAGAACCGGCGCTTTCCGCTGGCCGTTCTCTCGCTCGCCGCGATGCTGGAAGGCCATGAGGAGTACGCAATCGTCGATGGCAACCTCGATTCAGATCCCGGCGCAACGCTGGAACGCATAGCCACCCAGAGCGGTATCGAGCTGCTGGCCGTATCTGTCATGCCGGGGCCGCAGATGGTCTCGGCCGTTTCGTTGTGCCGCGAATTCCGGCGGCGGCATCCCTCCGTTCCCGTTCTCTGGGGCGGATACTTTCCTTCGCTCTACACTGACGCAACTTTGAACGCGAACTATGTGGACATGGTGGTGCGCGGTCAGGGCGAAGAAGCCTTCCTTGGCGCAATTGAGGCGATCCGCGGACGGAAGAACCTGTATCAAGTCCCTGGCCTGTCGTTCAAAGACGCCTTCGGGCTGCACGTCCACAATGCGCCTGGTGCGTTGAAATCGCCAAACGACTTGCCGGAATTGCCCTATCATCGGCTGGTCTCGCCCGAAAAGTATATTGCCCGCACATTCCTCGGCTCGCGGACCGCGGTGCATCAGGCGAGCATCGGATGTCCTTTCCGGTGCCGTTTCTGCGGTGTGGTGCCCCTGTTCGACGGGCGCCAAAAGATGGAAGCGCCGACCCGTACAGCAAACACGCTGATGCACCTGCAGCGTACCTATGGGATCAACGCGGTGCAATTTTACGACAATAACTTTTTCCTGCGCGAGGACTACACGGTGGAGCTATGCGAGCGCGTTGCGCCGATGAACCTCCGCTGGTGGTGCGAGGGACGAATCGACATCCTACTTCGATATTCCGACGCCACACTCCAGAAACTTCACGACGCGGGCGCCACCATGATCTTCTTCGGTGCGGAATCGGGATCGGACGAAACGCTGCGGCAGATGAACAAGCAATTGCGCGCGGAACAGACGCTCGAGCTTGCCGCTCGCATTCGACGATTCGGCATCGTGCCGGAGTTCTCGTTCGTCGTAGGAAATCCGCAGGACCCCGAAGGGGACACGCGGCAGAGCATCGAGTTCATTCGCAAAATCAAGAAGCTGAATCCGGATTCAGAGATTATCGTTCAACATTACATTCCCGTGCCGCATCCGGACGGATCGTACGGCGGCGGCGACCAAGTGCGTTTCCCGGACACGCTGGAGGAATGGGCCACGGAGCGCTGGGTGAACTTCGTCATTCGAACGGAGCCGAATACGCCATGGCTGCCGCAACGCGTCAAGCGGCGGATCGACGGTTTTGAGCTGGTTGTGAACTGTCGCTGGCCCACCATGCAGGACATTCACTTGCCCCGGTGGGGCCGCGTGCTGCTGCAATCGCTGAGCGCGTGGCGGTACAAGCTGGGCGTGTACGAGTACCCGTTGGAGCTGGAGTGGGCGCAACAGTTCATGAACCTGCGCAAGCCGCGTTTCGAGAGCCTGTGATGCGGGTCGGCGCGCGCGAGGGTCACGCGATTTGGTCCGCTGTGTACAACGGCACGCCGAATCCTCTCCTTGAGCTGGAACAAAGAACGGTCAGGCCGTGGTTGCCCGATCTCGCCGGCCAGACCTTCGTCGACGTGGCCTGCGGAACGGGACGCTGGGCTGCTCATGCGGCGCAGCGCGGTGCGCACGCGTTCGGAGCAGATTTCTGTGCGCCCATGCTGGCGGCCTCGGATGAATCGATTCGCAACCGTCTCATAGAAGCGGACGCGGGTTGTCTACCGTTTCCCGATCAATTGGCGGATTCTTCCGTTTGCGCGTTTGCGGTCGGCTACATGGACTCGCCTTCGCGAACAATTGCGGAACTGTCCCGCATCACACGCCGCGGCGGCCACGTCCTGATTACCGACATTCATCCGAAGGCCATCGCTCTTGGATGGAGACGATCGTTTCGCTGCGCCGATGAGGTGTATGAAATCGAAAACCACGCGCACCCCGTCGCGCAGTACCTGGCCGCTGCCCACGCTGAGGGACTGAGGCTGGAGCGAGTCGCGGAAGTGCCGTTCGGTGAACCCGAGAGGCTGGTGTTTGAGCGGCGCGGGCGCGTGAATATATTCGACAGCATGTGGCTCATCCCGGCGATTTTCGCGGTGCTGTGGAGGCGAATATGATTCTGCGTGGGGCGCGCGTCGCCTTAGCGCCGGAGCGGGCCGACCGCATGGATGTGTGCATCGCGCATGGCGCGGTCCGAACCATGGGCCCTGTTTCAGGACGCCGGGGCATCGATTGCAGCGGCTATCTCATGCTTCCGGGGCTTATCAACGCGCACGATCATCTCGAGTTCAATTTGTTTCCAAGGCTCGGAAATGGCCGCTATGAGAGCGCTTCGGCATGGGCCAGCGACATCCACAGCAGGTTCGGAGAAACGATAAAACAGGCGCTCGAGATTCCCTTGCGCGAACGCCTCATCTGGGGAGGAATCAAGAATCTGATCAGCGGCGTCACTACCGTGTGCCATCACAATCCGTGGAACAGGGTTTTCGAGGGCCGGTTTCCGGTTCGCGTGG
>JBEKFB010000325.1:0-7513 GCA_050013535.1 Bryobacteraceae bacterium | reverse complement strand
GCGGAGATCTCCTGCAAACGCCGCTTCACCTCATTCGCCGTGGTCACTGTGTTTTCGCCGGACTGCTTGGCTACCACCAGGGTGACCGCCGGAACGCCGTCCAGACGCGCCGAGCTGCGCGGTTCTTCGTAGCTGTCCTCGGCGTACCCGATATCCCGCACCTTCACGGTGTAGCCATTGCGATTCGCCACCGTGATCTCATTGAACTTATCCGGATTCGCCACGCGGCCAGTTGTGCGAACAGTAAACTCCTTCGCGCCGGCGTTCAGGTTGCCACCCGGCAGTTCCATGTTTTGCACGCGCAGTGCGTTGAACACGTCGGCTGCGGTGAGGCTGTAGGAGCGCAAGCGGTCGGGGTCCACCAGCACGTGAATCTCACGTCGAGCTCCGCCGATGATGGTGATCTCGCCCACGCCCTTGGCGTTCTCCAGCTTTTGCTTGATCTGCTTGTCGGCGATCATGGTCACGTCGCGCAGGGAACGCGGCGCGGACACGGCAATCTGCAGGATGGGAGCGGCGTCCGGATCGAACTTCTGCACAACCGGCTGCTTGGCGCTCTGCGGAAGGTCCGGTGTGATGAGATTCACCTTGTTCTGAATCTCCTGCGCAGCGACGTCGCCGTTCTTGGACAGCTCAAACGTGACGATCACCAGGGACTGCCCTTCTGATGACGTGGATCGAACTTCGTCGATCTGGCTGATGGTATTGACCCCGTCTTCCACTTTCTTAGTGATCTCGGTCTCGATCTCTTCCGGCGACGCGCCCGGATCGGCCACGATAACCGCCACCGACGGGATGTCGACTTTCGGAAACAGATCGACGCCCAGACTGAAGTACGAGAAGATGCCTACCACCACCAGCGACAGAATCAGCATGGTGGCGAAGACCGGCCGGCGGATGCAGAGTTGTGCGAGAGCGTGCATGATGAATAATCCTCGCGCTAGGACCTGACCTGCACCGGCGCGCCATCGAACAGCTCGCCCTGATTGCTGGTGGCCACGGTCTCGCCGCCGCTAAGCCCCGACGTGACGCGAATCTCGCCGCCCTCAACGTCGCCCGCCATTACGACTCGCAGATGAGCCACGCCATGGTCCACCGTAAACACCTGCCAGGAGTCGGTGGTTTTATCGCGAATCACCGCGGCGCGCGGGACGAACACCGCGTTCTCGCCGCCGGGGAGCACCACATGCGCTGTGGCGAACATACCGGGACGCAATTCTGCGCCAGGATTATCGAACCGGGCCTCAACTATGAAAATGCGCGAGCTCGGATCCACTGCCGGATTGACTGCCGTCACTTTGCCGGCAAAATCGCGGCCGGGATAAGCGGACACGCGTGCCGCCACGGCCATGCCCACTCGGGTGAGCGCGGCACGCTGCTCGGGCGCCTGCAATTCCAGCTTCAAAGTGCCGATGCGCACGATGGTGGCGATTTTGTTGGCGAGAGCGACATACTCGCCCGCCGCCACCGGCCGCGCCGTGATGTAACCATCGAACGGGGCGCGAATGGTGGTGTCGGCAAGCCCCTTCTCCGCCTGCGCAAGCTGCGCACGAGCCGATTCCAGCGATGCCTGAGCCATTTCCACGCCGCCCCAACCCTGCCGCGCCCCGTTGAGCGAAGCCTCGTACTGCTGACGCGCCGCGTGGGCCTGCGCGTCTGCCGTTTCCTGCTGGGTGTGCGCACGGTCGTACGCACTGCGTGAAACATCGCCGCTGGCCACCAGATTTTCGTATCGTTTTGCGTCAGTCGCAGCCAGCCGAGCCTGAGCTTCCGCCGATTCGTAGTTGGCGCGAGCGGCGGCCACTTCGGGCATGGCGTTCGGGTCGAACTTTGCTCCGCTCGCCACGCCGATGCGCGATTGCGCCTGGCTTAGCGCGGAGGCGGCCTCATCCCGTTGGGCACGCGCCTGATCGAGGCGAAGCTGCGCATCGCGGTGGTCGAGTTCGCAAACGGTCTGGCCTTGATGAACGAAATCGCCCGTGTTCACCGGCGTCGCGATCACGCGCCCGGCCACCAGCGGAGCGATGTCCGAAGTCTCGTCGGCCGCAAACGTGCCGGTAACTTCGAAGGCCGCGGGAACCGTCCGCATTTCCGCCTGCGCCGTGGTTATGTGGATAGTCTGCGCGGCGGGGCGTGTTGCGGAGGCCTCCACGCTCTGACGGGAACAACCTTCCGCGAACAGCAGTATTGCCGGGATCAGGATGAAGATAAGTCGAATCATGTTTTTTGAATTCCGTTCATCAGGATGTCGGTGAAATCGTCGATGATCTGTTCGTCCGTCAGGCCTTCGCACGAAAAACCGAACATCTGCGTGAGTTGTGCGTAGTTCTGCGCCATCCCGGCAACGGCCGCCAGAATCGCCGCAGGATGATAATCGCGAATTGCCCCCTCCTGCTGGCGCCGAGAAATGTATTCCACCAGCACCTGCACAATCGGAATAGTGAATTGCCGATAGTGCGCAAGCCCCACCTCGTGCCCCTCCAGGGCGGCGAACAGTTTGACCCGTTCGTAGCGCGGATCGGTGCGGTAGTCCCGCATAATCCCGGCCATGATCATGCGGAAGAGACCGGCATCGTCGTTTCGCTCCATAAGGCCCCGGGTCGCCGTCATCCATTCCTGTAATTCGCAGGACTGCGCCTTGAAATCAAGTACAGCCATGTAAAGTGCGTGCTTGGAAGGGAAGTGGCGGAAAATCACCGCCTCCGTCACCCCTGCAGCAGTGGCGATCTCCTTCGTCGTGGTTCCCTCAAACCCTTTACGCGCAAACACATCTGCGGTTGGTTTGAGGAGCATTATCGGTCACGCTTCATTGTAAGTGAGTACTTACTTATGAATCAAGTCGCTGTTCATAACCGTGGAATGACCGTACTTCCCCTGGCTGTTTCTGTGCCCTTCGATGGGTGCCTGGCGCGCACTGGTGCCAATCCGCGAAAGCTGGTATTAGTGCTGTCTGATGGATGCAACAACAGCAGCCGCTGGGCCGAGAACGAGTTGCGGCATCAACTGGAGGAAAGGGATCGGTCCGCTACCGGCGTGGCTGGCGCGAACCCCGGAGTCAGGGAGTGGTCCGGTAATCGTCACTTCATTTGCAGCTGGCCGAGTGCGGCGCCACAGTGTCCGCAATGCAGGCGCCCATCTTCATCGGCAACAACCGCGGCCGGGGATCCCGCACGCGCCGCGTACACCGGAGGATACTTCGCTTCCTTGCCTTCAAGGTCCTCAAAGCGCCAGTTGTCCCATGGCTGGTTCTTGTGATAGTTACGATACACGGTGAAACCGGTGGCCTCGAGCTGCGTCCGCAGCAGGTCCAGCGCCTCGTCGTAGCGCCGCTCTTTTAGGAACTGCTTCGGAAGGCGCAACGGAACCACGCCCAGCGTGCCTTCCTCATACTGATCGCTCTCGCTGGGGTCCACCAGATTGCTGATGAAGTAATAGACGCGAAAGTCGTGCACGCCGCTTGCCCAGTTGTCCACCAGGTGCGCATGCATGGGCACGTGCTGCGGGCGCGACTCCCAATACTGCTCCGCGGACCTCTGGTAATCGGGACTGCATAACAGGTGATACCAGTGCACACCGCGCACGGCGGCTTGTTCAAAGATGGGATGAATCGGCTCGCTGCAATGAGCGCAGTTCACGAGTGCTCTCCTTGTCACGCTTCAAACGATTTTAGGATTGCCCTTCGACTGCGATTGTATCTCTTGCGCGAGGTCCGCGCGCCCAAGCTGAGACCCGGAGCGACCGCGCCGCCCCGGCCCAGGTTAACGACGCACTAGTCTTCCAAGACAACGCGAACGGTGCTGCCGCCAAGATCGATTTCACGCAGCGAGCCGTTGTCATACAGGAACTTAGTGGATTTGAATTTCTGGTCTGCGGTGGCGACCTTTGCGGGCGCCTCCGCCGTGGTTTTCCCGCGACGAAACACGGCTTTTCCGTTGTCGACGTCAAGCTTGTACTCGCCGGCTTTCAACTGAGTTCCGTGCACGTTCGTGGTCTCCAGTAGTTTCACATTGTAAGTGGTGGCGCTGGCAAGAGCGGCGCCGGTAAACAGCAGCATCAGGGATAACAGAGTGCTCCTCATCATGTCCTTTGGAACTCCTTTTTTCTTGGGGGATACCAGCGGGTTCCCACCTACCAATTACGCGCGAGTCCGCGATTGGTTCCGTAGAATATCGTGAAACTTATGTGTAAGTGGAAAGTTAGTGCGCGTTAGATATTCACTAGCTGTTACTCGCCCGGTAACCCGGCGATGCGGTCGATGTCATTCGGAACTACTTCGGGATGATTCCCAAAAGTGGGACTTATAGTTTCATTATCGGGACTCTGGTCACTGACCTGTGTAGTATTTGTAAATGTAGTCGGAGTTTCAGATAAGTTGGTTTCCGTGTCAGATGTCGCCGAGCAATTCCCATGAGTGGGACAGCCGGTCTCACTTATGGGATTCTGCAACTCTATATTTCCCCATGGTGGCGGACTGCTTCAACGACTTCGCGAATCGCCGACGCGACATTCTCCGGCGCCTCCAGGTTCATGTTGTGCCCGCTATGGACGATGACCTGCTTGCTGTTGGTTGAGAGCAGAGCGAGCTTCGCCTGGCCCTCCTGGCGTTCCTTCTCCAGTTGCGCGGCGGGAAAGTCGGAGTCGCCGTCCCGGTATCCGCCATCCGCGCGGCTCAGGACCATCAGGGGAATGGTCCCCAATGTCCCAGCCTGCGGCGTGGCCAGCCACTTTGCAAAAAACTCCTCAGACCATTGTGTCTCGCTGTTTTGGGCGTCATAGACTGCCGGCAGCAGTTGCGCCCATAGCTGCATCGTTTGCTCATCGGGAGGAAGAACCTTGAACATCGGATCGAGGGCCTTGAGTTCGTCTGGCAGGTCTTCCGCGCGCAGCGCCGGCTTGTCCGACGCGCTTATTTCCTCGTGTGCCCGGGGTATCGCTGTGCCCTTCGCTCCAGCGCCCAGCCGAATAGTTTTCCCGCCGCCGATGCCGACGCGCAGCCCTTCGTGCGCGGAGTCCACCAGAACCATGCCGGCTACCTCTTTCGGATAAGTCGCGGCAAAGTTTCTCACTAGCGGACCACCGTAGGAGTGCCCGACGAGCACGAACGGGCCTCGCTCACCGAGCTTCGACAGGGCATCGCTCAGTTCCAGATTCGACTGCGAAAATGTTCGCGGTTTGGGACCGGGGTCGCTCCACGCGTATCCGGCACGATCGTAAGTGCAGATGCGGGTAAAACGAGAAACCCGGGATTGTACGAGTATCCAGTCGAACGAGAAATCCCCCAGTCCATTCTCCACGACGACCGTGGGGCTGCCTTTCCCCGTGCAGTTCACATGAAGCCGGTGGCCGCCCAGATCCACAAGTTCTCCGGGTGGCTTGGGCGCGGCGGCACTGGCTGCAACGACGAAGCACGCGCTCAGAGTTATGACGCAAGTGTTCTTGAGTGGTTTGTAGAACGCTGGCATGGCAGAATGGCTCCCTGCCAGCAACCTACGCAAAATCGAGTATTTCGTTCCGCGAAAGGGCGGATGATCGAGCAAATCTCCGATGAGTTATTCTCGCGCAATAGCTACGTTATTGTTACTAACTGAGTAGTGCGGCGATGCGGTCGATGTCATTCGGAACGACTTCGGGATGATTCCCAAAAGTGGGACTTATAGTTTCGTTATTGGGACTGAGTAGCTGCCCCGTGTGATACTTGTAAATATAATCGGGATCCTTAAGGACATTCCCGGTAAGTACCGCGACAACACTGGCTGAGTGTTCGATTACGGACGCGGCAGTGAGTTTGCGAATACCTGCCAGCGTCGCAGCGGATGCGGGTTCACATCCAATGCCCGCCCGGCCGATCTGAGCTTTAGCGTCGGCTATTTCCTGCTCGGTCACCTTAGTCACAACGCCATTTGTAGCACGCACTTCGGCGAGCGCCTTCGGCCAGGACACAGGATCGCCGATCCGAATGGCTGTCGCCAGCGTCTCTGGTTTTGTAACGCTCTTGAACTCGCCACCTTCCTTCAGCAGGCGCCAGAACGGCGCGGCGCCTTCGGCTTGCACCACAGCAAGGCGCGGCATGCGCGGGATGAACCCGAATGTGTGCAGCTCACGCAGGGCTTTTCCGAATGCCGAGGTGTTGCCAAGGTTGCCGCCGGGAAGCACGATCCAATCCGGCGGGTTCCAGTCGATCTGGTCCATCATTTCGAAGATGATGCTCTTCTGTCCCTCGATACGAAACGGATTAATGGAGTTCAGCAGATAAATGCCCAGCCGTTCGGCCAGCACGCGCACCAGCGCGAGAATCTGATCGAAGTTGGCTTCCACCTGCAGCGTGCGCGCGCCGTACTCCAGCGCCTGGGCCAGCTTGCCATAAGAGATGTTGCCGTGCGGGATGAAGATGATGGGATCGAGACCAGCGGCGCTGGCATAAGCGGCCATGGAGGCCGAGGTGTTCCCTGTGGAGACACATGCCACGCGTTTCATGCCCAGGCGTTTTGCCTGAGTGACACCGCAGGTCATGCCATTGTCTTTGAACGAGCCCGTGGGATTGAATCCCTGATGTTTGAACGTCAGGCGATCGAGTCCGCCGTATTCAGCGGCGCGAGGCGCATCCAGCAGCGGCGTGTTTCCTTCGCGAAGCGAGACGACAAAATCGAGCGCATCGTCAAACGGCAGCAGTTCACGATATCGCCAAACACCGCTCTGATCGAGTTTGGTGTTGTTCATGCGACGCTCGCGCCACGTCTTCTTCAGCGTGGCCGCATCTACAGGCTCATCGGAGAGCGCGGCTTCCAGCAATCCGCCGCACTTCGGACAGTTGTAGAGCACCGCGTCAAGAGGGAAGCGCGCACGGCACTTGCGCTCAAAACATGCTAATTCCGCTCGCATGGGGTTAAGTTTCAGTATGGCGGATTCGATGAGGGACACCCACGGGTAGCCGCATTTACCTCCGCTCGTAAATCACGCGCCCGTTGAAGATGGTCATGTCCACGCGGACATTGACGAGATCCGTCGGCGCGACCTGAAAAATGTCATCCGAAATCACTGCCATGTCGGCAAGCTTGCCCGGTTCGATGGAGCCTTTAATCTTATCCTCGAAGCTCGCGTACGCCGAGCCCATGGTGAACGCGTGCACAGCTTCTTCGACGCCGATCTTCTGTTCGGGCACCCAGCCATCGGGATGCCTGCCATCCAGGGTGCGCCGTGTCACTGCGGCATCGATGCCCGCGAGAGGGACCATCGGCGCAACCGGCCAATCGGAACCGAATGCCAGAGTCGCGCCCGAATCCAGCAACGATCGAAACGCATAAGTCCCGCGAATCACCTCGGGTCCCACGCGCTTCTCCGCCCACCGGCCATCGTCGGCGAGGTGAATCGGTTGCATGGAAGCGATCACGTGCAGCGCGGCAAATCGCGGAATGTCCTCCTGCCGGAGGTGCTGCGCGTGCTCAATGCGAAAACGGCGGTCGCGCGACCCGTTGCGGCGTTCGGCTTCTCCATAGAGGTCGAGGATGGTCTTGTT
>JBEKFB010000324.1:0-4745 GCA_050013535.1 Bryobacteraceae bacterium | reverse complement strand
CCGCGCATGCGCACGACGTGGCTCTCTCGCACGACAACCGCGTTGCCATCATTTCCGACCTCGGCATGGACAAGCTGATGGTTTATCGCTTCGATTCGCAAACCGGCGCCCTGACCGCTAATGACCCGCCGTTTGTGCCGATGAAGCCGGGTTCCGGCCCGCGCCACTTTGTCTTCGACGCCTCCGGCACACACGGGTACGTAATCAACGAGCTCGCCTCCACTGTCACGACGTTCGACTGGGACGCGCGCCGCGGCGCGCTGCGTGAGATCCAGACCGTTTCCACGTTGCCCGCCGAATTCAAAGGCACGAATACCGCGGCGGAAATCACCATTCATCCATCGGGCCGGTTTCTCTATGGGTCGAATCGCGGCGACGACAGCCTGGCGCTGTTTCTGATCGATAAACCGACAGGCACGCTGAAGCCAGCCGGTCGCTTCTCCACTCAGGGAAAGACGCCGCGAAGTTTCGCCATTGATCCCACGGGCCAGTGGCTGATCGTGGCGAATCAGGATTCAAACGACATTTTCGAGTTCCGTATCGACCAGAAAACCGGCGTGTTGACGCCCGCCGGGACGCGCCTGCAATTGTCCCAACCGGTCTGTGTGTTGTTTGCCGTTCGATAGAATGGGGGTTTCGACTACTTCCATCCTATGAAGCCATCACAAACTCCTAAGAATCCCTGCTTTTCTTCCGGGCCCTGCGCGAAGCGGCCCGGCTGGACGCTCGACGCTTTAAAGGGGGCCGCGGTTGGGCGGTCGCACCGTTCGAAGCTCGGCAAGAACAAGCTGGCTGAAGTGATCACCCGCAGCAAGAAGCTGCTCGGCATCCCCGCGGACTATGTTCTCGGCATCGTCCCCGCATCCGACACGGGCGCAATCGAGATGTGCTTATGGTCGATGCTGGGCGAACGCGGCGTCGACGTGTTCTCCTGGGAGAGTTTCGGCGGCGGCTGGGCGGGCGATTGCAAGAATCAGCTCAAGCTGAAAGATCTGCGCCTGTTCAAAGCCGATTACGGCAAGCTGCCCGACCTTACCCAAGCCGACTGGAACCGCGACGTGATCTTCACATGGAACGGAACCACGTCGGGCGTGCGCGTGCCTAACGGAGACTGGATCGCCGCGGACCGGCAGGGCCTCGCGATCTGCGACGCCACCTCGGCTGTGTTCGCAATGGACGTGCCCTGGGACAAGCTGGATGTGGTCACCTGGTCCTGGCAGAAAGTGCTGGGCGGCGAAGCTGCGCATGGGATGCTCGCGCTGAGCCCACGCGCGGTGAAACGGCTGGAAGGATACACGCCAGAGCGCCCGTTGCCGAAGATTTTCCAAATGAGCAAGGGCGGAAAACTGGCGGCGGGCATCTTTGAAGGCGAGACCATCAACACGCCATCGATGCTGGCTGTTGAGGACGCGCTCGACGGACTGAAATGGGCGGAGGGCATTGGCGGTCTGCCCGCGCTGATTGCTCGCTCGTGCGCGAACCTGCAGGTGATTGAGGATTGGATTGCGCAATCGCCGTGGGCGGCGTTCCTGGCCTGTGAGAAGGCCATCCGATCCAGCACATCAATCTGTCTGAAGATCGGCGATCCCGCCTACGTCGCTCTTTCCGCGGACGATCAGGCCAAGCACGCCAAGTCCATCGTGTCGCTGCTCGATAAAGAAGGCGCTGCGTGGGATATTGGCGCGTATCGCGATGCTCCTCCCGGCCTGCGAGTCTGGGGTGGCGCGACGGTGGAAACTTCCGACCTGCAATTGCTCATGCCCTGGCTCGACTGGGCGTACGCGGAAGTGAAGAAGGCGTTCTAGCCGCGCCGGCTAATGTTTGGCGGGCTGGGCCGAGGGCGCCAGCGGCGGTGCATTCTGCTGCGGCTCAAACTGGATGTCGGATTCCGCGCCATACTTGTGGTAATTGCGGAAGTCGATCGCGTTCTTCGAGCACATCGAACTTCCGCGATGGCACGTTAGCACGTCCGAGTGCACCGGCAGCAGGAATTTCTTCTGCCCCAGTTGCACGTAATCGTAATCGAGCGCCGTTTCCGCAGTGTCCGCCGGAAACTCTTTGGGAATGTCATCCGCGCTGAACTCGATACGCAGCACTCGGCCGCTGTCTTTCTCGAACCAGATGGTGCCGCTGTAGCCAGGCTCCACGGACTGCCCGCCTTCGTGAATGCTCCATTGCGAATGCGGCCGGTCCACCGTGAAATCGTACATGAGCGTCACCACGTGATGCAGCGTGGCCGTTCGGGCGAACTGAAAATGCGCTTCGGTGGCGGGATGAAGAAGACCGATCAGAATTGTGCCGAATTCTCCGGTTGACCATGACCGGTCGCCCACCTTCTCCGGATTCACCTTTTTCCCGTCGATCTGCACGTTGCGGTAGTCTTCCTTGTTCTTGTTCCAGATCACTTCCTCGGACACCACATCCTGAGGCTTCCACAACGTCCCGGCGTGGTTCTCGCTGAAGTACCGCGTAACCAGCTCCTGGCACATGTAATTCGGCAGGCCATCGGTGAAGGTGAACGCCATCTCACGGGCTTTCTCCAGGAACTCCGCATGCTCCTGCGCTTTTGACACGGTTGAAGATGTGGGCGAAGGCGCGTTCGTCTCACGATCACCCTCCGGTGGCGCCTCGGCTTCGGCCATTTCACTCGGTGTCGCGGCTGTGGCAGGTTTACCCGCCTTCACCACCGGCCGCTCGTCATCGTCCGAATCGGGCGCGCCGTGTGTTTCACCCGCCGCCGGTTTGCCGAACTTCAGCTTTGGCCGATCCTCCTGGTCGGGATCTGCAGGTTCGTCCGCTTTCACCACCGTGGTCGGTTGAGCTTTCAGATGAACCCGGACTGCGAAGAATTCCTCCTCGTTGTCCTCCTGCGCTTCGATGTCCAGCAACTGCCCGAGGGAAACCTCCTTCAGCGTGACCACGGTCTCCCCATCGAGGAACTTCGTGTCCTTGGTGAGATGGAATGAAACGGTCCGGTGATCGGCCGTCTCGATCACGATGTGGTCCGTCGCCATTTCGTGAAGTTCGCCACTGAACTTCGTTAGATCTTCGTCCGATTTGTTCTTCGATTTCTTGCCCGGAATCGACGGATACTGGCCGCCACCGCGCATCCCCGGCGGGTAAGGATTGGGCGCCTGAGTGGGCGCCGGGCCATCCTGCGCGAGCAGACCGGCCGCAAGCACGAAAAACGGAACCACCGCGAAGAACCGCCTCATTCTCCCCCCACTGACGGCTCGCCAGCGTCCATGGTTACTTCGGCTGCTGGGTGTCTTTTGTGGCATCGTCAGGCAACGGCGGCGGCGGATTTTCTGTATCGAATTTCAGGGTCACGTTCGTGCCGTATTTCTGGTAAAGGCGAAACTCCACTTCGTTCTTCGTGGTGATGCGGCCCACGCGCGACAGCACCAGCACCTTGATCGGCAGCAGGTATTGATTGTCGCCTATGTTGGCGAAATCGTAATCGAGCACGACGGAGGCCTGCTTCACGCCGAAGCCCGCCGGAAGAATCGGCTCCAGCGTACTGCGCAGAATCACCTCCATGTCTTTGTCGATGTACACAAGCCCGCGATACGCCGGGACAATATCGTCTTTTTTCTCATAGACGACGTGATACCGCGAGTGCGCCTGATCGATGTCATAACGGAAGACATAGCACTTTTTGCCGCGCAGCAGACCCCAGTGATCCCATTCGAAGTTCGCTTCAGAGGCTGGGTCGAAAATATCGTGCAACTGGCTGCCGAACTCGCCGGCCGAGAGCGTTCCGCCGAGGCTCCAATATGAGGTCGCTTTGTCGGTACCCGCGACGTTGACCAGATCGTAGTTTTCCTTTTGATCGAAGTACGTGAGCTTGGTGGTGATGCGGTCCATGGGCGACCAGTTGTCGCCGCCGCTCGGGTCGTAGTAACGGCGAGTAAGCTGCAGGCAGATGAAATTGGGGAGCTGTTTGGTATATGTGAGAGCATAGTCGCGCGCGGCGTTGATGATGCGCTTTTGCTCCACGGAATCCGGCGGGGGCTCGGCCGGTAACTCCACGGGCTTCGGTTTCTCCACCACCGGCGGCGGGGCAGGCAGGCTCTTCGACGCCGTGCTCAGCGCCTCCAGCTCGTGCCGCGTCTTTGGACCGGCACCCATCGCTTCCAGCGCCTCCAGATGATCGCCATCCAGGCGTTCGGTCAGCTTGACTGTGCGGAGGTACAGAGCTACCTGCTGATCTGGGTATTTCAGTTCGGTGATGGAAGAGTGAATAAAATCAGTAAGTTCCGCCACCGTCATCACGGTGGCGGCACCGGACGCGAGGGCGGAAACGGCGATTAGAACGAACAGGGACACCAATCTCATTGCTGACCTATGAGGAATAGACGACGCGGGCGAGGCTCATGTTGCGGTGGAGTTGCATTCGCAAACCGCTAAGACGAATTAGACTCTTTTTCCAACTGCAGCGTGATGGTTCCGATGACGAATGGCATGCGAACGCGGATCTGCACCGGAAGGTGGCGGGCGTCGTCCGTAAGCCAGACCGACATGTGCGCGTTCCGCGCGTAGAGCACGCCATTGAAGATGTTCGCCTCGCAGCGGATGGTTTTGAACTTGCCCATCTTCGCGGTGGTGATCTCTTCGCGCTCCTGTACCTCGATGCGAACGTTCGCCGCCTTGTGCCCGTTGCTGGTGGGGATCTGCACCGTCTGGCCGGGCTCCAGATGCATGCCGCGCAGGACGTACAGCCCGCCGACCACATCGCTCACGCA
>JBEKFB010000323.1:0-5251 GCA_050013535.1 Bryobacteraceae bacterium | reverse complement strand
TCTTCACTTATGGCGAGGCGGACGGCGAGAAACTGACCATGGATTATTACGCGCCCGCTGGGCCAGGGCCGCATCCCATTGCCATCATCATTCACGGCGGCGGCGGGGTCAGCGGCACCAGCAGAAACGGGAGCGAAGCATATTGCGCCGAGTTTCTGGCTCCCGCCGGTTACGCCGTGTTCTCCATCAACTACCGGCTCGCACCGAAGTATCCTTACCCGGACATGCTGCAGGACGTGGAAAGGGCCATTCGATACATTCGCTATCACGCATCGGAATGGGACGCCAATCGAAATAAGATCGCGCTGGTGGGTGGTTCGGCGGGCGGCTGGTTGAGCAATATGGCGGGTCTGATCGGCGCACCCGGCGACCCGTCGGCGAAGGACCCCGTCGATCGCGAGAGCGCCAACGTGCAGGCGGTGGTGACCCTCTTCGGACCGAGCGATTTCCGCGGCAAGCCGATCAACGCGAGCTTACACGCCGTGGTCGATCCTTTAAAAGCCGATCAACGCGAGCTTACACGCCGTGGTCGATCCTTTAATCAAGCAGAAAGGTGAGGCCGCTGCACTCGCCGAGATTTCGCCGATCACCTACGTGCACAAAGACGCGCCGCCGTTCCTGCTGGTTCACGGCGATCAGGACAAGTCGGTTGATTTCTCCGAGTCTACGAACCTCCGCAAGGCGTTGCGCGAGGCTGGAGTCGATTGCGATCTGATTCGAATTCCCAACGGTCCTCACGCTACCGGCTCATGGTACACGCTGCCTGACGTGCCTGACTGGGAGCATGACATGACGGTGTGGCTGAATGCCAAGCTGCGTTACGAAGGGCCGGAGATCGGCGAAGGGATTCGAGCGCGAGCTCCGGCGAAACAGCCTTAGCTCATGTACCAGCCGCCGTTCACATGAATGGTCTGGCCGGTGATGTAGGCATTCGTGGCCAGCATCACCACTACGCTGGCAACCTCGTTCACGTCGCCAAAACGTCCCACGGGAATGCGCGCGGGCGTAGCGTTCAGGTTGCCGCGAACCATGTCGGTATCGATCAGCGCCGGTGAAATGGCGTTCGCCGTGATGCCCTCGGCGGCGAGAGCGGCCGCGTAGTAATGCGTAAGCCCGAGCATGCCTGCCTTTGATGCGGCATAGTGGGGTCCCACGACACCACCGAGGTGCGCAGCAACAGATGAGATGTTGACGATGCGTCCCCACCGCCTCGCGCGCATTTCCGATACCACGGCCTGCGTCACCAGAAAGCACGATTTGAGATTAACGGCGATCAGCTCGTCCCAGTCCTGCTCAGTGATTTCGCCTAGTTTCTGAGGACGTGCGATACCGGCGTTGTTGACAAGGATGTCGATGGAGCCGAGCCGCTCCTGAGTCGTCCGCACGAGGCGCTCAACGTCGCTGGCTGACGCGACATCGGCATCGACGATGATGGCCCGGCGTCCGAGCACGGTGATCGCTTGCGCCACCTCGCGAGCGGCGTCCGCGTTGGTTCGATAATTGATCGTAACGTCAGCGCCTGCTTCCGCAAGCGCCATGGCGACCGCACGTCCGATGCCCCGGCTAGCACCAGTAACTAGTGCAACCCGTCCCGCCAGCCCCTGGGGCATGTCGTCAAAAAGCCCAGCGCCAGAGGCTCGCGCCAATCGTGTAGCCCGCACCGACGGCAGCGAAAAGAACCAGATCGCCTTTCTTCAGCCGTCCTTCCTCGAGTGCGTCGCGTGTGGCCAAAGGAAGCGTGGCGGAAGTGGTGTTGCCGTATTTCTCGATGTTGATCATCACGCGATCGCAGGGCATGCCGAGCTTTTCGGCCGTGGCGGTGATGATGCGCCGGTTGGCCTGGTGCGGAATCATCAGCGAAATGTCGGACGGCTGGAGATTATTGCGGTCGAGTATGTCGCGGCACACTTCCGACATCTTCCGCACCGCGAACTTAAACACCTGCTGCCCTTCCTGCTTGACGTAATGCATGCGCTGGTCGATGGTCTCGTGAGTCGGTGGCATGCGGCTGCCGCCGGCAGGCATGCACAGATACTGGCCGCCCGAGCCATCCACTTCGCCCATAAAATCGATGAAGCCAGGTCCGCCTTCTTCGCCACGCTCCACTACAAACGCGCCCGCACTGTCGCCGAACAGGATGCAGGTGGAGCGATCGGTGTAGTCGATAATGCGCGACATGGTGTCGGATCCGATCACCAGCACCCTCTTGTGCGCGCCGGTCCGCACCATGTTCGCAGCGTTGTTCAGCGCGTAAAGAAAGCTGCAGCACGCGGCAACCAGATCGAATCCCCAGGCGCCTTTCGCGCCGAGCTTGTCCTGAACGATGCACGCCGTGGAGGGGAACAGCATGTCGGGGGTTACCGTCGCGACGATGATCGCCTCGATACTGGTCGCATCGATTCCGCGGTTTTCCAGCGCAATCCTCGCGGCTTCAATGGCCATATCCGACGTAGCCACCGCGGCATCGGCAATGTGCCGCGTATGTATGCCGACCCGTTCAAGAATCCACTGATTCGACGTGTCCACCAGCTTTTCAAGATCGAAGTTCGTGAGCACGCCCGGCGGGCTGTAACAACCTACTGCGCTGATCTTCGCGCTAAACAATGACGAGGCCTCCGGAAAAACCAGAATACAGGACTCGGGACCTCGTGTGGGGGTATTCGATGCGGCGCCCCACGGGACCAGGGAAATTGCTAAGGCGGTTCCGGCCCGAATCCCGGTGCGTACTCAGCGCGGAAACTCGTAACCGTAGCGGCTGAGAATTTCCCGGCCCTCAGGACCCAGGAGAAATTGCACGAACTGGCGCGCCACGGTTTGTTCACCCGATGATCGCAGGATGCCGGCTGCCTGATCGATGGGGGCGTGCAGGTTGCCAGGAATTGGAATCGTCGTCCCTCCCGACCGCAGCACCAGCGATCCGGCCGTGAACGCGACATCGGCATTCCCCGTTGCCGCGAACTGCTTCGCGGCGATTATGTTCTCTGCGTATACGACCTTCGGCTCAATGACGCTCCACAGGCCGGCCTTCTGCAGAGTCTCTACCGTGGCCAAGCCATAGGGAGCCAGCTTTGGATTGGCGACGGCAACGATCCGAACGTCCGCGTTCTTGAGATCCTCTACTCGTGTCACGTGCGCCTGGCTTCCAGGAGGCACCCACAGCACCAACCGGCCACGCGCGTAGATCGCTTTCGAGCCGGGAGCCAGTAAACCTTCCTTATCGAGTTGATCGATGTGCACGACGTCTGCGGCCGCGAAGACATCGAACGGTGCCCCGTGCTCGGCCTGCATGGTGAGGTTCGCGGTGGCGCCGAAGCTGTAGACGATGCCGATTCCCGTCTCCGCCTGAAACTTCGTCGCAACTTCCGCGAAGACGTCGGTGAGATTCGCCGCGGCCGCCACTGTCAGCGTACGGACGGCCTTGTGCTCTTGCGCGACCACCGCGCAGGAGAGCACCAAAAGAAGGAAGCACTTTGCGAGGCGGAACATCATTATTGCTCATCGTACCTTGTCGCGCCCACAAATGGCCGCGTTACACTGAAGTGGAACTTCCGCCCGATGGGACGAATCTACACGCGGGATGAGCTGCTTGTTCTCCGCGACAACTGGCGCAAACAAGGCAAGACCGTGGTCTTCACCAACGGCTGCTACGATATTCTGCATCCCGGCCATGTCCGGTTTCTCGATCAGGCGCGCTCGCTCGGTGACGCGCTGATCGTCGCGCTGAATACCGACGCGAGCGTCCATCGCTCGAAAGGGCCATCGCGGCCAATCGTGCCGGAGAACGATCGAGCCTCCGTTGTCGCGGCTCTTGGTGCCGTGGACGCGGTTACGCTGTTCGACGAGGAAACTCCGCGCGACCTGATCGCCGCGCTGTTGCCGGATGTGCTGGTGAAGGGCGCGGATTGGTCGCATTTCATCGCCGGCCGCGAAGAGGTGGAAGCAGGCGGAGGCCGCGTGTTGACGTTGCCCCTGCAGCCTGGCTATTCCACCACCGCCATCATCGAACGTATTCGGCGAAACCAGTGACGCACCCCGCAGTCCGAGACCTGTTTCAAAGTCTGGGCCGCGATGCCGCGTTCCAGGAAGCCGTTGGCGAACTGCTGCGTGACCGGTCGGCGCAGATCTCGCTTTCCGGGCTCACGGCGACCGCAAAAGCTCTCTACACAGTCTTGCTCTGGCAGGCCACCGAGCGCCCCATCATCGTGATCGCCGATGGCAACGCTTCCGCCGAAACCCTTGCCGAACTTACCGCAACATTTTTCGATCTTCTTATCAACGTCCGCGACGTCCCCAGGCCGCAGCTTCTGCCCGCGCTGGATGTGTTGCCCCATCAACGCCTCTCCCCGCACACGGAAATCGCCGAGCAGCGGGCCATCGGACTATGGCGGCTCGCTTCGGGGCGGACGACCATCACGGTCACGCCCATCGCCTCGGCGCTGCTGAGAACGGAGACCGCGGAGTTCTACCGGCAACTCACGCTGACGATACGCGTCGGCGAGGAAGTGCCACTCGAGGATCTGCTGTCGCATCTGGAGAGCATCGGTTATGAAAAGCGTGAGCCGGTGGAAATGGTGGGCGAGTACTCGCTCCGCGGCGGCATTCTCGATATTTTCCCGGCCGAAGCCGAGAAGCCGGTCCGGATTGAACTTTTCGGGGATCTGATCGAATCCATCCGCCGGTTCGACGTCGAAACGCAGCGATCGATTCTCAAGACAAACGAAGTTACGGTGCTGCCGCTGGTCGAATATCCAAAGTCGGCAGCGCTCTTTCGCGAGATTGCCGAAGTGGTGGAGACACCGAGCCCCGGTGACCCGTTCGCCGGTTGGGAATTCACCGTTCCTCTGGTGCGTCCGCGGGACTCGTCGCTGCTCTCACTCGTGCGCCATCCGATCGTAGTGCTCGATGAGCCGGAACAGATCGCCGCTGCTGCGGATCGGCTCTGGCAACGTCTGGATGCGCCTGATCGAGCGGTCTTTGTGCGTCCTGATCGCCTGTTCTTCACGTGGGATGAACTGCGCCGCGCCTCACAATCGGCCCGAGTCAGCCTGCGCGAGCTGGAACTGACGGGACCCGCCGGGGTCAGCCATCACATCGCGACGCGTCCTCCAATGACGTTTCAGGGAAACATCCCCGTGGCCATAGCTGAGGCGCGCACGCTGGTGGATCAGGGAAATCGCGTGGTGTTCTTCGCCCCGTCGAATGGCGAACTCGAACGGCTGGCCGACATTTTCCAGGAGTACTCGGTGCCGTT
>JBEKFB010000322.1:0-9645 GCA_050013535.1 Bryobacteraceae bacterium | reverse complement strand
GCGACGGATTCACCGGACGACGCTCATATTCAATATGCCGCCTGGCGGAAGAAACGTCTGGTTGAGTTGTTTCTGCTCTGGGATGCAGAAGTCAGGAAGCACAACCCGGATGCGGCTTTCTTTCCCAACGGATTCGATGAGATCCGCGACGCTGTGTCGGTTCCCGTTCTCTTCGCGGACCGGCAGGCGCGTTCCGGAAACACCCCTGCCTGGCAAAACGGCAAATTCGCCAAGGAGGCCCGTTCAACCGGCGTGAAGCCTGTCGTGGGCTTGTTCAGCGTCGGCCTGGAGGCGCCTTACCGATGGAAGGACTCCGTCCAGAATCCAAACGAGATCCGCGTGTGGGCTGTGGACGGCATTGCCCAGGGCTTCCGTCCATGGGTCATCAAATTCAACGCAAAGCCTCTCGACCGCCGTTGGTTCAAGCCCGTTGAGGACCTTTTCGTCTGGCACTGGAGGAACGAGAAGTACCTGCGCAACCAGCGCTCGCTGGCGCGCGTGGGCCTGGTGTCGGCACCGCCGTCGGCGGCGGACCATGAATCCGGTTTCTATCACGCCCTGGTGGAGGCGCGAATACCCTTCGAGATCGTCGCTGCCGACACTCAATTCGATATGGTGCACTTGCAGCAGCTCAAGGTGCTGGCACTACCAAATCTAGCCAACCTGTCCCACGCACAGTGCGTGCACCTGAAGACCTTCGTCGAGAACGGCGGTGGTCTCGTCGCCACCCATGAGACGTCATTACGTGATGAGCGCGGGCGGCTTCGGAACAATTTCGGCCTAGCCGATTTGTTTGGGGCTTCATTCGCAGGCAATATCATCGAACGCCAGCAGAACGCGTACCTGAATATCGAAGACCACTCCCATCCCCTGCTCGCAGGTCTTGAGGAAGCGGGCCGCATAATCCACGGCGTGAAGCGCGTCGAGATTCACGCCTCCCCGGGCGTGCGCGCGCCGCTAATGACGGTTCCTTCCTACCCCGATCTGCCGATGGAAGAAGTCTACGAGCGAGAGACGAAAACGGACATTCCCGGGGTAATGATCCGCTCCATTGGCGCCGGGCGGGTCGTCTACTTTCCGTGGGACATCGACCGAACATTCTGGGAGGTAATGAGCCAGGATCATGGAATCGTTCTTGCGAATGCCGTCCGCTGGGCCGCGAACGAAGAGCAGCCTCTCCGTGTCGAGGGACCCGGAATAATCGATGTGGCGCTATGGAGACAGCAATCCTCGGTGACGGCCCACCTCGTGAATCTATCGAATCCGATGATGCTGAAGGGGCCGTTCCGCGAGATTCTTCCGGTGGGCCCCCAGAAGGTGAGACTGAAGCTTCCCGAGGGTGTGAAGGCACGTGATGTCCGCTGCCTGGTCAGCGAAGCGCGAGCGGAGTGGAGGCAGACCGGAGCGTGGATCGAGACCATCACTCCGCCCATCGGCCTGCACGAAGTGCTGGCTGTGGATCTATAGACCGCTTTCCCTCGCAAACCGGGACCAAATGGTCCTTCTCACGAAAGGTTCAGCGACCGCTGCGGTGATCCGGATTACTGAACGAGCTCGCTGCGCGCTGACGGGCTCCGATCTCGAGTGAACGACCCGCACCCCACCAACCTTGACGTGCCTCTACTTCGCGTCCCATCTCATGCCGATAGTTGAACTATGACTTGGTCAGCTCATGCCGATAGTTGAACTATGACTTGGTCAGATGAAATCTCAGGGCTCAGTTCCCGAGAGTTCTCCGACGCGGTTGGCGAAAATCGGGCATGGGGTAAGAGGCTTCGGGAGGGAACCCGGGCTCTCGTGCGAGCGAGGCTGGCGAAGACGATCACCAGGGAAGAGTACGACGCCAGACGCAAACGTTCCAATGAAGAGGCGGCAGAGTGCAATCGACAGAGAGAACTTCTGGCTTGCCGCGAGGCTTACCGAAGGCCCATCATCGATCCTCCAATACCCGGCTAGCTCCCGGGGATCACATCTACTCCGCAAACTGTCGTCCGATATCCCCACTTAACGCAGTCGCGATGCGACACTTTGTCAACGGCGAAGTCGAGGGGAGGTGGCGTCCACCGCCCTTGCATCGCTTTAACGCCGGGCGCAGTCGAGTGCGGGTGATTGAGTGTCAGCGCGCCTTGACCTCGAAACTGAGGGTCGCGGTATGCGTGACGCCTCCGCCGGTGCTCGTTATCGTGATTGGGTAGGTGCCGGCCGGGGCAGTCCTTGCCACCGACAGGTTCATATCGGACGTGCCGGAACCCGGCGCGGCGATTGAGCCGGGGCTGAAGCTGACAGTGACGCCTGTCGGCTGGCCAGTCGCAGACAGGGCAATTGCCGAGTCAAAGCCGCCGGAGACCTTCGTGGTGATGACGGCATAGCCGCTTTGGCCCTGATACAGGTATCCTGCCGAAGGCGAGACGGAGATGGTAAAGGCTCCGGTCGCCGGCGCGGTCACCGTCAACGATACGGTCGCCGTGTGCGTGATGCCGCCGCCGGTGCCCTTTAACGTGATCGTGTAGATGCCGGCCCCGGTGCTCGACGCCACTGCCATGGTAACGGTGGACGTACCGGAACCCGGAACGGCGATGGACGTTGGGCTGAAGCTAACGGTGACGCCTGCCGGCTGGCCGCTGGCGGTCAAGGCAACCGCCGAGTCAAAGCCGCCCGAAACGGTGGTTGTGACTTTAGAAGTGCCACTTTTGCCCCGTACCACGGAGACGGAATTGGGCGACGCGGAGATAGTGAAGTTAGGACTCGCCGAGGCGGTCACCTTCAGCGAGACCTTGGCGGTCTCGGTGGTGCTGCCAGAGGTTCCCGTCACCGTAATACTATACGTGCCGGTGGCTGTGGATGAGGCTGCGGTCAGCGTCAGCACCGAAGTTCCGGCTCCGGTAATCGCGGATGGGCTGAAGCCAACGGTCACGCCCGTTGGCTGGCCCGTGGCAGTCAGGATAACGGCTGAATCGAAGCCGCCCGTCACGGCACTGGTAATGGTTGTTGTTCCCGAGCTGCCCTGTGTCACGGAGACCGAGCTGGGCGAGGAGGAAAGGCTGAAGCCAGGAGTCGACGCTCCGGCAAGCGCGTTGATCAGGCCGCTTCCGTTTGGGCTGCCCCAGCCGGTAGCCAAATCGAAACCGGTGGTTGCCGAATACCCATTGCTGCCACCGGTGATGTCGTGGAAATCGCTGTCATAGCTTGATCCCAGGCCAATTGAATAAAGGGTCGGATTAATGAAGCCAACCGTCTTACCGGTGTTCGCCATCGCCTGTTGATTGGCGAGAGCCAGATAGCCGGCCCACATGGGGGCTGCAAAACTGGTACCGCCGTACTCGTTGGCCGTGCAGGTGGTTTGGTCGGCACAGACGTAAAAAGTGAAATTCGCGTTTGCCGATACGTCCGGCGCGTTGCGGTAGGTCTGGGAACAACCGGAGCAGCCGGCGGCCGCCGTTACCTGCCAGGAGGGAATCGCATACTCGTCCGGCGAAATACCGCCGCCCCCGTCGGACCAGGCTGTTTCCGAAATCCACGAGCCGCCCGCGCCAGTGGTCTCGAGGTCCGTCCCACCCACCGAGGTGAGATACACATCGTCCGCCGGATAAATCTCGGAAGACGACTTCCAGGCACTGTCGTCGCCGGCCGCCTGAAACAGATTCTGGCCCTGGGCCGCGAACTCCTCGAAATACGGGTTGTCCGTACTGGGGTCCGCCGGGCTCCACGTCCACGAAGAGCTCAATTGCGCGTTCAGCGGGCTGGCCGTAGCCATCGCGTTAAAAATGGACGAATCGGAAGATCCCACATACATCACCAGAGCCGAGAGGCCGGGGGCCATGCCCAGCGCCTGGGTCATATCCAACGTCTGTTCGGTGTCGTCACAGCCAGACGATTCGAGGCAGCTTGTGCTGGTGCCGTCCGTGGAAAGGAGAATTATCGGGACGTTGTTCGTTTCACCCGCGTTCTTGAAGTAGGTGTTCAGGTCGGCCAAATCGGTGCCGTAATACTCCAGCAATCCGAGCGACTGGCCGCTGCCGGTGAGCGCCGTTCCACCGTAGTATGCCGCGCGCATATCGCTGCCGAGAAAAGAGCCCGAAGGCCCCGACCCGACCGTGGCCTTGGGCGACACGTTCGGTTGTCTGTGCCCGAGGGCGGGCCGCGGGGTCGAATAGTTGTCCAGGCCCGAGATGTGCCACAGCGGCACCGCCAGGTCCGGCATGGGCTCCCGATCCGGAGCGTAGAAAGTTCGGTTCTCGGTGGTGTGCTGATAGACTCCCATGGTCAGATGGAAGGCTTCCTCAATGTTGGCTGCCGTCCCGGTGACATCCACGTTCATGCGATTGCGGGAAGTGCCAACCACGGTTAGACCGTGTGCCTGCGCGAAACGCACCACGGCGTCATAATCCTGCTGGCTGGGCCCAAACCGATCGGTGAACTCTTCCACTGTAAGGAACTGGCGGTAATTCGCGCTGGAAGGATCGGACAGCTCCTTCAGGAAACTATCCAGCGCGGACTGGTTGCGGAGCGGCAAAACAAGGACAAGGCGCATAGACTGCATTGCCGGAACGCGCCCCACGAATTTCGCCTGCCCATTGAGGACCACATCGCGCACATGATGCGTCAACGGGGTCAGTTCCTGCGCCTGGCAAACGATATTCGCCACCGGCACAAGTGAGGCGATCGTCAGCAAAAATGCGCTTAGTCTTCGAATCATGATCTCTCCTCTTGTCCCTGTCGACCACCGTGGGCTTGCAGTTGTCGGATCGCCACTAAAGCGGAATCCCCACCGTCCGACGCGGGCCTTGGCATTCATTCGCCAGCGTATTCATTCAGATTTGAGCTCGCCGAACCCACTCCGGCATCACGGAACAAAGCTCCGCAGAATCAGCAGTTCCTGAACGGACAAACATTGAAACGGCTCTAAAGGAAAACAACATGTCCTGTAGGGTATTCACCGGTGCGTGAGATCCGACGCGGCGACCGAAGACCGCCCGTCGGGGGAGAACGGCGGCGGAGGGCGTACTATGCCGTCCTGTGTCGTTAGCAAATGGAGGCTGCGCGAGATGCCGGGCCAGAAATGGCAGACCGCACCGGCCCCGGAAAAGATCGGGTTTTTCGAACACTTCCTGTTTGGCCATCGCTCCGGCGCCCATGACCTCGAAGACCTTTTTCAGGCGTTCGAAGCTGGCACGGATAATTGTCGATCAAAACGCAAAACCGTGGCGCGCGCTCTTGAGCGGGCCCATCGACTCGGGGTCGATGCTTTAGAACGCGCTAACAGCAACGCGCAGGGAGTTGCGTTGACCCTCGCGATCGCGCAGACGCTGGCTGAGACGCACGCCGGCCTTAATCATCGGTAGCTCTAAGAGGTGGTAGCAGAGAACGGGCACAATCGTGATGCAGGCTGCAAACCCCACCAGCCTGACAATCAGGGGCGACGTGCCGTTGAGTCGCCGGAAGAAAAACCACATCAGAGGCAAATGACACAGGTAAATTCCATAGGAATATCGAGCGACGAGTTTGGCGGCAGTCCCTGCCATTCCCGATCGGCATTCCTGGAACAGCGGTATCGAAAGAGCAATCGCCGCGCAAAGTGCCCACTCTTTACGAACGCTGTTGCTGCCAGGGTTGAACAGATCGTACCCGAGCAAGTAGATGAACACCGCGAACGGCCATAGCCACCAGACGAGAGCCGGCTTGCGGACCAAAGGGAGAATCCTGAAGACTAACGTCCCGAGCAGGAAGCACGGCACGAACTCGACGATTCTGAGGTTACGGCCCCAAAAACACGCAGCTCCAAAAACCATCGCGAAACCGATGTACCAGTGCCGTCTCCCGAGCAGAATGAAGATCAACGGCAAAACAGAGTACATTTGGATCTCAAAGGGCAACGTCCACAGTGGATTTGAGAGAGACCCCGACTGCGTAATGTTTTGGATGAGTAGAACGTTGTCGAGAAATTTCCGGCCTGACCACA
Source organism: Bryobacteraceae bacterium (assembly GCA_050013535.1). Classification (GTDB taxonomy): domain Bacteria; phylum Acidobacteriota; class Terriglobia; order Bryobacterales; family Bryobacteraceae; genus CAWACP01. The sequence goes on along the minus strand of JBEKFB010000322.1, from coordinate 3,686 downwards.
CGAAAGGAGTAGTCGCCACGACGCTGGGAGGGATAGCGCAGAGGCTTACGACCACGCATAAAAGAATGCTTAACGGATAAATCCGAAAAATGCGCCGGATGTAAAACTGTGGAAACAGACGCCAGCCGTCGACGCCCATTCGCTCCATTGACATCATGAGAACGAGAGAGGTATGGACGAAGAAAATCAAGACGCCAGCGCGGCCGATCAGCCCCATGTCCATTCCGAATAGAAGGCCCTTTGGGTTAACGAGAAAGTAAGTGAGATGGGCGGCGAGCACAGTGAGAACGGCAATGCTGCGCAGGATGTCCAGGTTGGGCGACGCGGCAGCGGGTTTCATGAAGGTCAGATCGTAGGCTACGCGAGATGCCGGGCCAGAAACGGCAGACCGCGCCTGCCCCAGAAAAGATGGGGTCCCTCGAACACTTCCTGTTCGGTCATCGTTTCGGCGCCCATGACCTCGTAGACCTTTTTCACGCGTTCGAAGCTGGCGCGGCTGCCGGCAATCGGAAATACATAATCCTTCGTTCCCGCTTCTGAGAAGAACGGCCGCGGCGCGATCAGACCGGCAACGTCGTACATCTCAGCCCAGTTCAGGATTCCCGGCACGTAGCAGTCGATGCAATGGGTATAGCTCATGAGGCTGTCGAGGTAAGTATTCAAGGAACCACTGGCGAAGGCGGCCCGGATGCGTGGCTCGATCGCCGCGGCGTATATCGTGCATTCGCCGCCGTTGGAGATGCCCATGCAGCCTACCCGCCCGGGGTCGAGTTCCTGGCGGGTCTCGATCCAATCGATGGTCCGGACCACATCGTATAAACGCCAGGCCATGGCCGTCTGGCCCAGCAGAAGCGCGGCGCTGGCCCAGGGATAGCAGGCATATTGGTCCAACCCACTCCTGTTGGGTGAATCCGGTTGGTTGGGATCGCGGCGGCAGCCGAAGCCTAGCGGCTCAATGGCCACGGCGGCCATTCCGTGCTGCACTACCTGCACCGCGTAGTCATATTCGTAATCGCGCGGATCTGCCGGGGCCTTGCCGGAGTATGCATGGACTTCGCGGTCGTGCCCGTGCCGATCGATTCCCACCAGATCGTCCACACCCCGGCCGTGCCCGGGGAGCGCGATCACAGATGCATACGGCGGCTTGGCTCCCTTCGGCGTGAGCAGATAACCGAGCACGGCGAGGGAAGGCCGGCTCTCGAACACGAACTTTTCGCGCCGATAGCCAGGGAAATCGCGAACCTCCAGCGTCTGCGCCTGAAGCGGCCAGCGATTCTCGGGGAAGCCCCCAATTAATTCCAGCAATTTGACCCGCAATGATTTCTGCCATTGTTCGGCTTCCGCGCGGGTCTTCGCCTGGAAGGTCATGGAAAGCGGCGCCCTGTCATGCAGCATGTGCGTGTACAGGGTTGGGTTGAAGGCGGCGGCATCCACTTTATGTTCGAAACCATCGAGGGCTCCCGTGTATTTCCCCCGGGTAAGACGGGATGCGGACCGCTGGATGAACGGCCAGATCCACCGCGTATACGCTTCCGTGGCGGTGATGGACGCCAACCCTACTCCAAGATCCCGGCGCGTGACACCGCTGCCGCCGGCTTTCGAAGTTTCAGAGCGAGTTTTCATTTTGCGCCTGTGTTCCGCAGCGTTGTACCCCGGCCGTTTTCTGAATCGTCACGGCCGCCTCTCTTTGCAGGCATGCCGTCCGCTGCTGGTTTCAGTGCTTCAGCCAGATGAGTGGCCAGAAGCTCGGCTATCTTGCGGTGGCCAGCCGAATCAAAATGGCAAAAGTCGATATACACGTATGGGTCCTTTTCGAGAAGGGAAGCCGCGTCGACGAGGTCAATGTTGTAGTCGCGCGCCAGCTCGGTCATGATGGCGTTATATTCCCAATCCGGGCGAATCGGGCGGCCGCCGAGCATCCAAACCACCCTCTCGCCCTCGCGAACCACGGCCGCGGATTCCTTGTTGTTGCCCATAGCCCGATAGGCTCGTGCCAGGTAGATTCTGGCCAGATCGGCCTGCATGCCGTTGGCAAGAATCGGTACGTTGAAGTCTTCGATTGCATCTTTGTAGTCGCCATTCGCCAGACTTGCAATGCCGTGTTTCAGGTACCCGCTTTGAAGCGGATTGTCTCGCAGCAGGACGAACACGAGGGGAACCCCAGCCCGTCTGGTTAAGTCAATCATCGCGGTAAGATTCTCGCGATAGTGCATTTCGTCGACGCGCGGACGCAGTTGATCTACCGGCTCGTGGTGGAGGTCGTTCGCCGACAAGAGCTTCACGCGCTGCATGACTGCGCCCAAACCCCGATAGAAATACAAGAAGCCGAAGTCCCCATTCAGGCTGCGAATCGGATTTCGGCTGGAATCGTAGACCCTCCGGAAATGGACCGGCCCATCCTCCTCTCCCGGGGTCACGCCTCTTCGATCATTGAAGTTAAACGATGCCACCACGGCTGCGGGATGGATTTGAGCCAGATATTTTTCCAGTGTCTTGCGGCCCTGGTAGGAGGTGTACCCGACTACTCCCAGATTCATTGTTTTCACGCCCGGCAGAAGACGCTCGATGACCTCGGGGAAGCCGTTACCAGTCGGCACTCCGTATCCGAACGTGTTCGAGTCTCCCAGGAACAAGACTGGATTGGTGGCCCGTTCCTCGTTCGAATTGAGTTTCAAGACGCCTTGAGCGTCAAACTTGCGGTCGATCTGGTCATCACTCTTGCCTTTGAATCCGGGGCGGTTCTCCCACCCCGTGACTGGCGAATAAAGGAACCATGCTGTCGGCTCGTAGCTTTTCTGGCTCCGGTATTGCTCCAGATCGGAAACGAACGTGTACCCGACCCGGGCGAGCACTTCAAGCGCACAAAGAACCAGGACACAGGAGCCGACAACCTGGACGAATACCTTGGCTCCGATCCGCATGTAGCTCATTGTAACCGGACCGCGTTCAGAGTCTCTGTCATCCACCGCCTGGCGACACGGCAAAAACCAGCAGGAGCGTGCCGGTGGGGTCAGCCGCGCGCCCCGGCAGATGCGTCTGCGCCAGGGGGGCGCCATCATCGGCATCGCCCCCAGGCATGGCCGCCGTCGTCCAACGCAGCGCAACCCGTGAACATCGTATCGAGGAAGCAATTCTGAGGAACGTGGCAACTTTATTACCATGTTATGATTGCAAAATCATAAACCCCATTTCATCGACGGCGAGCACGTATCGGTTCCGATGAGCGGTACATCTGAGAGCCAGAGACAGGGCTATCGTCCTGATATCGAGGGCCTGCGCGGTGTCGCGGTCTCGCTGGTAGTCGCCTTCCATGCGTTAGGGAAGCAGATACCCGGCGGCTTCATCGGCGTGGATGTATTCTTCGTGATCTCCGGATACCTGATAACAGGTCTTCTGGCGCGAGAGATCGAAAAGACCGGAGCGCTGTCGCTGGCAGGGTTTTACGCGCGAAGAGCCCGGCGGCTTTTGCCTGCCTCGGCCGTAGTCTTTCTTGCGACCCTGCTCATATGCAGGGTTTTCCTGTCGCCCGTACAGCAGTATCATTTAGGGGATTCCGGCAGTTATACGGCGCTCTATATCAGTAATTTCTGGTTTCTGGGCCGGTCGGCCGACTATTTCGCGCCCGCCACAGCCAACAATCCTTTTCTACACACGTGGTCGCTGGCCGTGGAGGAGCAATTCTACTT
>JBEKFB010000321.1:0-4765 GCA_050013535.1 Bryobacteraceae bacterium | reverse complement strand
GGACACGGCGGCGTCGATTTCGATTTCCCGGATTCGCTCACCACATGGCGGGCCACCGCGCGCGGCATTACCGCCGATACGCGGGTTGGCTCCGCGACACAGAAAGTCATCGTTCGCAAAAATGTCATCCTGCGTCTTGCCGTTCCGCGCTTTTTCACGCAGGGCGATGAGATGACGGTGTCGGCAATCGTCCACAACTATCTCACCGACGCGAAGGCCGCTCGCGTGTCACTGGAGGCGAAAGGACTGGAATTCATAGGAGCAACATCGCAGGACGTCAACGTCCCCAGCCGTGGCGACGTGAAGGTCGATTTCCGCGTGCGTGTGCCTGCGGGCACCGAAGCCGTGCTCACCGGTAAGGCTCTTACTAACGAAGAGTCGGACGCCATGGAGCTGACTCTGCCAGTCTACGCGCAGGGCGTGAAGCTGAGCGATGCGCGATCCGGTTCGCTGGCTACTGGCCAGACCGATTTCACGCTCAACTTCCCACAACAGGTTGCGCCCTCGTCGCGCAGCCTCGAAGTGCATTTGTCGCCATCGGTGGCTGGCGCCGTATTCGGTGCGCTCGATTATCTGACCAGTTTCCCGTATGGCTGCACTGAGCAGACGATGTCCAGTTTCCTGCCGAACATCATTGTGACGCAGGCGATGAAGGATCTGAATCTGAAGTCGCATCAGGACCCGGATGTTCTGCAACAGCAGATCAATGCGGGTCTCGATCGCCTCTACGATTTCCAGCACAACGACGGCGGCTGGGGCTGGTGGAAGACCGACGAGAGCCAGATCTTCATGACCGCTTATGTCATCTCCGGTCTGGCGCAGGCAAAAACGGCGGGTCAAACAGTAAGGGATGGCGCGCTGAACAGGGCGACCACATGGCTGCGCGGTGCCTACGATAAAGAACCGCTCATGGTGGCCGATCTCAAAGCGTACGTCAACTATGCGCTGGCGCTCGAGGGCCAATCCGATGCGATACGGCTAGACGCCGCGTGGGCGGAGCGCTCAAAGATGGGCGTATACGGCGTGGCGCTGATGGGCCTGGCTTTTGACGCGATCAAGGACAAACGTTCGGGCGAGGCCGTTCGCTTGGTTGAGTCCATGGCGGAGCAGAACGACTCGGAGGTTTGGTGGCCATCGAGCAATGACACGCTTATGGGTCTGTTGATCGATTCATCACCGGAATTCACAGCGTATGCCGTCAAGTTGATTGCTCGCGCCGATCCGCAAAGTCCGCTCCTGCCGAAGGCGGCGCTGTGGTTGATGAACCATCGCAATGAGGGCTGGTACTGGGTGTCCACGGAGCAGACCGCTCTGGTCGTCTTCGGCCTCACCGATTATCTGAAGGTCACGAAGGAACTGAACGCGTCGTTCACGGCAACGGTCCTGGTGAACGATAAACCGATTGCGTCAAAGGCGTTCACGGCGGCCGATGCGCGTGCGCCGGGCGAGTACGTGGTCAGTTTGAAAGATGCCGATCTCAATTCCACGTCGAATCGCATTCGCGTGAAGATGGCGGGCGCAGGGCGTCTCTATTGGTCCGTGCGCGAAGAATATTCGTCAACCGAACCGAAGCTGGCGCGCACCGGCACCGTGGCACTCAATATTCTGCGCGATTACTACAAGCTTTCCTCGTCGAAGAACGGCGACCGCATCGTGTGGGATCTGAACCCGCTCGATGGCCCGGTTGTACCCGGCGATGTTCTCGCCGTTCGGCTGACGGTGACCGGAGGCGAGTGGCGCTATCTGCTGATGGAAGATCCCATTCCCGCGGGAACCGAGTTTATCGAACGCGACGATCTGTACGAGCTGCGCGACAAGCCCGGTTGGTGGGGTTGGTGGTTTGACCGGCGCGAGTTGCACGACAACAGGATGGCGATTTTCCAAACCTGGTTTGGAAAAGGTCAGCAACAGTATGTGTACCTGCTGAAGGTGGTGAACCCGGGCACATTCCACGTCAACCCCGCGAAGGTGCAGCCGATGTATCAACCGGATATCTTCGCCACCAGCGACGCGCGCACCGTGGAGGTGAAATGAACGCCGCAACGGTAAAGATCTGGGTGTTGCATCTGCTGGCCAGCGCGGTGGTCATCGCCAGTGTTTACGAGTGGCTCACCATCGGCGATTCCACGGCGTTGCGGCTGGTGGCGACGGCGCTGTTCGGATTGTTACTGGTCGTGTTCACTGTATGGTTGCACGGCGTAGTCTTCGCGCATTTCAAGGAGCCGGAGGCGTCGGTAATTGCGGCGTTCCGGAGTGCGCTGCGGCGGCTGCCCATGCTGATCCTTGTCGCGATTGTCGCGGCGGCATCGTATTGGCTGCTCGAATGGTTACTAGGTAAGGCCTACAATACGTCCGTCGATATTGCTTCCTGGCTCACACTACACCTTCAAAAAGCGGTTCATCCCTCGCTGATCCTTCGCATTTTCACTTGGAAAGTGCGGATCGTTGAATGGATGATTGTGCCAACGTTGCTGTTGCCACTCGCCGCGCAAACGTGGAAAGCACGGTTGCGAGAATGGACATTCTGGGTCCTCTGCCCCGTGCTACTGCTGTTGGCCATCTATGTCCCCTGGCGGCTCATGAACTGGGTCCACTGGCACGGCAGCCTGGGGATTGAGATGACGAGTTTCATAGTGCGGTGGCTTGTGGCTTGGTTGCTCTTTGTGACGGCGTGGTTCGCGGTTGTGGCGCTGGCGTGCGGGCAGCGCCCATGGGCTCGGAAATCAGTCCTCGAAAAGTGAAGAGACGGCCAGCGCGAAATCGGGCAAGAGACTGGTGGTCAGCGTCTCCGTCGAATCGAGGCGCCGCAGATCGCGTCCCGTGAAGATCACCACCTGCCGCAGTTTCGGAAACACCTGCCAGACCTCGCGTGTCCCATGGCGGAGATAAGCTTCCACTTTGCTCATGCTGTCGGGAGTCCGCTCACTCGGCGAAATCACTTCCACCGCGATATCCGGCGCGCCAGGAACGGGCACTTTGGAACGATCAACTGTCGTCGCGCGCTCGCCGAGCAGAACCAGAACGTCGGGACGCACGCGGTTGGTCTTGCTGAGGGCGAATTCGACATCTGCCAGAACCATGCCGCTCTGACGCTTTCCGAAGTACAGCATCAAAGCGAGCAGAATCCTCTGAACCACCAATTGATGCTCTGGCGTCGGGCTGCCCACTTCCACCAACTCCCCTTCGATGAGTTCCCAGCGCCGCCCTTCTTCCCAGGGCAATGCATCGAATTCAGCGCCGGTCATCGTGGCAGTGGAAGCCATGGCCGAGTTCTCTCTCCTGATGTTATTATGCCGCGCGCGAGATCTGCTGGTATTCCTGCTCGGATTCGGCCGGCAGCAGAACCCACAGAGTGTACGCGCCCAGGGCAGTGCCAAAGGGCATGTCGATCAGGCCGATGCAACCGAGCACAATTGCCAGCCCACGCGCCCATGGAGCGCGATTCAGCAGGCCCACTCCCGCCGCGATTCCGAAAGCGCCGCCCAGAAAGAGGAACGCTGCCACACCCAGCACGATACTGTGAACGAATTCAGGCGTGCCCGGAGGGAAGTCCGGATTGCCGCCGAAAATCGCGGCCAGTACCAGCGCCGGCAGGATTCGGAACGTGGAAATTGCAATCCAGAATATCGCCAGCAGTCGAATATGCCCGGCGATGCGGCTCTGAACGGGCATCAACGGGATGTCCCGTACCGGTCTCCCACACGCCGCGCAGAACGTCTCCGATGCCTGCATCGGCCTTCCGCAACGAATACAATACATGGCGCACCTCCCGTCGCTGTCTTCCGAGCATACGAGATCGAGTTGGGCTTTGTTCCGATGGCTTACAGCTTCTTCGGTGCGGGCCGCTGGTGCACGGGCGCCTTCGTACCGTGAGCGATTGCGTCCAGCCGTAGCCACCCGACAGCCGCGCGGAACCGAACCGCCTGGGATTTATCGAGCAGCATCGGCAGCAGGGCATCCCGCTGGGCAGAGTCATTCCGCAACGCGATGGCGTGAACGCAGGCTGCGCGAACGGACCAACTATTATCCGTCAAGGCGTCCTTTAACGCCTGCAGGGTCGCCGCGTCCTTCTGATCGCCGAGAAGCAACGCCGCACTGGCGCGTCCGGATAACGTGGGATCGGTGAGCAGCCTCTCCGCCGACGAGACGCCCATTCCAAGGCCGGGCACCGGTGCAAAGCCGGCGCCCATTCTGAGACTAAAAAGAAACAGGGTTCGGGGCGTCTGCAGCATGCGAATGGCATCGCGCTTTTGCCTGGTGATGAAACCCGACTGCGCCTTAGTGTCGCCCGCCAGAACGGATAACAACCCCTGCTTACCCGCCGGATCTCCCAGCTCGTAAAGCGCCCGGGTAGCCGCAAAGCTGACTTCGGGCACCTCATCGTTGAGAGCTTTGTGCAGGATCGTGCGCGTGTCCGGGCCGCGCAGGTCCATCAGCGTAGCGACAGCCGCGACGCGAACCTGCACGTCTTTGTCATCGAGCATGTTCGCCACCATGCCGGTCCATGGCTGTTTCGCGGTGGAGAGGCTGAGCGCAACCACGGCCTGCAGGCGAGTATCCGGGTTCTTGTCACTCAGCGCAGCGTCGATAAGCTGGCGGCATCGTTGGGGAGGAGGCCTTGGCGGGGTCTGTTCGGGAGCCGGCGGGGCTTCCGTGGGCGCCTGGGCGAGTGCAACAAGTGCGAGTGAGACCAACAGCGATATTCTGATCACAGCCCATCCAGTATACGAATGGCGGCGCGTTCAGTCGAGCGTTTCCGGCTGCA
>JBEKFB010000320.1:0-4772 GCA_050013535.1 Bryobacteraceae bacterium | reverse complement strand
GGTGTTAGCCTTACCCCCCAACCGCCGCGGCCATGAGCCATCCGCGCCGGTTTCGGCGGAACTGCAATCGGCCCCTTTCGCCGGGCATCCGCAGCTCTGTCGGAAATGCCCGCCCGGCTAGTAATGGCCGCCGCGCCTCTATCGGGAAAGACTTAGGATAGCGGATGGGGTGGGGGGCGGTCAAATGAGCGGTTCATGGTTTCGGCGGTTCGGGATCACCTTTCAGCTTTTTGAGCAGACGAAACCAATTTCGCGGAAATGGTTTGTTTTGAGTGGCTTATGGCGGATATTCCGGCCGCCGATTCACGCCGATGAACGCCGATGGCTTCTGAGGAACTCCCCCGGGAAGTTATTGATAACAATCAATTGGCGAAAAATGAAAAGGACGCCAATTTGGCTGCAAACGCTGGCGGAGTTCCTCTCCCATATGGCCCCGCACCACACGGGCCCTTCGCTTTAAGGTGTTTGAGCCGCGGCGGGTGGAAATTGGCTTTCGTCTCGAGTTTTTGTTGAAAACAAAGGTCGAATTGGGTTCGCTTCGTAATCTGGTTTGGGATCGCCCACGCCTATCCGGGCACGGACCGGATCAAGTATTCGGATTTCAAGGATCGAGGGCCGCGGGGTCGGGTTTGGTCGCGACGCTCTACCCGGTGTAAGCGTAGCATGCCGGCGACGGGAATTCGGCTGACGGATTGCCTGTGGGCGTTTGTTTTCAGTGTGGACCCGCGAGGACGAGATGAGTCACCGGCCATGGGGTTTGCGAGAGATCTTCTTTTCAGGGCTTCTCCGAGAGGAGTTCAAGCAACGCGAGATCATCCATGATCCGGATATCTTCCCGTCTGCAAAAGGCCACGACGGCCGGCTCGTAGAAGTGTCGGTCCCTGACGCACAAGATGTCGGCGCCGGCGGCAACGGCAGTGTACACGACTGGGTCGTCTTTGGGGTCGGAAAGGACGACGGGCAGTCCGCGTTGCGGCTCGACGATGCGGGCGATTGACCGCAGGAACTCCACGTTGGCGGTAGATTTCATCTCCTGTGAGCGTGTACAGGGCCTGCATGCGGGGATAGCTCAGGACCTTGCCGACCTCGCCAAGGATAAACGGAGACAGGGCGATCACGTGATCGGGATTCAGCGCCAATGCGTTGATGACTTTGCGCGCGGGGCCGTCCGATCGTTTCGTCGCGCGAACTAGGATGGACGTATCGAACGTGACAATCATTCGGCCCGGCGTCGAACGTGCTGTATGGCGTCGTCAATCGCCGCGTCGATTGCGGCTTCGGAAACGTTCTGCACGCGCCCGGCGAGAGTGTCGAGGTGATCCAGGTATGTGCGGAACAGTCGGGTGCGTTCCGCGCCGGATGGAGCGTCCTTCACGACTCGCGCCGGCCGTATCGTGAGGCTCTCCTCATCGTGCAGCGCCCGTCCCAAAAGGCCCTCGATAGCCAGCCGTTGGTCGGGGGACAGATCCTTGACGTTGTGGACCATAGTGAGAATCGCGATTGGATCGCTATCTGATACTAGAATACCGGAAAAGCTGGCTAGAGTGGCGGCGCCGCCCATCGCTCGACGGCTCGGATGCCGCTTCGCAAGCGTTCGCGGCTGTTGACTCAGTACGCCGCACGTAGTAGCTTTGACATGTTATGATTCGCTCGTTTCGATGCCAGGAAACCGAGGCGATTCACGAAGGATATGGCAGCCGGAGATTCCGTGGAATCGAGGAACAGGCGCGCAAGCGGCTGCGCTGGCTGCACGCAGCCACGAGCCTCACCGATTTGGCCGCGATCCGCGGGAACCGGTTGGAAGCGTTGAGCGGCGACGGCGTTGGCCAGCATAGCTTCGGATTAATGACCGCTGGCGCATCTGCTTTTCCTGGCGCGACGGGAGCGCACACGATGTCGAGATCGCGGATTATCGCTGAGGAAGGGGAAGATCATGGCACGGAGACGTAGGCTGCCGCCCATCCACCCGGGCGAACTACTCCGCGACGAGCTTAACGAGATTGGGGTCAGCCTGAACGAACTGGGGCGCGCGCTGCGGGTTCCGATGAACCGGATCAGCGCCATCGTCAACGGGAAGAGGGCGATCACGGTGGACACCGCGATGCGTCTGGCGCGGTACTTCGGCACGTCGCCGCAGTATTGGTTGAATCTCCAGAACGCTTATGATCTGGAGGTCGCCGAGCGGGAGGTTGGGCCGCGGATTGAGAGGGAGGTGCTGCCGCGGACGGCTGCGTGAGCTGGTTTGGTCGCGGGAGATTCCCCTGTGCTACGCCGCCCTGTTGGCAAGAGCCGGGGATTTCTGTCGCCTGGAACCTCGAGGATTTGAATCGTCAGTAGGCTTGGCCGCGGTTGTCAACTTCGGCCACCACCACGATACCGGCTGATCCAGGCTGAAGAAGGTGCGCCACTTGCCGACACGCAGGCGATACCGGCCTTTCAGCGCACCCTTCAGTGCCTTAACGTCGCCGCGGCCGGTTGCGGCAAATACACAGGCTAAAGCGTGTGCCACCGAAACGGCCAAACTCCAGGGCTGAGCGAACGCTCAGCGGCAGGCTGGTAAACCAGGAGGCGACTCACAGCCCCAGCCGGCGTTTCAATTCGTTGTGAGAGATGTTCTCGCCGGGCTCGGCTTCGGCGGCCAGGATGCGGGCGGCCGTCTCCTCATCGACTGCCGCTTCGGGCGCCTCCGCGAGACGCCGGGCGAACTCGTCGTCGTCAACGGACTGCGCTTTATCCAGGAGGGTCAAAAGAGCGTGGATCTGCCGCGGGGGCAAGGTGTCGATGATTTCATGCAGCCGGTCCTGGTCACTCACGATTCTAAGTATAGAACGAAAGCTACTTGCCGCCCAGAATCTCGCCGTGCGGCTTGCCTTGCGTGATCTCCTCGTAGGCGTCCTTGGCTTGCGCGGACAGGCCGTCGCCGACCCAGATCTTGACGCTGTCCGGCAGTTGCAGCTTGGCCAGATCCGCGGGCTTCTTTCCCTGGTCCACGGCGGACGTCACCGCCTTGCGCAACTCCACCATGAACTGCGCCTGTCCCGCCATGACTTCGGGGCCGCCCGGCACGCCGTGGCCCGGCAGCACCGTCTTCACCTTCAGCGTTTGAGCCGCGCGCACGACTTCCGGCCAGTTGCCGATGTTGCCGTCAGCCGTGTAGTTGTATGGCCCGTTCACCACCGCGTCGCCGGTGCAGAGGATCTGCTCTTTGGGCAGGTAGACGAAGCCATCGCCGCGGGTGTGCGCCCAGCCGAAGAAATGGAACTCCACCTTGCGCGCGCCATCGTCCAGGACGAACAGGTTGTCGTCGAAGGTCTGTTTGGGCGGCTCGACGGAGGGGCGGTTCATGGCGGCTACGTCCTTGCGCTGTTTGGCGGTCTGCTGCCAGCGCGCCGGCTCGTAGCGTTTCATCTCTTGGGCGACGCCCACATAGGCCAGCGTGGTGGCGCCCGCGTCCGTCCACACAGCGTTGCCGTAGGAATGGTCGCCGTGATGGTGAGTGTCGAAGACGTATTTCACCGGCTTGGATGAGACCCGCTTGACGTCCGCCATGGTGGCGCGCGCGCCGCTCGGGAAGTTGGCGTCCACCACGATGAGGTAATCTTTCATCTCGATGACGATGTTGTTGCAGTGGCCCAGGTTCTTCAGGTCGCCTTCGCGGAACCAGACGCCGGGCGCGATTTGCGCGATGGTTTCGGGGGTGGCGTCGGTGCGCGCGACGAAGAACGCCAGGCCAGCCAGCGCGACGAAGAACGAGAGGATCACGGAACGTTTGCGCATTTTCAACTCCTGTCGAACGACTCACCAGTTTACATCATGCGACAATAGGGCAATGGCCCCCACGCTCGTATCGGTCGACGAGTATCTGTGCACGAGCTATCCAGATGGCGATTGCGAATACGTTGACGGCGAAATCGTGGAGCGAAATGTGGGCGAAATCGATCATGCCAGTGTGCAGTCGCGCGTCGCGGTCTACCTGCTGACCCACTACCCTCAATTCTGGGCTGCCGTGGCGGTAAGAGTACAGGTGCAATCCAGTCGAATTCGGGTTCCCGATGTCACGCTCGTGGCAGGCCCTCGGCCGGCAGGCCGTATCGTCACCGCGCCTGCACAAGAAAAGATCGACGACTACCTGGCTTTCGGCATTCCGTACGTATGGGTGGTGAATCCGCGCACGGGGCGCGGCTACGTCCACACCACGGAGGCGGCCCGCGAAGCCAAAGATGGCATCCTGCGAACGGCGGATCCGGCGACGGAACTGCCGCTCTACGAACTGCTCGGCAAATGATGCCGGCTGAAAAGCCGCCCCAGAGCCGGACCGTGACCCTCGGGCTGCTCCTGGCGGCCGCCGCACTGGTGCTTTTCGCGTGGCTCGCGAAAGAGGTGATCGACGGACGCACGCAGCAGTTCGACAACCGCATTCGCATGCTGGTGCACGCGTACGCCAACCCGGCGTTGACCGCGGCGATGCGCAGCGTCAGCGAAATCGGCGAGCCCTGGTTTCTGATCGTCGTGGGTGTGCCGGCCGTCGCCTGGTTTGTGTGGAAGGGCTGGCGGCGCACGGTGTTTCTGTTCGCGATCACCGTGGCCGGCGCCGAAGTTCTCGACCAGATACTGAAGCTGGTGTTTCACCGGCCGCGGCCGGCCACGTTCTTTGCACTGACCGCACCCATGGGCTACAGTTTCCCGAGCGGCCATGCGCTGGTGTCGTGCGCGTTCTTCGGCGGATTGGCCGTCTTCGCGGCGGCGCGCACCGGAAGCCGGGCGCGGCGCTG
>JBEKFB010000319.1:0-6044 GCA_050013535.1 Bryobacteraceae bacterium | reverse complement strand
GATGGTTCCGCGATGAACGCGGAAGCATGGCAATCACTTCTGGAAGTCTCCGCAGCATTTTTCGAAGCCTGGCACCCCAGTTCCGCTCCATCCGCACCAGCTCGATGCGTACATGGCCGCCCCAGATCATTGGCGGGCGTTTTTGTTTGAACCAATTAATACGATGAAGTTTTACTATATTGCGCGTGAACGGGTTGGTTATGCGCCGGTAATGATTAATCCTGCGCGTAATATCGGCGGGAGGCGCGGGATTTGCCTTCACGACGACAATGCTCGCCGTGCGCGCGCCGGCGATGCTGTGCGGTCTGGTACAGCAGCAGGCGGCATCCGTGCGTTTATGGACACCTTCTGCGTCCGTGCGACGGTGTTTGTGGGGCTGATACCATTTATGCTGCTGATGCGAGGGACGGGTCGGAGGTGAGGGATGGCGCTTCGCAGCCCGGTAATGCGATTACTTGGAAGCTGGGCACCGCAGCAGTTTCTCGCATGGTGGGGACCGGTCCTCGCCCTTGGCCCCGTCTTTGGCACGCCTGAAGTTACTGGTTCTCCATTTGGCAATGTGGGCATTCAAGTTTTTCATGCACTTGCTATAGGAGCTTTGGGCTGCTTCCTGGGGTTCTCATTGGGACTAATGTTCCCAGCAGCGAAGACGAGCGGGCGCTGGATTTGGGTGTTACCGGTTGGTCTGCTGATTTTTTCCGCAGCGTGCGATGTCCGCAGCTTTGGTTGGCAAACAATACCTGGAGAGTTTTTCTATTGGGCCCACCCCGGGCGCGATGAAGGCCCAATCTTGCGCGAGTTCCTAGCGTATCCGGCGCTCTCGTCGGTTTGCTACTCCTTGGCTACGGTATTCGGCGGCAGAATCCTACGCGTTGCGTGAAGCTAAGACGCCGCCGGGGCAGGCCCGCGGGAATGCATCCGCACAGCGCGGGCCCGGGCATATTCATTTACCGGCGGAAATGTTCGAAGCGTCCATCGAAGGCGCGTCCGCGATCGAGGCGAGGCCCGACATGGACCACCGCCGCAGGAGGCGCCCAATAGCCGCCAACCCAGACGCCGTCGGGTGCATAGTAGCCGTTTACCCACGCGTAGCCCGGACCGGGGCACACGGGACGCACCACCGCGACTGGCGCAGGAGCGCCGAATCCAACTCCGAACCGCACCACGGGAGCAGCGAAAAGGCCGCCTCCCAGAAGCATCATCATCGCAATTGCCTTTTTCATTTTCTGTCCTCCTTCTGTCCAGGTAATGTGCAGGCGATTTGCCAAACGCAGAATGCCTGATAACGGTGAGGATACAGAGATGGAATTGCCGGCGTGCGGTGGATTCCCGCCGCCGAGTGGTGCTGTTCGGCCAGACGCGCGTTTACTTCTTAAACAAGTTGTCGAAGGCGGTGCGCGCGTCCTGCGACGACCGCGGGGCCGGGGTGGAGTTGTTCCGTGTTATTGCCGGGGGAGTTTGCGCTCCGATACTGGCGGCGTCGCGGGCCACGGTGACCCGCGGTCGGAACAGCTCGCACTCGTTGGCCTGGTCCTTTACGGCGATACGTACTGGTATCGGCTTCAGGCACTGAAAGCGCGTGGACGTATCGAAATGAGAACACTGCTTGCAACAGTGCAGTGCCGCGCCGCACTTCGGACACGTCCCGGTGAATGCGATGTCAGCCGCAAGCATGGTGGAACAGTTATAACAACGTGACGCGGCCACCGTCTGCAAAAGGCGTGGGAGGCGCGGACCAGTGATGTCGATCGGCGGCTTCGGCCCGGCAGGGCGTGGCTTATCCTCGCGAGACTGGCCATTGGCAGGGCGATCGCTATCCTGGTAGCCCCGCTGTCTGTACTTGCGTTCTCCGCCGTCCATGATGAATATACTCCGGGCGCTGGCAGTCTCATCCACGTGGGGGATTGCCGCGCGTTTGTCGCGGTATGTGATCGGACTTTACGCCTAACAGCCGCGGTTCGAGGGCTTACGCTACGTAAACTGCCGTGTAGACATCTTCAGCGTCCAGTGGCCGAAGCTCGGTGTTCACAATGCAGGATGAGTACGAAGGGTAGGAACTCGCGTCCAGGCCTCCATTCGTCCCGGACGACCCGCGTGCCCAATCTCCTATGTACCACGGAACGGGTCAGGATTCCACTTATTTCTTATTGGCACCCTGGGAAAACTTAGGGGTGCAGCCGGTCAACTCCTCTGTAACCAGCCCTTTATCCGGGCGTAACAGGCGGCCGGCGAGCTGCGGCGGGACCGGATCCCGCACCACGCTAAGAGCCGATTAGGCCAGACGTCACATATAATCCGTAACAGGTGATGCGGAGGAATCTCCTTCTCGGCTCCGGCGTAGTGCTGTTCCTGGCGCTGCTCGCGCTGGTGGTGTGGCAAGGGTCGTTCACCATCGAGCCGCTGACGCCCGCCAGCGTGGAACAGACCTACGTTTTCTGGGGTCTGTCGACACTGGTTTTCCTGCTCACGGTTCTGCTGGGATTCCTGCTGTTTCGCACCGGGGTCAAGTTGTATATCGAGCGGCAGCGGAGCAGTCCGGGGTCGCATATCCGGTGGAAGTTGGTGGCTGGTGCACTGGCGCTAAGCATTACGCCGGTACTGTTTCTCGTGCTGTTCAGCGTCGAGGTGCTCAATCGAAACCTCGATAAATGGTTTAGCCATCCCGCTGAGCAGGTGTTGCGGAATCTCGAGGAAGTCCGGCGATCGTTCATTGACGAGACCCAGCAGCGGCTGAACGCACAGGCCGAGTGGATGGCTTCGCTTCCGCCGAACGCGGCGGTGTGGGAACGCTTCTGCTACGAACACAAGATCGAACAGGCGGAGCTGAGCCTGGCGGACGGGACCATTCAGACAGTCTGCAAACCGCCTGTTGCGGCGCCGGCGGCCAAACAGAATCTGCTGTTAATGGCCACCGCGCCAGCGGCGGAGGGGCGGCTCACGATATCGGCTCGAATGCCGGACGTGCTCTCGGGAAAAGCGCACGACATCGATCGATATCGCGCCGAATATGCCCGCCTGGCGCAGGACCGCCGGGAGACGCGGCGTTTTTATGTGCTGCTGCTGGTGCTGATCACGCTTTTCATTTTGTTCTTCGCTACATGGCTTGCGCTCTATCTTTCGCGGCTGATCAGCATTCCCATCACCGCCCTGTTGCACGCCGCCGAGGAAGTGCGTGGCGGCAACCTGGCGCACCGCCTGCGCATCAGCGCGATCGATGAACTGGGGCTGCTGGTGAAGGCATTCAACGAAATGACCGCGGAGCTGGAGAGCAGCCGGGGCGAACTGGAGAACCGCCGGCGGTTCACGGAAACCATTCTGGAGAGCATTCCGACGGGTGTCATTTCGCTGTCGTCCGACGGCGGCATTCTCAGCGTGAATCGCGCGCTGAAGGGGCTTTTGCCGGCGGAGCAGATCAATCGCGCGGCGCGGATCACGGATTTGTTTTCGCGCGAGGACGCGGCGGAGATTCGCTATCTGATGAATCGCGCGCGGCGCACCGGCGTCGCGGGGAGCCAGTTGGAGCTGAAAATCGAAGGACGTGTGATGCAGCTTTCCGCCACGGTGGCGGCGCTGGAAGGGCGGCGCAGCGCGGGTTTCGTGCTGGTGCTGGAAGATACCAGCGAGATGCTGCGCGTGCAGCGTGCACTGGCATGGCAGGAAGTGGCAAGAAGGATAGCTCACGAGATCAAAAATCCGCTGACGCCGATCTCCCTGTCGGCGGACCGCATCGCGCGGCAGCTCGAACGAAGCGCCGCGCCGGAGGGCATTCGGCGAGTGCTGGAAGAATGCTCACAGACGATTTTGCGCGAGGTGGAGACGGTGCGCACGCTGGTGGATGAGTTCTCGCAGTTCAGCCGCTTCCCCACCGCGCAGCCGGTGCCCACCGATCTCAATGCGATCGTGGAGAACGCGCTGGCGGTATTTCAGGACCGGCTGCCGGGCATTCGCGTGCACAAGAATCTCGTCCCGGGCTTGCCGCTGGTGCATGCCGATCCCGAGCAGTTCAAGCGCGCGATCGTGAACCTGGTGGATAACGCGGCCGAAGCGATGCAGGAATCGCCGGTGAAGAATCTGCTGGTGGCCACGTCGGCCAGCGACGGCGAGATGGTGGAGCTGGTGATCGCCGACACGGGATGCGGCATTTCCCGCGAGGACCGCGAAAAGCTGTTCCTTCCCTATTTTTCGACGAAGGGGCGGGGCACCGGACTGGGCCTCGCCATTGTCAACCGGATACTGACGGATCATAACGCGGCCATTCGCGTGGTGGACAACGTGCCATCGGGCGCTCGTTTCATCATCGACGTTCCGGTTTCGGGCGCGGGCCGCGCGGAAATGGCGGCGGCAGAGATCAAGGCATGAAGACCGGGCACATTCTGGTGGTGGACGACGAGCCGGGGATACGGCAATCGCTGACGGGTGTTCTGGAGGACGAAGGATACCCGGTAGCCGCCGTTGGCAGGGGGGAAGACGCGCTGGAGGAACTTGCGCGCCAGCCCTACGACGTGGTGCTGCTGGACGTGTGGTTGCCGGGAATGGACGGCCTGGACGCGCTCGCCCGCATTCAGGAAATTCCATTCGAGAGCCGGCCCGTGGTGGTGATTATTTCCGGCCACGGAACCATTGAGACGGCGGTGAAGGCGACGCGGCTGGGAGCTTTTGATTTTCTGGAGAAGCCGCTGACTATCGACAAGGTTGCCGTGGTGGTGAAGAACGCGGTGTCGCAACGGAAGTTGGAGCTGGAGCTGCACCGGCTGAAGGAAGACGGGCGGCGGTCGCTGAGCATCATTGGCGAGAGCGTGCCGATGAAGGCATTGCGGCAACAGCTTGCGCTGATGGCCGGGACGAACGGGCGAGTCCTGATTTATGGCGAGAGCGGCACCGGGAAAGAATTGGTGGCGCACGCGATTCACAACATGAGCCCGCGATCAGCGGAACCGTTCGTCGAGGTCAATTGCGCGGCGATCCCGGAGGACCTGATTGAGAGCGAGCTGTTCGGGCACCGCAAGGGCAGCTTTCCCGGGGCGCAGGAGGACAAGACGGGCAAGCTGCAGAAGGCCGACGGGGGCACCTTGTTCCTGGATGAAGTGGGGGATATGAGCCTGCGCACGCAATCGAAGTTGCTGCGCGCCCTCGACGAACAACGGTTTGAGCCGGTGGGCGCGTCGCATTCCATCACCGTGGACGTGCGGGTGGTGGCCTCGACGAATAAACATCTGGACGAGGAGATCGAGCACGGGAATTTCCGCGAGGACTTATTCTACCGGCTGAACGTAATTCCATTTAATGTGCCGCCATTGCGGGAGCGTAAAGAAGATATTCCGCTGTTGGCCGAGTTTTTCATGAAGGAATTTGCCTCGGCATATGGGCGGAAGGCCAAGGAGCTGACGCCGCAGGCGTTGGAGCTGCTGCAGGAATACCATTGGCCAGGGAACGTGCGGGAGCTGCGCAATGTGATGGAGCGGATTGTCATTATGAATCCGCAGGTCCGGGTGGACGCGCGGCACATCCCGCTGAATCCGGCACGGCGGGTGGCGTCGGAACGGCCTGGTGAGCACTTTGGGAGTCTGCAACAGGTGCGCGAGGCGGCGGAGCGCGAGTATATACTGCGGAAACTGGACGAGACCAGCGGCAATGTGTCGAGGACCGCGGAACTGCTGGGGCTGGAGCGTAGCAATTTGTACCGGAAGATGCGCACCCTGGGGATTGCGCCGCGGGAGTGAGGAATGCAGATATTTCGCAAGAGAATGTCGAATTTGACTTTCCCCGAGCGGCTCGTGCACGTAAGCATCACCTTTGGCGTTCCTCTTAGCTGTATCGACTTCTTCAGCCTGCGCGGAGACTTTGGCCTGTTATCGGTAATTCTGGTTGTAGCTGGCAATGTTGTTGGAGTCGTGGCGCTCGCGCTGATTGAGCATTCTTTCTGTCGCGTGATGCGGAAGTCGTGAATTACCGAGTTCCTGGCAAGGGTTGCCTGAGAGGCCGCCGCAGCCTGAGGGCCTGGCCCGGATCATGACTCACTTCTGGTCCAGCGGAATCTCGAAGTA
>JBEKFB010000318.1:0-6335 GCA_050013535.1 Bryobacteraceae bacterium | reverse complement strand
ACTCCGTGGGCATCCTCATAAATGACGTCGCCGCCCTCCTCAAAGGCTCGCTGCCCCGCGAGGACCGAGGTGAAAAGCAGAGCGAGGACGCCCACCCGGCGGCGCTTCATTTCTCACACCCGCTGCAACCTTCTCAGCGTGAACAGGTCGGCATTCACGTTGTCGTTCCGGAGACGTTTCCAGTCGTCACTGACGTAAATCAGCCGGCCGGTGATGTGATTGGATTGCTCGGAAGCCAGAAACAGAGCGAGCTGCATCTGTTTTTCTGGAGCGATGCCGCCGTTCTGCCGCACCTGCAGCGCCTCTTCCGCTTCCTTCCAGCCCGCTTTCTCGCCGGCGTGAAGAATTTCGTCGGTCATGCTCGTGTACGCCAGCCCAGGCGTCATGCAGTTGATCTGGATGTTGTGGTCGCGGACCTCTTCCGCCACCGTCTCCACGAACCGCACCAGCGCAGCTTTCGAGGCAGCATAGGCGGAGAAATTGGGACGCGGACTCGCCGCGCCGGCACCGGTGAGAACGATGATCTTGCCCGACCGCCGCTCGATCATCTGCGGCAGCACCGCGCGGCACATGTTCATAACGCCGATAAGATTGGTCTGCAACGTTTCGTTCCAGGCTTTGGGTGAGCTCTCGGCGAATGGCCCGATGGGGCCCTGCAACGCCGCCGCGCATACCAGCACGTGGACGCCGCCCTCGTTCGATCGCATGCGCTCCACGGCGACGGAGACCTGCTCATAGTCGGTGACATCGGCGCGCAGGCGTAACGCCGTCCCGCCGGCATGTTCAATTTCGAGGTGGGCGAGGTCGAGTTCGGTCTTGCTTCGCGCCAGCAGCCCGACGCGCGCGCCCTCCTTGGCGAATCCAAGGGCGAGCCGCTTGCCGATGCCTCGACCCGCGCCGGTGACCACCACGCCCGCATGAGTCAATGAGTGCAAGAGCGGGAACCCTTCCCTCCTTAGGCTAGTACATCCATGGCGTTCAGACGGGGCCGCGCAGCAGCTTTGCAGTGACAATCGCCTGACCCACGTGGCGTTGCGTGTGTTCGGCCAGATGGACGAGCAGGCCAGCCACTGTGGTGGGGAGTTGCTTGCGGCCCACCGTGCGCGGTTCGGCGAGAGCGGCAGGGTCGATAGCGCGGATGACTTTTTCCGATTCGAGCAGCGCCGTGTCCACGAGATGCAGCAGCTCATCGCGGCCCCCGCCGGGGTCCATCTCATGACGCAACGTGTCCATCTGCGCGGAGGTGAGCTGGCTGCCTTTGAGATATGTCGTCAGACGGTCCACACTGCCGGCGATGTGCTGAAGCTGAAAACCGACGGGCGCCAGGCCGTGCGGGCGTGCCCATACTTGTTCGTCCGAAAGACCGGCTGTCCAACCCGCCAAATCCTCGCGAGCCTGCTGATAAGCGTGCAGAGTGGGCGCCAGCAGCGGATGAACGCCGTCGAGCGGACCGCGCAGCCAGGGTTCGACAGACGGATGTTCAGCGGTCATGCTTCTGCTGCGTTACATCATCGCCAGCATTCGCCAGCGGAACGCGAACCATCACCAGCACCATCGCCACCAGGGCAATAATCGCGGTGATCCACATCGGCGAAGCAAGCAACTGAGGAGTATTGCCTCGCCATATGCCCGCGATCACCAGGCCGCATAGAGCTTCACCGGCAATGAGCCCCGACGCCGTGAGCACTCCCGCATTGTCAACGCGAGCCTTCTGCGCTTCGTTCAGGCCGCGGCGGTCGCGCAGTTTATCGGTGATCCAGCGGACTACGCCGCCCACGAAAATCGCGAAAGTGGTTTCGATGGGCAGGTACATGCCCACCGAGAAGAGCATGGGGCTGCGGACCTCAATAAGGATCATCGCGAAGCCCATCAGAATTCCTACGACGACCAAAGGCCACGCCATATTCCCGCCAACGATTCCCTGCGCAAGCATGGCCATCAATCCGGCCTGAGGTGCGGGCAGCGCGGCACTGCCGAAATGGTAGGCGTTGTCGAGAATCATCAGCGGGAAGAAGAGGACGAAGGAGGCAACGATGATGCCGAGAATATCGCCGATCTCCATTAGCTTCGGCGTGCCCCCAAGGATGTAACCAACTTTGAGATCCTGCAGCATCTCGCCCGCGACCGCTGAGGAAACGCAAACGACCGCGGCAACGCCGAGTACCGCCGCCACTCCTCCCGCGCCGGAGACGCCCAGCGCGACCATCAGCAGCGCCGAGACGACCAGCGTGCACAATGTCAGACCGGAAACGGGATTATTCGACGAGCCGATCATGCCGACGAGATTGCCGGAAACCGCAGCGAAGAGAAACCCGAGCACCACCATAACCGCCGCCGATACCAACGCCCCCGCTATGATCACCCCGGGCGTCAGATTGTGCGCCCCCTCAATGAAAAAGTAGTAAAGGGCGATCATCGCCAGGAAGACAACCGCAACGCCGGCGAAGACGAACTTCATGCTCAGGTCGCGGTCCACTCGGCTGGTGGCCTGATGCGCTTCAGCAGACTTCTTCAGATCGGACACGGCGCGCCGCAACCCCAGCGCCAATTGCCTGCGCATGCGAAACAGCGTGAACCCCGCGCCCACCAACATTCCGCCTACCGCAATCGGACGGACGATGGAGAAGTAAACCGCTCCCGCCAACAATCCCCACTTCGGTACGGTGCCGGCCGGCAGAGTGGCGGCGATGGAGGGTCCCATGA
Source organism: Bryobacteraceae bacterium (assembly GCA_050013535.1). Lineage (GTDB taxonomy): Bacteria > Acidobacteriota > Terriglobia > Bryobacterales > Bryobacteraceae > CAWACP01. Next base: position 3,632 of record JBEKFB010000318.1, on the reverse strand, counting down.
GGAATGTGAGCAGAGGAACCAGCAGTCCCCACGCCAGCACGCCACCCGCGAAATTCAGGGCGGCCAGACGGGGTCCAATGATGTAGCCAACGCCAAAGTACGCCGGGCTGATGGCGGGTGAATTGAATGTGCTCATTCCTCCGGTGGTCACTGTCGCCACGTGCGGATTTGTGCTCGTGCGCAGCAGCAGGCTCTTGCCAAGGTTGCCGATATTCACGGTGAATGTGTGGACAGGCTCGAAGACGTTGAACATTCCGAGAGCGTTGATCAGTGCGCCGAAGCCCATGTTGGCGAAAAGGATTTTCGCTGCCTTCGATCCCTGTTGCCCGGCTTTGTGAATCTCCGATGCGGCCACCGATTCCGGGAACGGCAACTCCGCATCTTCCACCATCACGCGCCGCAGCAGCGTGACGAACATAATTCCCAGGAGCCCGCCGATCACCATCAGCGCCACCGATTGCCAATATTTGGCCATCACCAGCCCCGGCCACAATTGCGCTAGTACGAACGCCGGAATGGTGAAGACAGCGCCCGCCGCCACCGATTCCCCGATGGAGCCGATTGTTCGCGCGATGTTCTCCTCCAGCAACGACCCCTTCATGAGGCGAAGGAAGGCCATGCCGATCACGGCAGCCGGGTAAGTCGCCGCGATGGTCATGCCGGCGCGCAGGCCCAGGTACGCGTTGGCCGAGCCGAGAATCGCGGTGAGAACAAGCCCAATGAGCACGGCGCGCCATGTGAATTCGCGCATGCTGACGTTCTCGGGGACGTAGGGTTGGTGCTTTGCCGGAGTCATCGGAGTTGAGTGTATCAGGAGAACGCACCGTCCGGTGGCGCCGCGCAGGCGGCAAACCTCCGCGCGGTATCCTGTGGGCGTGAAGACGGCGATTCTGTTTTTTTTCCTTTGTCTGCCGGCTCTGGCCGATCTGGCGGCCGGACTGCAAGCGCTTCAGGACGGCGACTACGGAACAGCGGTGAAGGAGTTCACGCCGCTGGCGAAACAAGGCGATTCAACCGCCCAATTCCACCTCGGCATCTTGTATCACGACGGGCAGGGCGTGCCGCGCGATTACAAAGAGGCCATGCATTGGTTCCGCGTGGCGGCGGATCAGGGCGAGCCGTCGGCACAGTTCAATCTCGGCGCCATGTATCACGAAGGCCAGGGCGCCCCTCGCGATGACAAGGAAGCAATGTGGTGGTTCCGCTTGGCGGCCGATCAGGGAGAACCGTCGGCGCAGTACAATCTCGGCGTCATGTATCAGCAAGGCCAGGGCGCGGCGAAAGATTACAAGGAAGCCATGCATTGGTACGTCATGGCCGCCGATCAGGGAAACGCGTCGGCCGAATGTAACCTCGGCGTGATGTACCTGAAGGGCTGGGGCGTGACTGAGGACGACGAGGAAGCAATGCGCTGGCTGAAGCTGGCGGCCGAACGTGGCGACATGCACGCGGAGTTCAGTCTGGGGCTGATGTACGCGGCAGGACAGGGCGTGCCGGCGGATGCGAAGGAGGCGGTGCGTTGGTTTCAGGCCGCAGCCGGTCAGGGAGAACCATCGGCACAGTACAATCTCGGCGTGATGTACCAGAAGGGTCGCGGCGTGCCTGAGGACCTCGTTCAGGCATACCTGTGGTTCGAGCTGGCCGGTCTCGACGGCGAATCCGATGCCGTCCCGGAGCGGGATAAGCTGGCCCTGGAGATGACGTCTGATCAGATCGCGCAGGCGCGGCAACTCGCCAGAGCATGGAAGCCGAAGCCGGGGCGGGAAAACTAAGCGGCCGATCCAAACCTCAACGTCTACACTGGAGCTTATGCCTTCTCAACAGTACCCCGCTCCGCCGCCGATGCGGATTGACACAAAAAAGAAGCACACGGCGACGTTCGACACATCGCGCGGAACCATCGTGTGCGAGCTGTTCACAAAAGATGCACCAGCAACTGTGAACAACTTCGTCTTCCTCGCGCGCGAGGGCTTCTATGACGGCACGGTCTTCCACCGGGTGATCAACAACTTCATGGTCCAGGGCGGTGATCCGACCGGGACCGGCCGCGGTGGACCGGGCTACCGCTTCGAAGACGAGCTGAAGAACAATCCACAGCGGCATCAGGTGGGGTCGCTCTCCATGGCCAACGCCGGGCCGAATACCAACGGCAGCCAGTTCTTCATCACCCACGTTGTTACAGACTGGCTGGACGGCAAGCACACCGTGTTCGGCCGAGTCACCAAGGGGCAGGATGTCGTAGACGCGGTGAAGCAGGGTGACACCCTGAACAAGGTCACCATCGCCGAAGAATAGCCTCCAAACGGCGGCGCGGCACGGAAATGTATGATGGGTGTATCCCGCACATGTTCCGTTTCCTTCAAATCGCGGCTGTAGCAGCCCTCGTTGTGGCGGCTTCCTCGTGCAAGCACTCGGCGCCGGAGAACGTCGCGGCTACCGTAAACGGCCACGTCATCACGTATCAGGATCTCGATAAGCAGTTGCAATTCTCCTCCGCCGACAAACCCGCCGCGGCAACGTTGCCCAATGGCGTCGAGAAGACCGACGATGACCAGACGACGTCACAGAAGATCGAAGTGCTGCGCGTCATGATCGACAACCAGATCATGCTGCAGCGCGCCGAGAAGCTGGGCCTGATGGCCACCGATGCCGACGTCGACGCGAAGCTGACGGAGTTGAAGGCGCCGTTCACGCAGGAGGAATTCCTCCGGCAGCTTTCGGCTCGCCATATGACCATGGACGACCTGAAGGTTCAACTGCGCCAGGACCTGAGCATCGAGAAACTGGTCAACAAGGAAATCACGTCGAAGATCTCCATCACCGACGCGGAGATTCGCGATTTCTATCTGGCCAATCAGGCGCGGTTCAATTTCCCCGAGGCGCAGATTCACATGGCCCAGATCGTGGTTACGCCGCATCCGGACAACAATGTGCGCAACCTGAAAAACGATAAGGCGCAGAGCGACGATGAAGCTCGCCGGAAAATCGAAATGCTGGCCGCGCGCATTCATCAGGGCGAAGATTTCGGGATGCTGGCGCAGAATTATTCCGAAGACCCCAACACGGCCCCCAACAACGGCGATCTCGGGTTCGTGCCGGAATCGGCGCTGGAGCGGGCCAGCCCCGACCTGCGCAAGGCAATTGCCGATATGACCCCTGGACAAGTGACGCCGGTGATTCACACGCAGGAGGGATATCGCATCCTGAAAGTCATCTCGCGCGAGCCTGCCGGGCAGCGCGAGTTTGAGAATCCGCGTGTGCAGCAGGACATTCGCGAGATCATCATGAATCGCAAACAGCAGTTGCTGCGAAACGCCTATTACGAGGTGGCGCGGGACGAGGCCAGTGTGACCAATTACCTCGCCCAGGCTATCGTGCAAAAGGGCCAAAAATAACAACGACGCGCTTACAAAGCCTTACGTTGCCTGCAGCATGAGCATTGGCGCACGCCGTAACTTTCGCCTCTCCCGAATCGCCCTCAAGATTGTGAGCAATCCGGTGCGACGTGCCGTTGGATACTTGTGCATTCTCATGTCGTTTGCTTTGCTGATGGTGATTGCCGCCGCACAAACCACGACTACTACGCACGTCACCGGCACGGTTCGGTCCGCAAGCCTGCCTATTCCCGGCGC
>JBEKFB010000317.1:0-6273 GCA_050013535.1 Bryobacteraceae bacterium | reverse complement strand
GCCAGCCGCCCGCCGAAGCCGCGAAATAGCCGAACGGATACGGCTTGCCGAAGTATGTTTGGCAGCCCGGGCCAAGTCCGCGGTGATCCACCTGCCAGGGCCACATGTGTTCCTTGAAGTCATGCGCCGGATTGAGCATAGGCCCGGCTTCCAGCAACGCCACGGTGATGCCCATTTGCGTAAGAATCTGCGTGACGGTGCCTCCACCTGCTCCCGATCCGATAATCACCACGTCGTAAACCGGAGCAGATGGCAGCGCAACCTGGGGCATGGGTAGATTATAGGCGCGCGCGAGCGGCCGGGGAGCTTCCGGCTTACCTAAGTGTTCTTGCTGAGGCATTCGGCTGAGAATTCCCGCGCCGGGCCGCCACTCAGGAACATTAAGCATCGTGGACTCGGGCCCTCCCGGTGAATTGAATCCATGCAGGAAGTGTTGCTGACCGATGGGTAACCTGGAAATCCAACTCGAGCAGACCGAGGAACGCTTACGCCTCGCGCTGCGGTCTTCCGGAATCGGGGTTTGGACCTGGAATATAGCGGCGAACATTGTTGAGGCGGACGAGCATTGCTCGGTCCTGTTCGGTCTCCCGCCCGCTGAGTTTCCGCGAACCATTGAGGGTTTCCTTGCGCTGGTGTGCGCGGACGACCGCGGACGGGTCCGTCAGGAAGTGGCCGCGTCGGCCGAACAAGACGTGGAATACAACACCGAATTCCACGTCGTCTGGCCTTCCGGCGCTGTCCGGTCTTTGTCTGCCCGTGGAGAACTCCACGACGGCGAACCCGGACGTCCACCGCGGCGGCTCACCGGCGTCTGCTGGGACGTGACTGAACGCCGACGAGTAGAAGAGGAGTTACGCGCAACCATCAGGCAGGTTGTGGCCGAGGCGAAGTTCCGCGGGCTGCTTGAAGCGGCGCCCGATGCCATGGTGGTGGTGAATGAGGAGGGGAAGATCATTCTGGTCAGTACCCAGGTGGAGAACGTGTTTGGCTACCTGCGCGAGGAGTTGCTGGGGCGGACCATTGAGATGTTGGTCCCGGAGCGTTTCAGGGAGACCCACGCGTCGCATTTCAGACGCTTGTTCGCCGATCCCCAGGCGCGGGCTATGGTCCCGTACCTGGAGTCGTTCGGCCTGCACAAGGATGGCTCCGAGTTCCCCATTGAGGTCAGCCTCAGCACGGTAGAGACCGATGAAGGAGTGCTGATCTCCAGCGCCATTCGCGACGTATCGGACCGGAAGCGCGCGGAACGGCAAATCCAAAGTGTCGTCGATCTCTCGGACCAGAAGCGCGCGGAACTTCAAACGGCGCGTGACGAACGCCAAACCAAGCGCGACGAACGCCAGACGGCCCGTGACGAACGGCAAACGGAGCTTAACGAACGTCAGACGGGGATCGACGAACGCCAGGCTCAGAACGTGATCAGGCTTGAAGATGTGGCTGCGGTATCGGAAGCAGCCAATCAAGCCAAGAGCACGTTTCTGTCGACCATGTCTCACGAAATCCGCACACCGTTAAACGCGATTCTCGGCTACTCCCAGCTGATGATGCGGGATCCGAGCCTGGGAATCGAAGCCAGGGCGAACCTGAAGATCATAAACCGCAGCGGCGAGCACCTCCTGTCCCTCATCAACGACGTCCTGGACATGTCCAAAATCGAGGCGGGCCGCACGGAGATCAATTCAACGATCTTCAGTCTCCCCAGGCTGCTGGACGATCTCGACAACATGTTTCGCATGCGCGCCGAGGCGAAGGGGTTGCATTTCGAACTGCTGGTGGACGGAGAATCCGTGCCATACATCGAGGGCGACGAAGGTAAGATTCGTCAGGCGCTGATCAATCTTCTGGGAAACGCAATCAAGTTTACCGAGCACGGCCGGGTCAAGCTGCATGTGATCGTGGATCAGAGGGAAGCCAGCGGGCTGTGGTTGTCAGCCCGGGTGGAAGACACCGGTACGGGTATCACCGTAGAGGAGCAACGGCGGTTGTTCCAGCCCTTTGTCCAAACCAAAGGCGGCCTCAATACACAGCAGGGAACCGGACTGGGGCTCGCGATCAGCCGCCAGCACGCCCGGCTGATGGGCGGCGAAATCACGGTTACCGCCAGGCCCGGTGGAGGGTCAATATTCATGTTCGAGATCCCCATTAAGAAAAGCGACTCGGGAGTCGTGCTTAAGCGGGGCGCTCACAACCGCGTGATCGGCCTGCGTCCCGGACAGGAAATTCGAAGAATCCTGGTGGTAGACGATCACTTCGAGAACCAGAATTGGCTGGTAAAGCTGTTAAGCGCCGTTGGTTTTTCCGTGCGCGGCGCAAACGACGGCGAGGAAGGGGTTCGCATTTGGCGCGAATGGAACCCGGGATTAATCCTGATGGACGTGCACATGCCGGTCATGGACGGGCTGGAGGCCACGCGAAGGATAAAGGCCGATCCCCGCGGAGAGGAAACGTCAATTGTCATTCTCACGGCCAGCGCCCTTGATGAGGAGCGGCGAATGGCCAGGCAAAGCGGCGCTGACGATTTCCTGTCCAAGCCCTGCCGCGAGGACGAACTGTTCGAGAGCATACGCGCCCTCATGCACGCGGTCTTCGACTACGAGGAAAACAGCGAGGGAGACGAACCTGATGGAAGAGCTCCGGCCTGGAACGTGGAAGGGCTCGGGCATTTGCCGCGAGAGTTGCTCGAAAAGCTCCGCGATGCAACGAGGAGCGGTAACAAGAAGCGCCTGAAGCAATTGATCGTCCAGGTGCGAGACACGGCCGGCGATGCCAGATCCGCGCTGGCTCTGGAGAAGCTGACGGACAAATACGAATACGACGTTATGACGCGATTACTGGAGGAAGCGTGCCGTCCCTGATGGAAGAAGCGCCGCCTCAGGGCAACATCATGATCGTGGACGATGACCCCTCCGACCTGACGCTGCTCGAGGAGATGTTCCGGGAGCACGCGTACGAAGTGCGGTCTTTTCCGCGAGGCCGCCTGGCGCTGCGCGCCGCGGAGGACAATCCGCCGGACTTAATTCTGCTCGATATCACCATGCCGGAAATGAATGGCTATGAGGTATGTACGCAACTGAAGTCCAGCCCCCGCTTTTCTGCAATTCCGGTCATTTTTCTCAGCGCTCTGAACACAATTGAGGACAAGGCCAAAGGGTTTCGGTCGGGAGCCGTCGACTACATCTCCAAGCCCTTCCAGCTTGAGGAGGTGCAGGCACGAGTGGAGACCCATCTCAAGCTCCGGCGTGCACAGCAGGCGGAGCACGAGCTGCTGGAACGAACCCTCGGTGGGGCGGTGGGCACTCTTTGGGAGCTCGTTCAGCTTATATCACCGATGCTGGCATTGCGATCCGCCGCGATTCGCGACATCGTCCTCAGGGTCGCCAGGAGATTAGCGATCCGGGACGCCTGGCAGCATGAGCTGGCAGCGACCCTGTGCCTGCTGGGTTGTATGGCCATTCCCGACGACGTTTTTGAAAGGGCCTATTGTGGCAAGGCTCTCTCGCCCGATGAGGACCGCATGTTTCGAAGCCATCCGGAGAGTGCCTTCCGCCTTCTCTCAAAGATTCCACGTTTGGAAGTCGTCGCGGAGATGATCCGGGGTCAGCAGGGAACAAGAGAAGAACCAGCATCCGTTCTTCATCTGGCATTGGAGTTGGACCGAAGAGTCCACCGGGGAATTGCTTGCCGTGCCGCCCTCGATGAGCTCAGGATGACTGGCCAATTCGATGGCCGCATGCTGGGGGTGCTCGAAAGCTACTCTCCAGCCAGGGCTGAGTTCGAATTGAAGCGGCTGCCGATCCGACTGCTCGGCGCCGGCATGGTCCTCGACAAAGATGTCGTCAGCAAGGATGGCAAGCTGCTGATCATGAAAGCGGGAACCGCTCTCACGGAGATATGGATTGAGCGCCTCGAGAATTTCGCGAAACCCGGGGTCGATCAGCAACTCGTCGACGTGCGCCTTCCCCGGTTCGTTGTGCACACATTGGACGAAATCGGCCTGGGCGCTCCCGTAAACGGGAAGCAGAAGGCAAATGGAGCATACCCGTGGCTCAAAGCGACATAATGATCGTGGATGATAATCCCACCAACCTGAAACTGTTGGAGGACATGCTTGAGCAGCAGGGTCATGAAGTGCGCTCGTTGCCGCTGGGCAGGCTGGCGATTGCCGCTGCGATGGAACATCCGCCGGACTTGATGCTCCTGGATGTCAATATGCCGGAAATGAACGGCTACGAAGTGTGCGAGCGCCTCAAGTCCACGCCGGAGCTCTCCGACATTCCGGTCATTTTTCTCAGTGCACTGAACGAAACCCAGGACAAAGTCAAGGCTTTTCGGTCGGGTGGCGTGGATTATATATCCAAGCCTTTTCAATTCGAAGAGGTTCACGCGCGGGTGCAAACACATCTCAACCTGCACAAACTCCAGCGGGAGGTGAAGCTGCAGAATGAACAACTGGAGCGTACCGTGGCCTCGCGCACGCGCGAGCTTGCCGATGCCATCCAGCGGCTGACCATTCTGGATACTTCAAAGAACGAGTTCCTGAACCTCATATCACACGAGTTCCGCACGCCGCTCAACGGACTTCTGGGCGCCGGTGACATCATTTTGGACAGCATGCCCTCCACGGCGCAGAATGCCGAACTCCAGGGTTTGTTTGAACGATCGCGCCGTAGGATACTCGCGATTTTGGATGACGCGATGCTCCTGACGCAAATCGACGTCAACGGGGAGCCGTTCAGATCTGCCCGGGTCTCCCTGCATGGTGCGGTGAAACGCGCCATTGAGCAAACGAGCGCGTTCGCCGACTCCCGTAAAGTTGCGCTTGCCGGCCCGCCGGAGAACCAGGACGTCCTGCTGGCGGACGAGGGCCTGCTGGTGAGAGCATTTCGTGCGCTGCTGGAAACCGCTGTGAGGTTTTCCCAGGAGGGGGAAACGGTCCGGCTGGCGTACGAAGGCGGTTCCCATCCCGCCACGCTCGTCATCGAAAGTAAAGGTAAGGCCATTCCGAGCCCTGTCATGCCGAAATTCTTCGAGCGCTTCGGTCAGCGTCGCGAATCTGGCTCCGGCTGGAATACGGCTCGTGGTTTCGCTGGAACACGTCAAACTGCTGCCTGCGGCCACTGTGTAGCGTTCCATCTCGAACTGCCATCCTCCCGATTGAGCGGCGAAGTGGTTTACATTCTTTTACAGACAGAGCCGGTTCGTTTGAACCGGAACAGCACCACCCGCGGCAGGGTTTCACGTCGGAAAGGAAGACGTGAATGTTAGCATGGGAAACCCGATGCAGGATGTGGCATACGCAATAAGGACGCTCCGCAACAGCCCGGCATTCCTGGCCATTGCGGTGATGACCCTGGCGCTGGGGATCGGCGCGAATGTGGCTATCTTCACGCTGGTCAACTCCGTGCTGCTGCAGCCGCTGCCTTTCCGCGAACCTGACCGCCTGGTCAACGTCTTCGACGACCTGAACGGCGCCGGTACGAAGGACGCGGGAATGTCCGTTCCCGAGTTGTATGACCTGCGCGAGCGCTCCGGCGTTTTCGAAGAACTCAGCTTCGTCTTTCCGGTGAGCACCGCGTTGACCGGTGGCGATCGCGCGGAACGCATCGAGATGCTCGGCACCAGCCCGAGCTATTTCGAAGTGCTGGGCGCTAAAGCGGCTCTCGGGCGGGTGTACGGACAGGCCGAGTGGTTGCCGGGCTTCCTGGATGGCGTGGTCATCAGCGACGGACTTTGGAAGCGGCAATTCGGCGGCGATCCCCACGTCGTCGGCCGAAGAATTCGCGTGGACGAAGACGGCTACACCATCATCGGCGTGATGCCTCCGCAATTCCGTCATCCTGGCAGAACTTTGAACGGAGACGTGGAGCTTTGGGCGGCAAGCGGCGTCATTGCTTCTCCGTTCCCGGCGCCGCCGATTCGCGGCTTGCGGGTACTGCCCGGAGCGATAGGCCGTCTGAAGGCGGGTTTAACGCTGGAACAGGCACAGCAACGGCTGAACGCATTCGCGGCGCAGTTGCAAACGACGTATCCCAAAGACTACCCAGGTCAGTTGCATTGGACGCTCCGGGCTGAGCCGGCGCAGAGCAGCCTGACGGGGAATGTGCGCCCTATGCTCCTGGTCCTGCTCGCGGCGGTGAGTTTCATTCTGCTCATCGTGTGCGTGAATGTAGCAAGCCTGATGATCGCGCGGTCTTCGGCTCGCACGCGCGAATTCGCGATTCGACAGGCATTGGGGGCTTCGCGCAGCAGGCTGATTCGGCAGGTGCTGACGGA
>JBEKFB010000316.1:0-5579 GCA_050013535.1 Bryobacteraceae bacterium | reverse complement strand
CGGCCACGCAGAACAGAATAACAGCCGAGGCGCAGGAAACTTCTCGCGCGTATGATTCGTCTTTACCAGAGAATGAAGACGTTGTTGGCGTGCGCAGCGGTTTGCCTTGGCGGGATTGGTCTGGCGCAGGAGCAGCCGTCAGCGCAGGCGTCCTCGGCTCCGCCGCCCGCACATGCGAAAAAAAGCCCCAGCGCGAAGCATGATGTCGGCAGTGGAGCGGGCGACATTGGAAAGGGCGCGGCCAAGGGCGTGGGCAGCGCCGCGACGGGAACCGGGAAAGCGGCCGTCGACCTGGTAACGCTGCATCCCGTCGACGCAGCCACCGACCTCGGCAAAGGCGCCGTGGGCACCGGGAAGAACGTCGGCGTCGGCGCCGTGAAAGGCACCGGCAAAATGCTGCGGGGCACCGGCAAGGCGATCAGGCACTTGCTCTAGCGCCCCGGTGATTCCCCGCGCAGGCCTTCCTACTTCTTTTTGGTAACGGGCTTGTAGCCGCTGTTGCTGGCCTTCTTCATCGCTTTCAGGCCTTCTTCCAGCGTCATCAGAGGGGTTGTTTTGACATTTCTGCAAGCGCCGCCCGCAGCGATGGCGATGGCGAAAGCTGCTGCGTTGACGTTGTCCGGCATCTCCAGAATGCCAACCAGATCGTGATCCCCAAAGGACATCCAAAAGCCGGTTATACTGCCGCCAAGCTTCTCGACTCCGAGCTGTAAGAGAGTTGCATTAAATAACTGGCCATCGTGGGCCTCCTTATGAACGGTATGTCAAGGTGTTGCGCGGGCCGGGAGCGCCCGGCCCGCCTTACTGAAAATCCGCTCCTACTTATTCGTCATAGTTCGAATGCGTTCAAGGAAGTCGCGGTGACCTTCCCGATCCACGAGCGAACGGAACGCGAGGCCATACGACGGCATCTTGTCGAACGCATCGTCGAACGCCTTGTCCACTTTGTCCAGTGCATCGGCGTCGGGCAGCATCGTGTAGAAAGTGACGCGCCCAAGTGTCCCGGTGTGATAGTCCTCGGTAGCGAAGCCGTAAGAGACTACTGTCCCGTCCGCCACCAGTTTGTCCAGCACCGGATTGAGATTATTCTTCACCAGTTCGTTATACTCGCGCATGTCGCCCGGCTTCACGTTCCACTGGTCCCCGCTAAGATAACCGCCTTTCCAGGTGCCCGGCTTCCCGTTGTAGTTGCGGCTCACCAGGATATAATCCCAGTGCTTCGATGCGGCGAACGCCGGTGATGCGATCTCCGGCTGCGCCCATACCGCCTCCAGAGCCTTGGCCAGGCGGGTTTCCGAGGTGGCGGTCATCCAGCTACTATGCGTGGGCTCGCCTTCCTGATGGATCAGGTTGACGGTGCTGCCATAGCCGATGAGCGTGCCGTCGGCCACGAGCTTGTCCATGAGGGGATTCTCGGCATCGTCATTCTTGATGAACTCGGCCCACTGGGCGCGGGGCACGGTCCACTCGGAGACGTAAATGTAGATGGGCGGTTTTGCTTTTTCGTCCTGAGCGCGCAAGGCCGGGAACGCCGACAGCGCGAGAAGAAGTATCAACCCAACGCGGTGGATTGTGCGTTTGTGCATTCGTATCCTCCAGATAGTTACCCCGGTATTGCAGGGCCGAGGGAATCGCGTCAGAAATAAACTGATGGGATCGTGTCAGAGTAGCGCGCAGCGGGACGCGGAATCAAGTGAGCTGGCTTACAGTCCCTGGCTTCGTGTGGTGGCTGACAGAGATGGAGCACTTGTCGACGGTCAGCGGTTGCAAACCGGGCAAACGAATATATACTGGGCGACGGGCACACACCCAGCAAGACGGGGAGCCCAAACCCATGGAGGTTTCGATGAAAAATCTGTGCTACTTCGTTATTCCCGCAGCCTTGTTGATGCCGATGCTGGCAGTGGCGCAAAGCGCCTTCGACGGCACATGGAAGATCGACATGAACAAGACTCATTTTCCCAGGAAGCCAGACGCGTACCTGCTGCAGAACGGCACATATGAGTGCAAGACGTGCACTCCGCCCTACTCTGTCAAAGCGGATGGCACGGACCAACCGGTCAGCGGACATCCTTACTATGACAGCGTCGCGATCAAAGTGGTGAACGATCACGAGCTTGAAGAAACGGACAAGAAAGACGGTAAGGTGGTGGCGACGTCTACGGTCACCGTCTCGCCGGACGGCAGCACCTTGAGAGCCGTGTTCAGTGACAGCAGCGCAACTAATGGTGGCCCTCCGGTCACTGGCAAAGCCGAGGCGACACGCGTAGCGAAGGGCCCGGCGGGATCGCATGCGATATCGGGTTCGTGGCGAACCACTAAGGTTGAAGGCCTGTCGGACAATGCCACTGTCTGGACTTACAAAGTCAATGGTGACGAGATCACCATGACCAATCCAACCGGCCAGTCCTACACCGCCAAACTGAATGGCTCCGACGCGCCATTTAAGGGCGATCCGGGCACGACCAGCGTTTCGGTGAAGATGAAGGGTACGGACACGCTGGAGGAAACTGACAAGCGCGACGGCAAGGTGATTGGCGTCTTCAGGATGACCGTCGCGGCCGACGGCAAGACCGCCAAAGCCAGCTTTGATGACAAGCTTCGGAACACGACCACTGACTTCGACGTGACGAAACAGTAGACTTGCGGTCACCGCATATTCTGCCGCACCTGGGCCGCGATGGTTTTTCACTGCTGCTCATATCGCAGAGGTGAGGCGAACGCGGTCCAACGGAACGTGCTGTGATAGGATCGGTTACGAACGGGCCGTGGCGCAGCCTGGCTAGCGCGCTTGCTTGGGGTGCAAGAGGTCCCGGGTTCAAATCCCGGCGGCCCGACCAGCCGTCTTCTTTTGTTGCAACATTCCTCCTTTCCAGCTCTGTAAGACAGATTACGAAACTGTGCCGGTAAATGTGAGGGAATTCGCTCACATCGGTCGCTCGTTCGCCTGACGGTCGAGCTTCGCGAGGGCTTCCCGCATCATGCCCAGTTTTGCCTGGCTGTAGCGTTTGAAGACTTCGGCGTCTTCCTGCCGAAGTAGCTGCGTCACCATTCGATCGGCAACGCCACCGGCGCTGAGCCGGGTGGCGAAGGTATGCCGCAGCTCGTAAAGAGCGAAGTACGGCACCTGAGCCTTCTTCAGCACCTCCATCCACGTTTTGCGCAGGCTGGTGAGGTATGGCTTGCGGCCGGTCTGCACCGGACTCGGAAACAGGTACTCGCATCCCGGCGTGGCTTCGATCTGTTGCCGGAACGCTTCCTTGGCGGAGGAGGTCATCGGCATGTCGCAAATACCGGTCGCCGTCTTCGAATCCTCGATGTGGACGAACCCGTTCGCCAGATCGACGTGAGCTTTCTTCATCGGCAAGAGCTCCTTCTTGTAACGGAGCCCCATCTCGGAAAGAATCACGCGATGTTGCGCAGGTAGGCCGGCGCCGAGAATTCGATTTTGGCCTGCTCGCTCGCCGTCATGTAGTGCGGCTTGCGAGTCGACTTCGCCACCGATACCGGGAACTCGACCGCCCGGCAAGGGTTGTCGCCAAGTTTCTTCAGACGCACCGCAACGTTGAGCATGTGCGAGAGGATGCGGAACTGCTGATGCACGGTGGCGGGCTTCACCGTCCCGCGGTGCTGTAGTCCGGCTCTTGTATGGATCCGGCGCCCCGATCTCAGCCGCTCGGTCAGGAATTCCTCAATGGACTCCGGAGTAATGTCGGACAAGGCGGTATTCCCGAAAACAGGGCCGAGGAATTTCATAGCATTCAAATTCTGCTGGTGATTTCCCTCGCTCCGGAACGGAGGCCTGGAACGATGTTCCAGAAACCACTCCGCCCACTCGCCAAAGGTCAGCCGCTTGCCATTCAGCAGAGTCGGTAGACGCCCCTCGTCGCTGGCGTCGAGGCGATCGCGAAGAAAGCGATCGGCAGTCTGCCGATCGGTTGTGCCTGCCGACTCTCGTTGTATTTCTCCTTTCCGGTCTCTGTACCAGACCTGCCAGAACTGCGAATCGTTTCTCTGGTAGACCGCGCCTTCACTCACCCCTCACCTCCTGTCGGAATCATCGGACGATTATTGACGTTGCAGAAAACAAAGAACTTTCCAGATCACCCTTCGCCGGCCGATTTGCCCCGCCTCCGGGCGCTGCAGCCGGGGAGGCCGAACAATGCTATGGCTCCGCTTCGCAACGCGTGGCCGGATATCGAGGACGCCAGGCATGACGGCCATTCGCTAAAGCGCATCTGCAAGTGTTTGAACGAGGACGGCTTCGCGATAGCCTACAAGACGCTGAGCACCTATCTCGCCGTATTGCGCAGGGAGGGTGGCCACGGCCCGAGCGCCCGCTGAAGCTGGCCCGCCCAACGCACGCTCCCGCCTTGCCCAAGCCTGCGCGCGATCCCCGGGCGAACCTGCCGGAACATTCGACCGGTAAAGGCTGCGGCTTTCATTTCACCGGCGAGCCGCCGGACCCGCAGAAATTATTCTGACGCGTCGTGTAAGAAATGCCTCTCCCGGAAGCATTAACTCTATAGAGGGAGGATTCTTACCGTGGCGGACTGACGCGTTCGGAAAATCAAGTTGGTGGGACCTCGGGAGACTCCGTGGTCCTGGCCGATGGCACACGTAGTGGGCCGTGCGGCGTCGGCTTCCGCACAGTGGAATGGCCGCAGTATCGCTGTGTCACCTGCGGCGTTCTGTTGGCGAGATGATCTCGATGTTCGGGAAATAGCTGCGATAGCGCGCAGCATCGCGCGTGAGCAGGGCGAGCTGTCCGATGGCGGCGTGCGCGCCAATGTAGAAGTCCGGCAGCGGGGAGTTCCGCAGACCTCCGCGCCGACGGTACAACAAAAAGCATTTTCCGGCCAGGAAACCAGCTTCCCAGGGCAGGGGTTCACGCCGATACAGAGTGCCGGGAATGGCGGCGTCCAGAGCTTCGATTGTGGTGTAGCCAATCGATACCTCGGCATAGACGATGGGATTGATGATCAGCGTCGTGTGCTCGGCGGATTCTGCGAGCGCCCTCTCGGACCAGTTGCTCCAGTGCGGATCATTCGTGGCGACGTCAAGCAGGACATTGCTGTCCACAAGGACGCCGCGGCACGCGCTCAATCTCGCCCGCAAGCTCCCTGTCCCCGGTGTCATTCTTGTCGCTTCCGAGTGCGGGAGCCGCCGCGGGTCAAAGCCATAATCTGGTCGGTGGTCATCCGCACGTCGGCGGTACCGCGGAGAGCTTCGAGAGCCAGACGCACTCGGGCACTTTCTCCAGCGTCGCGCGCGACCTTGCGAATGCGGGCGTGATCCCCGGCCATTTCGAAAGCGACGTTCGTATGGGGCAACAGGCCCAGACGGTTACGGATCTCCTGCGGGATGGTGACCTGGCCCTTGCTGGTGACTTGCACAGTAACACTCCTACCAGTAAGTGTAATACAGGCGGCGGGCGGGCGGTGTGACCCGGTGGGTTCCCGCGAACCTTTCAGTTTCGGTATTCCATACACCCCAAAGACTCCGTTCGTGCCATCTTCGAGCTGCTGGGGCAAAAACTCGACAAACCAACATTTCGGGTCAAGCTGTCAGCTACTAAC
>JBEKFB010000315.1:0-6029 GCA_050013535.1 Bryobacteraceae bacterium | reverse complement strand
TGTCCGATGCAATAGGTGACGATGTCCGGCTCCACCAGGTTCATGGTGTCCAGAACGGCCAGGCCCGCCGTGATCGAACCGCCCGGCGAATTGATATAGAGGGAAATATCCTTCTCGGGATCTTCGGCAGCAAGAAACAGCATCTGCGCCATCACCAGGTTGGCGACGTTGTCGTCGATGGGCGTCCCCAGGAAAATAATGTTCTCTTTCAGCAGCCGCGAATAAATATCAAAGGCGCGCTCGCCGCGCGAGGTCTGCTCCACCACCATGGGTACAAGTACGGAATTCTGCATGCCGGCTCCTTCTATAAACCCATCATACGTGATCGTCACGGGCCAACCGCAGATGGGGAGTTATAATGGCGGCGGCTGGACCTCTCAACCTACAGGAAGCGGTGAATCGACTCTGATACGTGACTTTGCGGTCCGTCTTGCGGAACACTACGGCTCCCGAATTCTCGATCTCCAACTCGACCCCGCGTGCCGGACCAAGCCGTCCGCTGAAAGCGCGAACGCGGTGATCGTTTGCGCGGGTATGATCCAACATTTCCCGGATACTGCTCCTCTGCTGGACGCGATTGGCAGGCTATTGAAGAATGCATCTGTTGCCATCCTGACGACTCCCGACCGGGATCAGTGTTCGGATCGAGCCGCGAGGTGGAACCGGCCGGAGTTCCGATGTCTGATCGAGAAGGCAGGCCTGGAAGTTCTGTTTCATGGGTTGCTGGTCGGGTCCTACAACGAAGAGGACGTTATTGAATCGTTCCTGCAGCACACCATTGCCCAGGGCGTTGAGGTGGTCCTCATCGATAATTGGTCCACCGACAGCACGGTGGAGCGGGCTGCCCGGTTTGTTGGGAAAGGCCTGATCAGCATCATGAAGTTTCCCGAGGGCGGGCCGTCGGAGACCCATGAGTTTCGCGCGATGCTGAAGCGCAAGGAAGAACTAGCGCAGCAGATCGAAGCTGACTGGTTCATTCATTTGGACCCCGATGAGGTCCGTGAATCGCCGTGGCCGGATGTGACAATTCGAGAGGCCCTATACCGCGTGCAGTCGGAAGGCTTCAACGCAGTTGATCACACTTGCGCGATCTTCCATCCCATTGGGGAACAATATCGCTCAGGCGAGACGTTGCGGGATCAGTTTTCATATTTCGAGTTCGGAACGCGGCCGGGCCACCTGGTGCAAATCAAGGTCTGGAAACGCCAGGATGAGTTGGTGGATCTGGCGGAGAGCGGCGGTCACGAAGTGCGTTTTCCGGGGCGGCGTGTTTACCCGTTTCGTTTCCTTCTGCGGCACTATCCGATCCGCTCCCAGGAGCAAGGTCAGAGAAAGGTCTTTCACGAACGATTGCCGCGCTTCAGTCCCGTCCTTCGAAAACGAGGCTGGCACATTCAGTACGACAATCTCGCAAGGAACCACTGCTTTGTGCGCGACCCATCGACCTTGCTGCGGTTCACGCCTGAGACGTTCTATGAAGAGTACCTGGTGGAGCGGCTTGCCGGCCGCATTGTGGGCTAAGCCTCCGCACGCCATCGAAGGCGGCGCGATATTCTCCGGCGGACCCACGAGATTGTCTCCTGTACGGCAGTCCGCTTCACGGCTGTGGGCCACGCAACATCGAATCCCATGGTTTCGACAAACTCTATATCCGCCGGGTCGAGTTCCTGGCGCGGATGGCACTTGAAGCGGCCTATGCTCTCCGGCGGTTTGATCAGGGCGGACAGCTCCGCGATCCGGTCCGGCGAAGCTTCAAAGCCAAGGAAGTTCAAAAGCGGTGGAAGCGCCCTCAGCGGGTCCGCACAAAGCCGGTCGTAACTGACCATTAGAAACCGCGAGCCCATCTTTTGTCCTGTTTGCAAGACCGTTCGATGCACAGCCACCCAATACTTCAATGAGACGCGCGGCGTCACCTCGATCGTGTCGTATCCCAGAAAGCGGGAGCCCCAGGTCTGCACTTGATTCTGATTCCAGCTGTAGGCGATGTCGAGGCCGTTGCGCACCACATGTATGTATCGAAGGCCGGGTATAGTGTCTCCCAGTCGCGCCAGGACCACGTGTGTATTCGGTTCCTTCCAACCCCATGCGCCGTTGTTCCGGACGCCGGAACACTCGCGGATAAGGGAATCGGCGCGCTCAAGGGACCATTGGGGATCATGTAGTGGTGGCGGGTTTGCCGCGCACTCGCGCACCAGCCGGATCTCGTCGTCAGTAAGCGGATCGGTACCGCACATAACCTTTTGAAACACGGTGAAGCGTGCGCGAAAATCGTCGGCTGGAGCATCCAGGGCTTCGGGGCGCTTGAACAGGAGGGTAAACCAAAGATTATCCAGCGATGAAGGGAGATCCCCGCCAATATGAAAGCCCAGGCTGCTCAGAATCGCGGCGACAACCCGAGTCCCGCTTCCACCCACGCCGCCGATAGCTACCGGGCCCGATTGCGCCTTCCGAACTTCCTCCATGGAAGAAGCGATCATAGACGAGTTTGCCGGAGAGAGCAAGAAATCACAAATTGTGGGTTGTAAAGAAAATAGGGCGGACGCTCATAACGGGTGAAGAGGGGTGTTGAGCGTCCGCCGCCGTAACGGGGATTTGACTGTTAAACGCCGCCGCGGAGCGCGAAGTTACGGCGGGGCGAGCGGCGTTCCGTAAGAGAATGTAAAGTGGCAAGCACCTGCGATGACGAGGGCGTGCCCCAGCGATCAACGGACGTTTCTACTCCGCGGTACTCCGCCGCTCCGGATTATGATGGCTCCATGAGCGAGACGCAAAGCTTCCCTTACGAGACCCGCCTTAAGATCCAGCACGGCCCACTGGAGCTTATCGACGAGAAGGCGCTTGCCGATGCCTGCGCGTACAAGTGGTTCAACCAGACCCTCTGTCAGGTCAACGGATCCGTGATCCGCCTCGGTGTTGTGGAGGGCGAATATCACTGGCATAAGCACGATGATGACGACGAGTTCTTCTACGTCGTCGGGGGCCGACTGCTGATTGATCTGGAAGGCCGGACTATCGATCTCTCGCCGCGACAGGGCTTCGTGGTCCCAAAGGGAGTGGTGCATCGCACGCGAGCACCACTTCGTACCGTGATACTCATGGTGGAAAACGCGGGAATTGTTCCGACCGGAAGCTGATCTACACCGGCTCTTCGTCGTCACCCTCCACGGCTGCTTTGAGGCGCGCCAGCGCGTCATCCCATTCAACGGAGATGCGATCCAGGAATTCCCGCGCCTGCTCCATCCGGCGGCGATCCAGCGACCAGTGCCGTTCGCGGCCAATCCGGGAGCCGTGGGCAATCCCTGCGCCCGCCAGAACGTGCAAATGCTTGGTCACGGCCTGGCGCGTGATTCGGGCGCCTGAGGCGAGCTCCGTAATGGACAAAGACTCGCCCCTGGCCAGGCGCATTACAATCCGCAGCCGCGTTTCGTCGCCCAGCGCAGCGAACAAGTCGGCCGAAGCCTTTTCTGTGGATCTTGCCTGGCTCACTGCAGGTAACGTTCGAGGGCGGCCATTTGAATCTCCCAGCCGTCCTGGTTCTGCTTGAACACGCGGGATTGCCGGTCTGCAAACAGGCGTTCAAAACCGGTCTCGACAACCGTTACCAGTGTGCCGCCTTCGGCATCTTCGAGCGAGAATTCCACTAGGGTCATCGGCTCGGTGGAGAGGTCCTCGTCCGGCTTTCTGGAACCCGGGTGCCAGCGCCAGGAGAAGCGATGCTCGGGAACGACGTCCACGATGTCCATCAGGAATGCCTGTTTGTCGCAGTCGCCGCTGCCATAGGTGGAGACGAGGTCGACGCGGACACCGGGCTCGAAAGCCGCCGCGCCGGTCTTTGCGGAGAACCACTGGCAGAATTCAGGAACACTGGTCAGGGCGCGCCATACGCGGGAGCGCGGTGCGCGAATGAGAGTCTTTCGTTCGATCCGGTTCAGTTGGGATGCCACCACGTGCAACCTCCAGGTTGCATAATAACCGAGTGCGCCAAGATATGCAACCAGAAAGTTGCATGATGTCCCTATAGAGCTATTGCAGTTTGCCCTTGACGAACAGGACCGATTTCTCCAGGGCGTCGAGCGCAGCGTCCATCAGGTACTCGCCGTGCGGCAGATCGGGGCGCTTCTGCCCCTGGGGACCTAGGCAAAAGTCGTGATAGCCGTTCTCGTAGACTTCCATGCGGACGGGTTTGCCGGCCGCCGCGAGCGCATCGTGGAGCATCATCGCGACGGGCAGAAGGCGATCCGCCGTACCCTGCAGAATAAGGATCGGCGTGTGGATCGGTTCGATGTTCCTGTGCGCGATCTCCGGATCGAGTTTCATGTCGGGCGTCGGCGGGAACTTCATCCCGAGAAACCAGATGGCCGCGGGTGCGCCTACAATCGCTGAATTCACGGTCACCCGCGACACCAGTTGCATCACCAGATTTCCGCCCAGGCTGACGCCGTAGAGATTCAATCGCGCTGCATCGACATAGGGCAGGGCTTTGACATAGTCGACCACTGCCAGGCCGTCGTCGATCGCGGTCACCATTCCATTCGTTGAGGGCACGGACATCAGGTTCATGTCGCCGCCGCGGTAATCGGCCACCACGACTACATATCCTTCCTGCAGGAACCTCTCCCACACCGGCCCCCCGAAATCGCCGCGAGACCAGGTTACCAGTTGCGCCATGCCTCGTCCGCCGGGCGCGCCGTGGAACATGATGATGGCGGGATAGCGGCCGTCCCCCTTCGGTTTGCGAATCGCCGCAGCGATGTAGAGGCCGTCTTTCGCTTTTATGTAGGTTTGCTGCACCGGCGAGTCGGCCTCACTGACCACGTGAATGTACTTGTCGCTGGGCCCCGGAGTGGTGCTGCCCGGATTGTGATGAATCTCGCCGAAGGCAACGGCGGAGCATGCCAGAAAAAGGAATACGGTTCGCATATAATTCATGCTAGCATAATGCTAGCACTGGAGCCTTATGCCCACTCTGACGATCCGCAACGTTCCGGCCAAAACCGTAAAGTCTCTGAAATCCCTCGCGCACCAGCGCCGACGCTCCATGGAACAGGAAGTGCGCGAGCTTCTTGAAGGACACGTCGCCGAACGCCAATCCGTGATGGAACAAATTGAAGCGGGCTGGGCGAAGCAGGGCCGCCGCCCGACTGCCGCCGAGATCGACTCCTGGATCGGAACAGGCCGCGGGTGAAGGCCGTCGTCGACACCAACGTTGCCGCGTACTTCCTTCTCGGGACGGCACACTTTGCCGATGAAGCCGGGAGATTCCTGGCTGAAGTCAGGAACGGCATGGCTCCCGTCATATGGGAAGCGGAGCTGACCAACGTACTCTGGATGGCCATCCGCCAGGGCGTCATTCCCGTGGAAGACGGGCCCGGGAGACTACAACTGGCGGCTCAGTTAGGTATCGAATCCGTGTCCACGCGTATGCTCTGCCAAGGTGCCCTGCAGCGCTCCCTTGCTTCCGGTATTGCCGTTTACGATACCGTTTTCGTCGAATTGGCGGTGCGCGAAAAGTGCCCGTTGGCCACCTGATAAGGCGCTGCTGAAGGCTTTCCCGAATATCGCCAAACGGCCCGGCTCTCTTACTCGTTGAACAGCCCTTCAAACAGCGCGCTGGAGAGATAACGCTCGCCGGAATCGGGCAGCACGACAACCATCAGCTTGCCCTTCATCTCCGGCTCCAGGGCCAGTTTCATCGCGCCCGCGACCGCGGCGCCACACGAGATGCCTGAGAGGATTCCTTCCTCCCGCGACAAACGACGTGCCATCTCGATTGACTCTTCATTGGTCACCTGGACGACGCGATCAACCATGGAGAGGTCCAGTGTATCCGGTATAAATCCCGCGCCAAGGCCCTGAATCTTATGCGGACCGGGCTTCAGCGGCTCGCCGTTCTTAGCCTGAGTAATCACCGGGCTGTTCGTGGGCTCAACGGCCACCGACAGGATCGGCTTCTTCTTCTCATGCTTTATATAGCGTGAGACCCCGGTGATGGTACCGCCGGTGCCCACGCCGGAAACCAGCACGTCGAT
>JBEKFB010000314.1:0-9133 GCA_050013535.1 Bryobacteraceae bacterium | reverse complement strand
GCTGTAGTCAGCGCAACCCGCGGCGGCCGGAGTTCGAGCGAGCGATTAGCTCCGGCCCATCGCCCGGATTTCGGTGAAGTAGTAGGGCGGCGGTGCCATTTTCTCGATAAATAATCGGGGAGTGCAGTCGAAGTTCCAAGGTTCCGGATCGGCTGGCGAAGTGGGGCTCTTAGCCGAAATATGGATTACTTATTGACAGTAACGTCGATCCTGGATATAACCATCGTCGCGGGAGTGACGCGATCGATAGGAGAAGTAGGGCACGCGCCTGGGCATCGAGAAGCCTGGGGGCATCGGACGAGATTACGTTGTGAACCGGTATTACTCGAGCACGTCGGGAAGATTTCTGAGCCGGACCCAAACGCGGGCAGCATGAACATGGCCTTCCCGTACGCTCCGATCGCGATTCGGCAACCAGCAGGCTCGGGCCGCCACCATGCTTCATGAGCTTGGTCACGCATACTGTGACCTGTACGGTCAAGGGACGCCGAATCACCCCCAATTCTGGGAGCGATCCGGGTGGCGTTGCTAATCAGAACTTGGTTGACACCACGTGTGGCCTATGAAAGTCGTCGAGAAAGGCGGAATTTTGGTGACCCTTATCGTTCTTGCCGTGCTGGCCGTTACAGCCGCGCCCGAAGGCACGCTGCAGGGCTGGACACCCGTTTACGTCGTGGGCCTTCAATACGTCGCGGCGGCGCGGGATGCTCGAATTCAAGGCGTTGTTCGAGTGAGGTGTTCCCTGAATTCGGATGGTTCAGTGCGGCTTGCCACGATTGTGTCCGGTCATCCCATCTGGACGAATGCGGTTCTTGAAAACGCGCGGGAATGGCGCTTTGCCCGCAGTGGACCATCAGTGAGTTCAGATCAGTCCGCATTGCTAACATACGAATTCAAACTAACGGACCCCGTGTGCACCGGTCAATACCGGGAGCAGTTCGCTTTCGACGAGCCCAACCACATCATAGTGACCAGCCAGTTCCCCTGCTGGCAACCTGATCGCGCCGAACACTGATTCGCACAGGTACGAGGATGGGGAGGAGCGTGACGATCGGGCGCTGCCCACGGCAGGTCAAAACAACGGGAAGATCCAGTCCACAACCAACAACGTGAGCGGCGAGCAGGTGGTGTATCAGTACGACACGCTGAACCGGCTGATTCAGGCGCAGGCGGCGTCTAATTCATGGGGGCAGCAGTATGTGTACGATGGATTCGGGAATCTCTATCAGAAGAATGTGACAGCGGGGAGCGCGCCGTCGATGAGTTTAGTCGTTGACCCGACCACCAATCGCCTGACCAACACCGGCGGGACGGCCTTTACGTACGACGCCAACGGGAATGAGAGCGGCGGGCCGAACGTGGCAGGCGTTCAGGGCTACGACTTCCTGAACCCTCTGGCGTCGTCATACGTGACTTACTGCGCCTACGATGCCTCGAACCGGCGCATTTTCAAGGGGACGGTCCAGTCACAATCGATCAGCGAGGTTTACTATCTCTATGGGCTGGACGGCGAGAACCTGGAATTGGGGGCCCCGACGTCGCCGCAGCGACCATGGCGACAACGAACCCCTCCCAGCATTTCGTTTCGTTCATGGGAAATAGGCTGACGCCCACCCAGGTGATAACTGTTAATCCCAACGACTTCTATTTCACTGGGACCCTCAATGGTGTCCCGGTGCAGAATATCGGTGGCTCGGGATTCCAGGGGCTGACATCCCTTGCCCAGGTACAGGCCGCAGTAATTCTGCACGAGCTCGGTCATGCGACAGGTGCGCTTCCGAGTGACGCAAATTCGGACACCGCGAGCATGGGTAACACCGCGACCGTCGTGAAGGATTGCTTCTAGGATGACCACTGTACGCGGAATCCCCTTCATAGCTCTCTTTGGCGGTCTTCTCTTTTGCCCAGCTGCACCGAATCCGCTCTCAGACGCAAGAACAGAATCGATAGCAGGCCAAATGGCGACAGTCAAGGGCACGGCTTTTGATGCAAGCACTCAAGAGTACGACCATTCCTCGCAGCGGGACGATACGCGCGCCGGAAGCAGCGGTCACGTTGTCCTGCGTGATTTGAGGCAACGCACAGCTGTCGAGGTTGGACTCGACGCGAGCGCTGAGTATCGACTACGCGTTTCGCCTGGGATCTACGAGATCCAATTCCTGGACCTTCAGTCGTATTTGCCATATCGCCGTGCACGTGTTCGTCTCGCGGCTGAGCCTTACAGCATCGTTATGAACGTCTACCTGATACCGCATACTGGAACAGCGCTGACCATCCACGGCGACGTCTCCCTTCCGGACCCCGTATTGTCCTACGACGACTACCATCCCGATCTTAAGGAGCCGGATCTCGACCTGCTTGTTCAATACCGAAATCGAACGCAATCGGCCAACGGGTGGCGGTATGAAGGCCCTTTCCTGATGGTGACGTTCGACGCAGTGACTCTACGAGCCCGGACGTGTTATCTGGATCCGGCTACGCTGATGGTAACCGCCGCGGATGAAGCGTTCGTGGATCTTGGCAGCCTTAGGGTTAGGGCTGACCGCGTCGAGCTTCGTCCTCGGGATGGCGCGGTTAGGGTGTTCGTGCCCGAGGGAGTGCAAGAGTATCGGTTGGTCGGGTCTGTATGGGTCCCGCGCTGAAGGAATCTTCGCGAAAACCTGCGCGCACGCGTGAGGCCGTAGTTGACCGGCGGCAGCAGCCAGTACATGAGCATGCAGTACTACGACAACGCAGGGCAGGACAACGGAAAGATCCAGTCCACCACGACCAACGTGAGCGGCGAGCAGGTGGTTTATCAGTACGACACGCTGAAGCGGCTGATTCAGGCGCAGGCGGCGTCCAATTCGTGGGGGCAGCAGTATGTGTACGATGGATTCGGGAATCTGTATCAGAAGAACGTGACTGCGGGGAGCGCGCCGTCGATGGGCTTCGTCGTTGATCCCACCACCGATCGCCTGACCAACCCAGGCGGTACTGCATTCACCTATGACGCCAACGGGAATGAGACCGGAGGTCCGTGAACGACCAGGGGGAGGCACAGAATGCGCAGACTCTCAGTAAGTGTCATCCTCACTGAAGCGTGCGCCGCGCTCATGCTGGTGGGTGCCGTTGTTGCCTGCGGACGCAAACCGGTACTGGAGGGTGGGGGCGATCAAAAGACGACGCCAGTTATCACGGTTTGTCAATTGTTCCAACATCTCGAACGCTACCCCGGTCAGACGGTGAGGATGAGGGGGATCTACTGGTATGGCCTCCGTCAGAGCTGTCCAGGCAAGTTTGTCACAGGTGCCCAGGAGTGGCCATATGCTCTGGATGTTGTGCGCGCAACGATGCACGACCGGGACTGGGACGAGCTAGACCGGCTTACAATGACGCTGGCGCACACGGCCTGGCGTGGGGAGATCTGGGTCACCGTCACGGGGCGCATCGAGACGGGATACGTCAAGCAGGGACAGATGTTGTTGCAGGTTACGGGCACCTGGCAGCTTATCCGGTCGAGCTGACCGGTACGGACGTGTCCGACGTCTCAGCGCAACAAACGCCTCCAACATACGACTATGGGCGACTTCTTCACGGCGCCGAGTGAAAAAGGAGTCTTACGCTACTGGAAGCGGGGGATCCGCTATGGCCTTTGACGCGGGTAACCCCACCGCGAGCAATAACAATGACAACCTGATACACAACAACTGCACGTAGAATGCACAACAAACGTACCTTGTGGAGCTTCGTTGCGTTCATGGGTCTGGTGTGGGCTGCGGTGATATTGTTATTTGGAGTCCATCCAACAGGCGAAGCAACGCGGAATCAAACGACCGTGATCGTTCTCCTGCGCACCGTGCAAGTAGAGCTTCAGCAAGGCAGTGTAACTGCTGCGACTTTCCAGAACGGGGTAATACTGCGCCCGGGGCAATCAAGGACCGTGGCTGGCTATTTACTTACCCTTCGGACCCGCGGCTCGGAGTTTAGCGTGGATGCGGTCCCGGAGCATTACGGCCGCACCGGCTTCCAGTCGTTTTTTGTTGACGAAACCGGCGTGATTAGGTTCGCACTACGGAAACCCGCCACAGGCGAGAGCCCGGATGTCCAACACCCCGTGCGTTAGGTTGTTGAAGCCTACCTTCCCGCTGAACCCGCGCCGCTCGCCTTCCTCTTCCTGACCGCCCGTCCGCGTTCCGAGGGCCTTCGCCGTTGAAAATGATGCCGCAACTGCGCCACCGTGCGGTCGAACGGTTCCACCGAACCATAGGAACGCGACAGCATCACGCCGCCTTCCATGACCGCCAGGACATAGGTGGCGAGCGCTTGCGGATCGGTCCCTTCAGGGAGCGCCTCGCGCGCATCCTCAATGCATTCGCGGACGGCATCGATCCAGCCCTGAAAATTGCGGGCGATGAGGTCGTGCGCCGGACGGTTTTCCGCGTCGATCTCGAGGGCCAGACGGCCGAGCGGACAGCCATACCTGCACTCGGTTTGCAGAATGCGGCCGCGGTAGCCTTCAAGGATCGCGAAGATACGCTCGATGGGCTCCTGGGCCTGCGCGAACGCCGGGTTCACCACCATGGGCCGCAGCGCCGTCAGGTAGGTCTCCAGCACCGCTCGCAGCAGAGCTTCCTTGCTTTCGAAGAAATGATAGAAGCTGCCCGAGTTAACCTGTGCGTGGTTTAGCAGGTCGGACATGCTGGCGCCCGCGAAACCGCGTTCCCAGAACAGGTAGCGCGCGGATTCGATCAGCCGGTCGCGCGTTCCGAGAACTTTGGGCATCCGAAAACTCCTTGACTCTCTGATCCTGACATGGTTTACTTGAACGATCAACTAAGACTATGAGAATCGACCTGAAAATCTTTAGTTTTCTGGCGCTGGCCGGCCTGGCGTTCGCGCAAAGTCCCGTGAAGGTGGTGAAACAAGCCGCGCCGGAGAAGGCGCTGGTCCTGGAAGTGTCGGTTCCCGCTTCGCGCGCCGCCGTATGGCTGGCATTCACCACAAGCGAAGGGCTGTCCACGTGGCTCACGCCCGGCGCGGTGGTGGACCTGCGCCCCGGCGGTGAATGGACCGCGCACTTTCCGGGAGGGAAGACCGGCGGCGGTACCATCATCAGCTTTGTTCCCGAGCGAGAGCTGACCATTTCGGCGATGGCTCCGGAGCGGTTTCCGGCGGTACGGGCGGAGCGAACCAGAGCGCGCTTTGAGTTCCTTGCCGACGGCGATTCCACGACGGTCCGATTGACGCAAACCGGGTGGAAAACCGGCGAGGAGTGGGATCGAGCGTACGACTATCTCGCAACAGGCAATGCGCAATTGCTCGAGACCCTGCGACGCCGCTTTGTGAGCGGGCCCATCGATTGGGCCAAAGAATGGGGGATGGCGAAGTAATGCCATTTCAACATTTGAACATCTGGGCCATTCTGGCCGCGGCCGTTTCGGCTTTTTTGGTTGGTGGACTGTGGTATTCGGTACTGTTCGCCAAACTCTGGAAGAAGGCCAACGGTTTTGCGGATGCTGAACCGCCGCCGGCCGGGGGCAAGGTGTTCACGCTGAGTTTCCTGCTGAGCCTGGTGATGGCGGCGAACCTCGCGATGTTTCTGAATGATCCGAAAACGACGCTGGCATGGGGCGCGACAGCCGGTCTTCTCGCGGGCTTTGGCTGGGTGGCGATGGGAATTGGTATCGTTTCTCTTTTCGAGCGCCGCCCATGGAGTTACGTGCTGGTGAATGGCGGCTATCTCACAGTCGCACTAGCGGTGATGGGCGCGATTCTGGGTGGGTGGCGCTAGACAAACTTGAAACTTGTGGTGGGCGGTGCAGGATTCGAACCTGCGACCTTCTGGGTGTAAACCAGACGCTCTAACCAGCTGAGCTAACCGCCCGATTTGGAATCCGCCCAAATGCGTTTGCGTCGACGCTCTACAATTGTCTCTCATCCTAGCGCCGAGAATCGTTATCGGGCTGGTGGCGGAGCGCTTTTTTCGTTGGGCGGAACGGACTGCAGGCGGCGATAATCGGCGGTGATCCGGCGGGCGATCTTATCGGCAACATCGGCACTGGAGCCCAGGAACTTACCGCCAAGGCTTTCTTCCGTGGCCGACCAGATGACGTCTCCGTCGCGATTCACCAACCGGACCGCGGCCACCGCCTCGTGCTTGCGCTCTTCAATGTTTGTCGACTCGCTCTCGCCGATGCCGAAACCGGAGCTGTGACTCTCGCCCTCTTCGTAATAGCGGGTCTCCGACGAACGCTCGGATGACCCTGCCTGCGTCCGCATGTTCAGGCTGTCGCTGGAATGGAAACGGTCCGTGAAGGTCTTGTCGTCGGCTGCGCCTTTCAGGATGGCATCGGCGCGGTCCTGATTCTCGGTGACCACGAAGAGCCCGGTTTTCTGCAGGCTGGCTATGAGCATGTCGCGCAGGCGTATCGCGGTTTCGCCACCGGTCAGGACGTCGACGTAAATTCTGCGCACTGAGGTAAGGTCGCGCGCCGCGGGGGTCTCATCCTGAAGCTTGAGCCGCTCCACCTGCAGCCGCGGGGAAGGATTCGGGTCTTCGCCCCCCGGAGCGCTGGTACGGTTTGCGAGCAGGAAGGCCAGCAGCGCGGCGCCGCCCATAGTTATCCCTTACCAGCCTTCCGCGCTTCTTCGTCCTGGAACTCCACTCGACGGCCAGTCCGCGCCTCCAGTGTTACCAAAGCGCCGCGGATGTCCGACTTGTTTACCCTGAAAATCATGGCCTGATGCCTGCCGTCTTCATCCGTGTACCCGATGGTGAGAAAATGCTCGCGCGCCTTGCTGAGCAGAAACAGGGGTGAGATCACTACCGCGGCGAGATAGCGGCGATCGACTTTTTGGCCATACTCCAGCAGGTCGATGCTGTCATACGGCACGCGCCAGCTTGCTCCTTTGGAATAGAACACAAAGAACTGCGCATCGAGGGTTTGTGCACGCCCCGAGCAGCCCTGCGGAATCTGCACGATGGTGCCGCCCACATACTGGACTCGCGATCCCGGCTGGCCGCCAAAGAGACCGCTGGCAAGCAGGGGCAACAGCACAATCGTTTTGAGCACTTGAGTGGAGAACATGGTGATTGCCGGGGGCTGCAAGTTTGGTTGTCTGAGGCGTCGCGGATTCTCATCCGATACGCGTAAGACCCGTGTCATTCGAGGACTATATGCGAGGACTATAATGGCGAGAACATGCGGCGCATCGTGCTGATCCACTGGAAACCCGCGGAGGCGGGGAAGCACGCGGACGGTCTTCGACGCGGGGGAATGGCCGTTGAAGTGGTTGCGCCAAAAGATGGGCGCGCAGTTCGTGCGCTGGCGGCGCGGCCGCCCGACGCCTTCCTTATCGATCTCAGCCGCCTTCCATCACAGGGACAGGCCGTGGGCATCGAGTTACGCAAGACGGCGGACGCGCGGAGGGTTCCTCTGGTTTTTGTCGGCGGTGAAGAAGCCAAAGTGGAGCGCGTGTTTCGCGTTCTGCCCGATGCCGCGTTTCTCTCCTGGGCCGAGCTGCCGCGTTCGCTGGATGCCGCCATTCGCAGCACTCCGATAAAGCCCGTGGCCCCGAACACCATGGCCGGCTATTCAGGAACGCCGCTGCCGAAGAAACTGGGGATCAAGGCGTCTTCGACGGTGGCAATCCTGGGCGCGCCGGACGGATTCGAGGCAAAGCTGGACCCTTTGCCGGAAGGAGCACGCGCTCAGCGTAAGGCTCGCACGGCCGATCGCGTGTTGTTCTTCGTCGATTCGCTGTCTGCTCTGCGACGGCGGTTCGGCGCGGTTTCACGCATAGTTCGCGAGGGTGGCGGGCTCTGGATCATTTGGCCGAAGAAAGCATCCGGCGTGAAGACCGATGTCACCGAGACTGCGGTGCGCGAGCATGGACTCGCCGCCGGATGGGTGGACTATAAGATCTGCGCCGTCGACGAGACGTGGTCTGGTTTGCAGTTCGCGAGGCGCCGCTGATCACCAGATTCGGCAGGCGTCAGCGTGAACCATGGGCTGACCCGTTTTGCACGCGAAAGCTTTGCCGAAATCGGGTAGGTTCGCCACCACGCCGTTGACACGATACTCGAGCGGCGAGTGCGGGTCGGTGATGGCGCGCATCCGGGCCACCTCCGGGCGTTCGCTGCCGCAGGCCCACTGCGCATAGCCGACATAAAAACGCTGGTCGGGCGTGAGACCATCCACCGGCTCCAGCGTCCATCCCTTCGTCGAAGTCTTCCATGCCAGCCATGCGAGCAGTGTGCCCCCAAGATCGGCGACATCTTCGCCTGAAGTCAGTTTGCTGTTGATCTTGATTTCGTCCACCACGGTGTACTGCGCGTACTGATTGCGCACGCAGTTCACGCGCTTCTCGAATTCCTCAGCATCCTTTTTCGTCCACCAATCCTTCAGATTGCCTTGTGCATCGAACTGCCGACCCTCGTCGTCGAACCCGTGCGTAAGCTCGTGCCCGATGGTGCCGCCGGTATCGCCGTAGTTGGGCGCGCTGTCCATCTTGAGATCGAAGAGCGGCGGCTGCAGCACGCCAGCCGGGAAATTGATGTCGTTCATCTGGTCGTCGTAGTAGGCGTTCACCGTGGGCGGCGTTATGTTCCACTCGGTACGGTCCACGGGCTTGCCAATCTTGGCGAGTTGACGGTGCGATTCAAAGGCGGTGGCGCGGCCCACGTCACCCAGATAATCGTCACGAGCCACCACTACGGAAGAATAGTCACGCCATTTGTCGGGATAACCGATTTTATTGACGATGGCGTGCAGCTTCTCCAACGCGTGCTGCTTCGTTTCGTCGCTCATCCACGGCAGGGCGCGGATCTCGTCGCCCATGGCCTGCTCGATTTCGCTCGTCATCTTCAGCGTCGCAGTTTTGGCTTCGGGCGAAAACGTTTTCGCTACGTAGACCCGGCCCAGCGCTTCGCCGAGATCGGAGTCTACCAGGCGGACACAGCGCTTCCAGCGTGGCGGCATTTGCTCCACGCCCTGCAGGTATTTGGAATAGAAATTGAAGCTCTCGGCATCGAAGGCCGAAGGCAGATAACGCGCCTCGGCGTGAATCAGGTGCCAGCGCAGGTAGGTCTTCCAGTCGGCGAGATCGTGCGTGGCAAGCTGTTGTTCGAGCGCCTTGAAGAACGCGGGCT
>JBEKFB010000313.1:0-4956 GCA_050013535.1 Bryobacteraceae bacterium | reverse complement strand
TCATAGCCAGCCGGGCCTTCGATTCGTGCGACGGCGAGCAAAAGCCATACCGTGTTGATGGGCAACTCAGAGCCGTCCGCTGAGTCGAAGGCCGCTTTGATCGTCGGAACGGCCCGTTCTCCCATCTTCGAAAGCGCGACTGCGGCTGCGCGATCGACGCTCTCTGTGGACTTCCCACAAGTGAAAATGCCCGCCGTGTCAGACTCTCTCTCGCGCCCCGCTTGATAGGTCAGGAACGCCACCAGATCCGCCGGCGACCTTGAGTCGGCCGAGCCTGGTTCCCCGCCAAACGTCAGACCGCTCGTGAGCCCCGCCAGCAGCACGATCCGTGAGCAGATTGCCTGAGTCCGTGCACGTGTCGTCATGGCACGCCGCTAACCGTATCCCACGAGAGGTTCGCGGTCCAGGAGATAAACGCGACAACGCTGCGAACGCTACCCTTCCACGTGTCAGGCAAGATCATAGAGTTGGGCCAGCTACTATTGAGCGTACATCCCCGAGTTACCCCTCCCAGTTCAGAATCACCTTGCCCGAATTGCCTTCACGCATCACCTTGAACGCCTGCTCGAAATCGGACCACGAGAACTTGTGGGTGATCACCGGGCGGATGTCCAAGCCCGACTGTAGCATCACGGTCATCTTGTACCAGGTCTCGTACATTTCGCGACCGTAGATGCCCTTGATAGTGAGCATGCCGAAGATCACCGTTCGCCAGTCGATGACAATCTGCTCCGACGGGATGCCCAGCAGCGCGATACGGCCACCGTGGCTCATGTTCGCCACCATATCCGAGAAAGCCTGCGGATTGCCGGACATTTCAAGGCCGACATCGAATCCCTCTTTCATCCCCAGCTCGCGTTGCACATCCGCGAGCGTGCGATGGCGCACATCTACTACCGCGGTCGCTCCCATTTTCGCGGCCAGTTCTAGACGATAAGGATTCACGTCGGTGATGACTACGAATCGCGCACCCGCGAACCGCGCCACAGCGGCGGCCATCAGACCGATTGGACCCGCGCCGGTCACCAGCACATCTTCGCCCAGCACCGGAAAACTCAGGGCCGTGTGGACCGCGTTGCCGAAAGGATCAAAGATTGAGGCGATATCGAGATCGACATGTGGCGAATGCACCCAGACGTTGGTCATGGGCAACGCGATGTATTCGGCGAAGCAGCCCGGCCGGTTCACCCCGACTCCGCTGGTATGCGCGCACAGGTGACGGCGGCCCGCGAGACAATTGCGGCAACGCCCGCACACCACGTGCCCCTCGCCGCTGACAATCTGTCCGGGGAAAAAATCGGAGACGTTGGCGCCCACTTCCACGATCTCGCCCACGAACTCATGCCCGATGACCATGGGCACGGGAATGGTGCGCTGCGCCCAGTCATCCCAGTTGTAAATGTGGATGTCGGTGCCGCAGATGGAGGCGCGCTTGACCCGGATGAGCACGTCATTGATGCCGATGCGCGGCTCAGGGACGTCCTCAAGCCATAGGCCAGGCGCGGCCTGTTTCTTGACGAGGGCTTTCATTCCCCTTCAGTGTACGGCGCGGCGAAGCGGTTTATCCCTTCGCAGCGCGTTGCAGCCCGACCGCTACGATTCTCTATGTCAGCAGCGCGACTCCCACGCGCTTCCACATACCGGCCCAGAGGTTGAGCAGGTGCAGTGACAGCAGCCCGAGGATGGCCCCGCCGGAGCAGCAGAGCACGGCCTGATCGAGCGTGGTGATGGGCGTCATCAGCACGTAATAGGGGATCAGATTGTAAGTGAGCGGCGCTACCAGCAGGGACACACTCGCGGGAATCAGCGCCATCACCATTGCGAACGAAATCACGCCGAACGCGAAGTGGACCAGCACATAGACCAGGCCCTTCCACAGTTGCGCGTCGCTGAGGTAGGACATCATGCGGTCGAGCAGGCGGGACGGACGGCGCACCGGCGCGGGCTCTGGCACCACCGCATCCAGCAGCGTGCGCAGCAATGCTCGTTCGGCCAAAACGAACCCGCGGACCAGGGTGAACGCCAGGATCAATATGGGCACGCCCACCAGGATCACAGTCAGCCCGGCGCCCACCGAAAGCAGCACCACGGTGACCACGAAGTAGACGAGGCCGAGCGGGAACGAAATGAACAGATAGAGGAGGTTGCGCCAGGTTTGCGGGTCGATCACCGTGCCGAAGATCCGGTCGATGGTCGATTGCGCGGGCAGTACGCTGGTGCTGGTCATTGGCGGCCTCTGAACCAGAATACGAGGTTTTCACGCGCCAGGTTCAAGCTTATTGCCAGCCAGTGATATTGATCGCCGATTGCTATCATCGTCGCTATACCGAATCGAATCAGCCAGATGCTTGCGCCCATGCTCGCCGCCGCCTGCGGACTGGCCGCGCAGCCATACGATTTCAGTCACCGGACGCACCTGACAATGCGGCTGGAGTGCGCGCGGTGCCATCCCGCCGTGCCGGCGAGCACCCGGCCACCGGCGGCCGATGAGGCGACGTTCTCATCCGACGCCTGCCTCGATTGCCACGGCAAGGCGATTCTCAATCTTCGGCCCGCGCTCCCGCCGCCCATCGCGCACTTCAGCCACGCGAGTCATCTCGCGCTCAAGGATGAAACCTGCGCTTCGTGTCATCACGGTCTGATCGAGTCGGACAAGGTGACAGAGGCATTGTTCCCGAAGATGGCCGAGTGCATGGCGTGCCACAAGCCAGCCGCCGCACCCGAGAGCTGCTATCTGTGCCACGCGAAGGACGATGCTCGCGTTGGGGTGAGATAATCGCGAAGAGAATCTCATTGTCATCCCGTTTTCTGATTCCAGCCGTGTTGCTGGCGGGGATCTTCCTTCTTGCCGCGGCAGCGGGAGGCGGCAACTCCACGCCGCGCTTCGATGACGTCACGAAGCAGGCGGGCATCCATTTCGTTCACCTGAAGGGCAACAAGGGCGTCGCCAACATCATGGACGAAGCCGGGCCCGGCGTCTGCGTGTTCGATTACGATGGCGACGGCTGGCCCGACATCTACTTCGTCAGCGCACGCGATCTCTATGGCCGCGGTCTCCAGGCGCGCAACGCGCTATACAGGAATAATCGCGACGGCACGTTCACCGACGTGACCGATCAAGCCGGGGTGCCGGGCACCGGTTATGGACTGGGTTGCACAGTGGGCGACTACGACAACGACGGCCACCCGGACCTTTACGTGATGCAGTACGGCAGGAACGTGCTCTATCACAACAACGGCAATGGAACATTCACGGACGTCACCCAGAAGGCGCACGTGGATGGCACCGACTTCGGCACGCGGCTCCACCTGGGCGCAACATTCTTTGATTACGACCGCGATGGGAAACTCGACCTGTACATCGGCGGTTACGTGGACTTTGGGCCGGAGGTGAAGCAGACCTGCATCATCGCCGGCGCTGAATCAAGCTGCCCGCCCAGCGAATATCGCGGCAGCCCCGATGTGCTTTATCACAACAATGGCGACGGAACTTTCACCAATGTGACCAAAGCCGCAAAGATTTATCAGCCTAATGGGAAGAACCTGTCCGTGCTCGCGTCCGACTACGACAATGACGGCTGGCCCGATCTGTTCGTGGCCAACGACGGCATGGAGATTTACCTCTATCACAACAATCACGACGGCACGTTCACCGAATCCGGCCTGATAGCGGGCGTCGGTTTGACCGAAGACGGCGGGACCATGGCGGCGATGTGCCTGTCGATGGGCGATTACGATAACGACGGGCTGCTGGATCTGTATGTGTCCGACTTTGACAATGTGGCGCATCACGTCTGGCGGAATCTGGGTGACGGGACTTTCACGGAAGTGAGCCGCAAGGTGGGCATCGCCACCATTACCGCCCGATTCCTGAGTTTCGGAGGCGGCTTCATCGATTTCGACAATGACGGTTGGGTGGACCTGTTCATCGCCAACGGCCATGTTTATCAGGGTGTGGAGAACTCTACCGTAAAGGGCCATTACAAGCAGATCAATCTGCTCTTCCATAACAATCGCGACGGCACTTTCACCGATGTCACCGCCGATGCGCAGGCCCATGGGAACGGTTTCTCCACGCCTCGTCTGGGGCGCGGTGCGGCATTCGCAGACTTGTTTAACGACGGCCACGAGGACATCGTGGTGGGCAACAACGACGATCCGCCTTCCATCCTGCGAAACCGCAGCGGGGGAAGCAATCATTTCGTGAGCTTCAAACTGGTGGGAACCCGCAGCAATCGCGACGCGATGGGATCACGGATTCGAATCAAAGCGGGGGGTATTTCGCAGATTCGCGAAATTGCCGGGGCCGGCAGTTATCTCTCACAAAACGATCTTCGCGCGCATTTCGGCCTGGGTGCGAGCACGCGCATCGACAATGTGGAAATAACCTGGCCGAGCGGGAGCAAGCAAGCGTTCCATAGTGTCGCAGCCGATCGGTTCTACATGATCGAAGAAGGAAAGCCGGCTTTGAAGCCCCAGGTTATCGCGAAGCCCGCGAGGCGCCGGTGATCACGGCTGATTATCCGGCTGTAGCGCGGGTGGCGGCCCGCTTAGCTTACGCAGGTCGTCTTCCCTCTTCTGCTCGCGCAACTTGCTCACGATGGCCAGTTCGGCGGCGGCTTGGGCCGGCTTGCCCGCATCCTTATATACGCGCGCGAGGCGGTAATGGGCGTCGGTTTTGGAATTGTCCAGCCGAATGGCTTCCTTGAGCGCGGCGATGGCCCGATCATACTGTTTGTCCTCGGCGAAAACGATGCCGAGATCGAGGTGGATGATGCGGATGCTCGGATCGATGGCCAGCGCCTTCTCCAGCAGCGGTTTGGCGCTCTGAAAATCGTTGCGGCGGATGAGTACATCGGCCAACCATGCCGACGCCTGCGCGTTTCCCGGATCGCGATCCAGCTCCAGCCGAAACTCACGCTCCGCGTCATCGTTCTTTTGCTGCGACCAAAAAAT
>JBEKFB010000312.1:0-6482 GCA_050013535.1 Bryobacteraceae bacterium | reverse complement strand
GTTCTGATGATAGTGAACAAGCTGGCCGCGCTGGTGCTGCCGCTCTCGACCAAAGTCCTCATCGATAAAGTAATCGGCCATCACCAGGCTCAGTTGTTGTTGCCGCTGGTTGGAGCAGTGCTCGGCGCGACACTGATTCAGGGCGTGACATCGTACTCGCTTACGCAATTGCTCTCGAAGGCGGCGCAGAGATTGATCGCGGAGCTGCGCGTGAAGGTGCATCAGCACGTGAGCCGGTTGCCTGTCGCCTACTACGATGCCAACAAAACCGGCGCGCTGGTGTCGCGCATCATGAACGATGTCGAGGGCGTGCGCAACCTGATTGGCACGGGCCTGGTGGAATTCGCGGGCGGCATCGTGATGGCGATGATCGTGCTTGTCGCCCTGCTGTGGATTCATGCGGCGCTCACGGGCATCGCGCTGGTAATCATCGCCGGGTTCACGTTCGTCCTGCAGAAGGCGTTTCGCGTCATCCGGCCCATCTTTCGCGAACGCGGCAAAATCACCGCTGAAGTCTCCGGCCGGCTCACCGAATCGCTGGGCGGCGTGCGGGTGGTGAAGGGCTACCATGCCGAGGAGCGAGAGCAGGAGGTCTTTGCCGGCGGCGTGCAGCGGTTGCTGAACAACGTTCTGCGTACGCTCACCGCAACCAGTTTGATGAGCCTCTCGGCCACCGTGCTGATGGGCCTGGTGGGAGCGCTGGTGATGTTTGTCGGCGCGCGATCCATTCTGGCGCATCACATGACCCTCGGCGACCTGATGACGTTCATGGCGCTGATGGCTTATATGGTGGCGCCTATGTTCCAGATTGTCGCGATTGGATGTTCCAGATTGTCGCGATTGGCACGCAGTTGACGGAAGCGATCGCCGGGCTGGAACGCACGCGCGAGGTTTTATCGGAGGTACCCGAAGACGCCGACCCGAGGCGAACCTTGGAGATCGGCGAGGTGCGTGGTGAAGTCGCATTCGAAGACGTCACCTTCGCGTACGATCCCGCCAAGACGGTGCTCCATAACATTTCGTTCCACTCCGCGCCCGATACGGTCACGGCGCTGGTAGGCTCGTCGGGCAGCGGCAAATCCACGATGATCGGCCTCATCGCGGCGTTTCACGTGCCCAGCGAAGGCGTAGTGCGCGTCGACGGAGTGGATCTGTCAACGGTACGTCTCGATTCCTATCGCAGCCAGCTCGGGCTGGTGCTTCAGGACACTTT
Organism: Bryobacteraceae bacterium; assembly: GCA_050013535.1. GTDB lineage: Bacteria > Acidobacteriota > Terriglobia > Bryobacterales > Bryobacteraceae > CAWACP01. Next base: position 5,269 of record JBEKFB010000312.1, on the reverse strand, counting down.
CCTGTTCGACGGAACCATTCGCGAAAACGTCGCCTTCTCACGGCCGCACGCCAGCGAAGAGCAGATTATGCGCGCCTGCCGCATCGCGCGTGTGGATGAGTTCGCGGAAAACTTCCCGGACGGCTACGGCACCATTGTGGGCGAACGCGGCGTGAAACTGTCCGGCGGCCAGAAGCAGCGCGTGTCCATCGCGCGAGCGATTCTCGCCGATCCGCGCATCCTGATTCTGGATGAGGCAACATCGAGCCTCGATTCCGAATCCGAGGCGCTTATTCAGGAGGGCCTGCGCTATCTCATGAAAGGCCGGACCACGTTCGTCATCGCGCACCGTCTTTCCACCATCCGGCGCGCCGATCAGATTCTGGTGGTGGAGGAAGGGCGCATCCTCGAGCGGGGCACCCACTCCGAGCTGTACGCCGCGCACGGCCGCTATTACGAGCTCTACGAAAAGCAGCACGGCCTGCAGACCGACCTGTTCCTTGCCCCCGGCGAAGGCGGCGAATCGGAGGGCGAGAACGGCGGGTCGTCCAAGCTCGACCGCGAGCCGAACCCGGTAAGCGAAGCGGTGCGGCTGCTGCGGGGGTGAGACGCTATCTCTGTCGGGAACTCGCGACATGCGGAGAGGGCGATCTCCCTTCCCTACCGCGCCACCCACTTCGCCAGGCCCGCGTTGCCCGCAGTGTCGTAGACGCGGATTGCCACCAGGTGTTCGCCGGGGCTCAGATGCAGCACGTGAATGTGAAACTGCTCGTGCGGGGCGTCGGTGATCCCGTCAACGGCCTCCACCGGCATCCAGGGCCCGGCGTCCACCGAATACTCGCAGCGTCGCAGCGATGAAGCGGCGTCCCGAGCCTCCACGTCGATATCGGCCTGATCGTTTTCGCGGCGCCCGCCGGTGACCGAGACCATAGGAGGCGTATTGTCGATCAGCACCGGCGAACTCACCAGGTCGGCTTCGCGCGCGCTGTCCGGCCCATTCGACGGCCGGTCAGACGCGACCACTCGAAACAGGTAACGGCCATCGGCGAAAGAGTCGTTGTCCAGCAGCAGCGTATTCTCGAAAATGTTCGCGCGAATCAGCTTCCAATCATGCTCGTCCTCGCCGCGAAACCAGACACTGTAAACCAGCCTGTCATTGTCGGGATCGTCGGCCTGCCAGGAAATCTGGATTTGCGAATTGCCCGCGCGCGAGAGGGTCTGCGTGGGCGTGCCCTGGGAGGTCTGTGGCGCGGCGTCTCCCGTGTCGGTTACGGTTACGGAAAAACTTGCATTGCTGGACGTGCCCGCAGTCGCGGCGGCCTTCTGCGCCGAACTCTGACCTCCCGCCTGGGTGGTTACCAGGATACTTCGGATCACTGGCGGCGAATTCTGCGGCAGATAAGCAACGGAAATGTTTTCGAGAGTCGCTCCGCCACCAAGCGTCGCCCGCCATTGGATGTAGCGCGCATTGGGGCTTTGCACACGCTGAATGTCCGCGACCGGGCGGAGCGCCTGCCAGTCGCTCCAGGTATTGTCGGGGCGCGCCGAGTTGCCCGTTCGCGTCTCGAATTTCACGTCGCCGCCGCTCCCGCCTTCATGCTCCCGATCTCTCCCACTATCTCGCCATGACACGCGTCCCCAACGCGCCACCGCGCCCGCATCGTGCACCGGAGATTCGTAACTCCCGCCGGGTTTCTTCTCGACGGAAAGCCGGAACAGGCGCCCCGTCTCGGCCGTCGATGCCAGCAGTCCCGAAGAAGTCTCCAGCAGTCGCGTGCCTTCACCTTCGCCGGTCTGCGCGATCAGCGAAGCTTTGCCGTTCTTCAGGAGGCGATAGATGCGGCCCTGAGCGTCGGTGGTCACCAGTAATGAATCGTCGGGTCGCACCACCAGATCGTAAATGTTTTCGTCCTTCGAACTCCAGATGGTCTCGACAGTGTTGTCCGGGTTGATGCGATACACCGCCGATTTGTCCACACCCGGCGTTTCCACAACCGGCAGCGATGGCAGCACCTGCTGCACGGCCTGGGGCGCCGCTTGTTTGGCCGCGGCTCTCACATCGGGACCGGCCTGAACCGACGTGTCGGTGACGGTGATGGAAGTGGAGGATGTGGCCGCCGCGCCGGCGACCCCGGATGCGATGGAAAGCGGCATCTGCGTGACGCGCGCCGCGATCGACCCGCCCATGGCCGCAGCGTAGATGGTTCCGTCTGCGCCAGCGACAATCGTCCGAATTTCCGGCAGGCTGGCGCTGTACAACGCGAACGCCTTTCCCTTCGAGGCGATGCGATACAGGATGCCGTTTGGTTCGGTGCCGGCGAGCAGCCTTCCTTCATGATCGAAGGCCAGCGATGTGACGTGAGACTGGCCGGTTTCGTACCAGAGCTCGCTGGCGCCAGAGGCGTCGACGCGATAGATGTTCCCCGGAACGCCAGTGCCGACAAAGAGCGATCCATCGGGCGCAGCCGCGACGGCCCAGACGTATTTTGCTTTGGGAGTGAACACGTCCACGACCTTGCCGCCATCGAGCCGCACCAGCTTGCCATCGGGAGACGACGCCGCATAGACGCGCCCATCCGCCGCAACCGCGACCGCGAATATTTCGGGCTGATCCGCATTCCACACCACGGACGACGTGCCGTCCGGCGCGATGCGGTAAACGCGCCCGCGATTGCCGGTGCCCGCATAGATGGAACCATCCGGCGCAGGCGCGAGACTCCAGATAGCTGGCTGACCTGACGTGAACACCGGCGTCATCTCCGGCGCGAGCATGAGCCGGCCATCGCGGTCCAGCGCCACGCCATCGAAACGCCCGCGCACCAGATCCTGCCAGGAATTCAGTTCCCACGTAGTAGTGGTCGCGCCCTGCACGCTCAGCGCGGCGGCGAGCGCCAGGAGCAGGGTCCTCATTCCTTCACTTCCACTTGCACGGTCTTCGATCCGCTGATCACGTTGTCTCCGCCGTCGATTTCCATTTCCGCGAGGCCCGAGCCGCGCAACAGCGACAGCACTCCCGGCGCGCCCTGGCTGCGCGCGAGAATCAACGCGAGCGAAGGTGGTGGGTCGGGCAGTTCCGTGCCCTGCACCTGATACGCGGGGTCGGTGGTCCACACGCGCACGTAGGCTTTGGTGTTGGGTCGAAGGTCGTTCAGGAATGCCAGCACCTGCGCGGGCGATTTCGGCGTCAACCCGATGGCCTGAGTGTAGTTCAGAAGGTTCGTAGTAAAGGCGTCTGACACCGTGAACTGCAGCGCGCCCAGGGGCGTGCCTACCGGTACATTGTAGTGGACGGTTCGCAGCTCTTCCTCACCGTTGTCGCCTTCCATGGTCACCGCGATGTCCACCGATTCTGCCGGCCGCACAGTTCGCCGCGAAGCCGCGATCTGATCGATCTCCAGCACCCGCCTTTTCTCTAAAGCGGTGATGGCCAGCTTTACGTCATGCACTCTGAGTGCGTCGAAGCCGGCGGCGACCGCATACGCAAACGGCGATGCGACACTCAGCGAGGCCTGCTGAGGCACGGAGAAGTCTCCGGAAAACGTGTTGTCAACACGCAGCGGAGGAGTGCCGCCCTGGAAATCCACTTGACCGCGAATGGTGAACGTCGAAGCCCCAAATGTTCGCTCAGTGGCATCTATCGCCGAGAACAACGCCATCTGCAACAGCAGCGGGGAGAGGATGGGGTCAATCGCCATGTTCATGCGGTAGCGCGACACCGCGCCGTTCGCGCCGCTGACGTCGATTGCCACCGGGGCCATTTCCGCCTGCCGTCCAATCTCGCCCGCAATGGCCGTGCTCCGATCCTGCAGGATCGCGCCCATCCATTCGCGCGGCATGGAAATCTTGAACGAGGCCTGGTAGTTCGGCAGAATCGCGAGCACGTCGGAGCGGGTGAAGGGAAGTTCGGTGTTACCCACCGATAAGAACTGGTGCCCAAACGCGTAGACGCGCTTCCCGTCGATCGCGGTAACGGTGCCATCGGCGCCGACGCTCATGTCGCCGGACATGAGTTCCACGGTAATCATTTCACCGGGGTGTAATTCCGAGGCCTTCCCGAGGCCGGGCGCAGGATGGCCGCCGCCCGAAATGCCCTGGCGAGGTTCGAACCCCAGCCGCTTCAACTGCGGTGCGAAATAATCGATGGTGCGTTGGCTGAACCCAGAGAAGGAGATGGGTGTGGCGATGGCGGACATGCGCTCATTGCCGACGCCTACCGTGTCCCCCTGCCGCACGTTCGCCGTCAGCTCCGGAGCGAATAATGCGGGGCGATTGACAGCCTGCTTCACCGGCGCGGGCTCGGTTCGCAGCATGTCCTCGATGGGCCGGATGCCCGCGATAGGGTCTTTGGAAAACGGAAACGCCAGGGCGACCGCTCCGGCCAGCCGTCCATCGATGTAGACGGGGCTGCCGCTCATGCCCTGCAATGGACTGCTTCGGGCCGATGTTCTCCAGCACCCCGAGTATCTCAACCTGGAACTCTTCGATTTTGTGGCCGGAGATTACCGTCTTGCCGATGCCGTGCTGGCCCGCGCGCACGTCGCGCAAAGGGAAAATGGGCAACTGCGCGAAACAAATGGGGGCCGCAATCAGGGCGAGCCAGAAACGGAATTTCACTAACGTCATTCTAGCGGGTCATGTTGAAACGGGGAGCGGACAGAGCACCGAAGCACCGTAGAGTGGGAACGTGTGCGACGGATTTACGGCGATTGTCGATCCCGGATACGCAACCTACGCCGCCACAATGTACTCCGCGATGGTCTTCGGCTCTGGGATTGGCTCGCCATCCTCTGCCATTCCAGCCAAGTGCATTCGAACGGCGCCGCGAATCAGATCGGTGGTCTCTTCGAGCGTAGCGCCGGCAGCGACGCATCCAGGCAGATCCGGCACATGCCCGCTGTAGCCGGTCCCGGTCTTTTCGAAAAGAACGGCGTATCTCATTTCAGCCCCGCTTGTCTTAGGATACTCTTCTGTGTCTTCGGATCCAGGTCCATCGAGGGATGGCCGGCGATTGTCACGCGTCCCTTCCTGCTTGAATGCTTGTATTGCCGACGGCTCGCTTCCTGATTCATCAGACGCCTGTCATCCCGCCCAACCATCCGAATCGCATCGCGAACCTTCACGCATCCAGGGTGGTTTCGAAGCCCTCATCCTCTCAACCCCCGATCGAGTACATCGGTCTTGGCGGTGGCACGAACTGCGACGTGTTGATCTCGTGGCCGAGCCACTTCGCCCGCACGTTCGAGCGAATCGCCGTCGCGATCTCTTCATCGCTTGCGTCGTTTCGCAGCAG
>JBEKFB010000311.1:0-5324 GCA_050013535.1 Bryobacteraceae bacterium | reverse complement strand
CTGACCGTGCCCGGGTCTTCCGCGGGCAATGCCTCGAAGGTCAGGCGCAGGTACGATTTCGGCTGGAACTCGAAACGTAGTGGCAGCAAGTTTGGAGACGTACGGTCGAACCACACGCGAAACGTGGTCTCGGTACCGGTTGTCGCGTTGCGTATGAGCCCGGCGAGCTCCACTGCGTCACGCGACGAAGAAATCAGGCGGTCGTCCACGAACTGAGCGCCCATTTTCTCATCAACGCGTTTCACCGCGTGCAGACGGAACAGTTTTCCGTTGTGCACGAACGTGGCATCGTTAGTACGGGCCGCTGAGCGCTCCATGCTGAGCACCGTGTAGAGGAACGTACCGGGACTTTCGCCCGGTCCGTTGAGATCCTCTTTCACCACGTCCAGCAATTGTTGAGCGTTGGTCCAACGGCACGACGCGGGCAGCGCCACGTGCCCGACTGTGTGCCGGGCATTCGCTCCGTCGATCTCGCCCCGCGCCGCGACGAATGGCACGTCACCGTCCGAAGGACCATGTAGCGCTTTCCTTGCGTCGGCAAGGTTCTCTTCCCCGTTGGCGGTCATGAATTCGAAATAATCGGCGTGGCTCGGCCGCGCGTTCGTTTCGGCGACCGACTCCTCCATGTATCCCATTCGGTTCAGCCCGTGCGCCCGATCCGGCTGCGATCCGCTGACAAAAAGCAGCCGGACTGTTCCATTCGATCCGGATGAAGTCTCCACGAGACGCGCGAATCCGCCGCCGACATCGCTGCGCGAGAATACGGTGATGCCAAACAGCACGACATTGGCGTCGGCTCGATAGGTGCGCTCAGCAACGATTTCCGCACCCGCGGGTGCAGCGGCAGGCAGCACGCCAGCCATTAGAAGTGCACAAAGACCCGGTGCGACGGGGCGAGCGTATGCCCTTGCGTTCCGAATGTTCTGCATGCCTCAATCATTCCCGGTTCACATTGCGCGAAGATGGCGAACCCATTAAATGTAAAACATTTTATTTGTTTCCGTTTTCGTCACTTCGTTGCAAACCCAGGCCATTATGATTTGGAACATCGCAGGACATTATCTGTAGCGGGTGTGAAGGAGGGGTATGAGCGTATTCGAGGTATCACGGCAGGTTGTGGCGGCGCCGGGGGAACTGCTACGCAGGTGGAACTGGAAGTCGGCTGTTTTCAGCTCCATCATCCGCGCGCTGATCTTCTTCTTTTCGAACCTCACCGCGGGTCTTCATGCGGCCGAGGGCGCCATGCTTGCCGAGTTCGTCTATCGGGGCATCACTTCAGGTCTCTACGGCGCACTGACGCAGGCATTTCGTAAAGCCGAACCAGTGTGGCAGGCGGGCCTGACGGTGATGGTGCTGCTGCCGCTGTCGTCGCACTCCATCGAATTCGCCGTGCACCTGGCGCGGCACACGCCACATCTTCGCACCAGCCTCATTTCGTCGGTTTGTTTCACCGCGATTTCAACCCTGTTTAATCTGTATGCCATGCGACGCGGCGTCCTGATCACCGGCGAGGGGTCGGGTTCGGTGGGCAGTGACATGAGCCGAATCCCCGCGCTCATAGCCGGATTCGTGGCCTGTGGGCCGGTGGCTTTATACCGCTCCATCAGGAGCTTCAGCCTTCGGGCTACGAAGCGTAGCTTCTTAGTTATAACGCCTGGCGGGCCGGGAAGACGGATCAGACGAGATTCGGAATCTTGATGATCTTCTTCTGGATGGCGTACTGGACCAGTTGCGCCTTATTGTGTATGTCGAGTTTGCGCATCAGGTTGAACTTGTGCGCTTCGACGGTCTTGACGCTAAGATTCAGATCGCAGGCGATCTCTTTCACGGAGTTGCCTTCGGCGAGCATCTTGAGCACTTCGCGTTCGCGGGTGGTCAGGGTGGCGAATCTCGGCAGCCGGTTGGCGGACTTGATGCGCGAGCGGAAATCGTCCACCAGTTGGGACAGCATCCGTGGGCTCAGATAGCTGCCGCCACGGCAGATGTCGCGAACCGCGGCGACCAGTTGCTGCGACGGGCTGTCCTTCAGCACGTAGCCGCTGGCGCCCACCTCCATGCCCTCCACCAGGTAGTCTTCATCATCGTACATGGTGAGGAACAGGATCTTCGTCTCCGGACGATTCTTGCGGATCTGCCGGGTTGCCTCAAAGCTGCTCAGGCCCGGCATGCCAATATCCATCAGCACCACATCGGGACGAGTTTCGTTCGCCTTGTCCACCGCGTCCCCGCCATTGGAAGCTTCGCCGACGACTTCCATGTCCGATTCGGCGGAAATCAGTGTCCTGATGCCCTGGCGAAAAAGCGTGTGGTCGTCTGCCAGCATTATGCGAATTTTGGCCATAATACCCTGCCTGGTCTCCCAAATTCCGTCGTTTCCGCGTCACGCCCAGGTTCCCGATCCGCTCCTCTACGCTCGTCGGCCTTCGCTACCCAGCGGCAACGTAATCGATATTTTCGTGCCCTTGTTCGGTCGCTTACCGTCGGCCCCATTGGCCGCCGACGGCCAGCTTTTGACTTCGAAGCGCCCGCCCAGCAGAGCCACCCGTTCGCGCATACCCGAAAGGCCGAACGAATCACGCCGCGCCAGCGCCTCATCCACGTTGAATCCGACACCGTCGTCTTCAACGGTCAATCTGACTAATCCATCGGCGGAACTGGCGGAAATGTTTACGTTGGTGGCGCTGGAGTGCTTGCCGATGTTATTGCAGCACTCTTGTACCAGGCGGTATAAGATGATTTCCGTTTTCTGAGGGATTGGCCCTAGGCGGGACAGGTGCAGCTTCACCCGGCAGGGGTGCAGGCGACGGAAACGGTTCACCAGTTGCCGCAGCGCCGCGCCCAGCCCGAGTTGTTCCAGAACCGCCGGGCTCAGCGCCGCGATCAGCCGCCGCATCTCGAGAATAGTGTGCTCGGTCATCTCGCGGGCTTCGCGCAGCCGCGCCAGCCATTCCGCGTTTTCCCCCGGTATGGAGTGCTCGAGCAATTCCATCTGCAGGCGTATGCACAACAGGGATTGGCCCGCTTCGTCGTGCAGCTCGCGGCTGATGCGCCGGCGCTCCATCTCCTCGACGTGCAGCATATGCTCGGCGAGCTGGCGGACCTGATCCTCGCGCGCCGCCAGATCTTCCATCAGGCGCGCCTTTTCGGCCGCCATCAGGCACCGTTCCGCGGCGGCGGCAAGCAGATCCTGCTCGCGCGGGAGCCACTCCCACGTGCGCGTGAATCCGAATTGCATTACACCTTCGGCATGGCCGTTGGTGGACAGTGGGACAGACCAGCAGGATTTGTATTTCTTCGCCCATCCGTCATCCAGCAGAAAGCGCACATCGCTACTGGCCGGATCGATTTGCCGGGGACGCTCCAGCAGCCGCACCCGCGCGGCGCTGGCCGTAAGCCGATGGCCAGCCTTCAGCATGCGCCCGCCAGAGGTAGCGCTGGCATGCAGCATCCAGGAGTTTCGCATATCGTTCAGCAGATACAACTGGCCGGCATCGGCCCGGCACACCTGCACCAGGGTCTGCAGGAAGCGGCGCAGCAGCTCGTCCAGATTGCGCGATTCCAGCTCCACGCGGAACAGTTCGTAAAAGGCCTGGGTTTCTGCTTCGCGGACTTGATAATAGGCGTTATTCAGCGTCAAAATGACGCAGAAATGAAGCTGCTCGCGGACCCATTGGAAATTAGCATGCTCGCCAGGTAGCAGCTTCTTCAATGTGGGGGTGAGCAGACCGTCATACTCCTGCAGTGCTTCGATGATGGAGCTGGGCGAAATGTTGAGCTTCGCCAGGCGGCGCCCGTTATATTCCACCTGCTCGATGAACTTCAGCGGCGCTCCCCCGCTGCCCAGAATGAGCGCGGCCGCGCCCGGCGTCAGCGACGTCAGAGCGCTTCGAATCTTCGGTTCGAAACCGAGCTTTTTCAGGCGTGCGGCAAATCTTCGTTCCAGGCCCTCGGCATGCGGCAACAGGCATACCGCCAGACGCTGCAGGTGCACGCGCAACTGGTCACTGAGTACATCTGCCGCATCCGCCAGTTCGGGGGATATCTCGGAAATCTGCACCTGTCCGCTATATCGGCAACCAGGGGGAAGACTTTAGCTCAACCTGAGATGGGCAGGCAGTACTGACTTGCGATCTTCCTCAACGTTTGCATCTCCAAACGCGTCAATTGTAATGTGACCCATCGCTCGTTCCTCGTGTGCCTCCTTGTGTTGGCTCCGGCTGCCTTCGCCGATGCCGGTCTTGACCGCATGCTCAAAGGGATCGAGGATCACTATAACCGCGCGAAAACGCTGCAAGTCCAATTCACAGAGGAGTATACGGCGGAAGGACGGAGCCGCAGGCCGGAGATCGGGCAGCTTGTGCTGCGCAAGCCGGGGCGGATGCGCTGGGATTACACTACGCCAGCCGGTAAGCTTTTCATTTCCGACGGGAAAACGGTCTATCTTTATAGCCCGGACGCGCACCGCGTGGAACGTGCGCCGCTGAAGGCCAGCGAGGACATGCGCGCGCCCCTGGCGTTCTTACTGGGGAAACTCGATTTCTCCCGTGAATTCAAGGATTTCCAGACGAAGGCCGCGGGCTCGGATACAGTGGTGACGGCCTTCGCGAATTCCGACAAGCTTCCCTATGCGCGGGTGGAGATGCTGGTGAGCCCGAACTTTGAGATTCACCGTTTGGTTGTTACCGGTACGGATCAGTCCGTGCTGACATTTACGTTCACTGGTGAAATGGTCAATCCAAAGGTGGACGACGGGGCCTTCCGTTTCCACATGCCGCCGGGCGCAACGCTGGCGGAGGCGGAGAATCAGTAGTGGCTGAATTCCTGCTCAAATACGCCGACCCGCGCGGGGAGATCCACCAGCAGGTGGCCGTCGCCGACTCCGAGCGCGAGGTCCGCGACCGCTTTTCCCAGCAGGGGCTGCTCATTTATTCCGTCCGCGCCCGGAGCCAGGTCGCCGCGCTTCCCACGCCTCTTCGCCGCAAGAAGAAAAAATTCAGCACCGAGAAATTTCTGATCTTCAACCAGCAGTTCATGACGCTGATCCGCGCCGGCCTGCCCATCGTCAAGTCACTGGACCTGCTCTCGGAGCGGCTGGCCGATCCGAAACTCGGCGTCTGGATCAAGGCGGTTCGCGATGAGGTTCGCAACGGCGCTCTACTTTCGGAAGCATTCCGGCGCCAGGAAGTCTTCCCTCCTATTTACGTCACCTCCGTGATGGCGGGCGAGAAGAGCGGCTCGCTGGCCGATGTGATTGAGCGCTATGTCACCTGGCAGAAGCTGGCGGTGGCGGTTCGCAAGAAGATGATCACGGCGCTGATCTATCC
>JBEKFB010000310.1:0-6254 GCA_050013535.1 Bryobacteraceae bacterium | reverse complement strand
CTTCATCAGGGTGTTGATGTCCAAACCGGTGATGCGCTCCGCACTGCGCAAACTATTGCCCTCGACTAAGAGTTGCATTGCCAGCGCAATGCGCGCCACGGGCAGGTAAGAGCCTTCGAGCGCGGGCTTGTGAGACTCGGTATAGGTCTTGCGGCACTTCGGGCAGCGGAATCTGCGCAGGCCGTTGCGATGGAATCCGAAGCGTTGGCACGTCACCTCGCATGACTCGCAAGTCATTGTCACATCGGCTTTTTCTGCGCTCTTCATGATTCAATTATACAGCGACTGTCGTTGTTTTGTCAACGCACAACAACATCCAAATGAGGTTTATATTTGCTTTACTTTGAATGGCTTAGAAAGCTAGAATGAAGATGTTCACCACGGCCCCGGTTTCCAATCCTCTCCCAGGGATATGGAAGCTCCGGGGCCTTTCGGTTTTGGCCCACCGTCCGGCGAACTGGGATGGGTGGGCTACGGTTGGTACCTTCCGCACGGTGAACTCCTTTTAAGCCAAAGTATGATCCAGTGATGGATGGATTGACAGGAAAACAGCATCGGTCATGCTTGTTAGCTCGAAACGGGAAATAGGGCGGTCCCCGGCTTATTTTCCGAAACGGAAAATAAGGGGCATCGGTGCTAGCATCACGAAACGGAAAATAAGGAGGGGTGGCTCTTATTTTCCGCGTCCCAATCCGGCCTGCTTCAGGATTCCCAGAACGATTTGCTTAACACGTTCTTCGGTATAGAGCTTCTGTTCGCTCGCCAGTTTCCGGTAGGATGCTCCATAACAGAGGCGCTTGGCTGCCCAGTTGTATCGGAGGTCTAACGGAGTCGTCTCGCGTGTTTGTTTGACCGGCACCAGGAAACCACGGGCCAAGTCGTCCCGGAGGCGCTGACGGAATCCATCAAGCTGCTTGCTGATGAATTCCTCAACCACGGTTTGAACGGCAGCTTTCCAGTCCTTCTCCGATTGGTAAAGCGGCAGGAATGACGGGACAGCCAATCGTTCACCAACGTGGTATGGATGCAGATATCCGCGCGGAATCTGCGGGAAGGCGAAGTCCGGCCACAACCGAGTGGGGATTTCTAGCCGCTCGCACGCTTGCCAGATTCTGAGCCGAGCCCACTGTTTGGGACCGGCTCTCTCCATGAGATGTGCGGGAAAGTACTTGAATGGTGGAATCGAAAACTCAGCCAGAGATAGAGGCACGCCGGACAATCCCCTTGCGTCCGGCGCGAACGAGGACTTACGATGTGGGTGTTCAGGTCCGCCATCGAAGAGCCCCGGCCACGTGCCGGGCTTTTCGTTTTTAAGGGACCATTCTACTTGATAGATCGGACTAACAGGATTACGTCAGCGACGGTCGAGTGTGAACGTTACGACCCACGTGGATGACACCGGAACGCCGTCCTTCGTCGCTGGCCTGAAACGCCAATCACACAGCGATTTGATAATCTGCGTTCCGAGTCCGAAAGGAGGCGAGTCGAGAACCGTCACACTCTCCAAATATCCACGCGCATTGACTGTGACAGAGGCCCGAATCGTGCCTTTGAAGTTTGCCTCGATGGCCTCGCGGGACCAGTCCACGCCCTTTTTCTGAAAGACGACCAGTGGGGTCGATGCAGGATGCGGAGCGAGATTCGAAGTGAAGCGGAGAACGCCTTGTATCTCAATCGGCCTGCCGTCGCAAACAGCCGGGGAGAATGTCGAATACCGCACCACATCGAGGGCCGTCGTCATGTAGTCGCTGTCCCACCCGGAACCGGCAATGTTTGGGCTGACGGTAGCGTCCCTGGGCTGCATGAACACATTCCCGTCGATTCTTATGGTGACCCACAAATCGACCCAGTATGATTGGTCCAGAAATCGCGATGGCTGGGGCATGCGGAGCACAACGGGTGCACTGCATCCGGCTGCCGGATAGGTCGCACGATCGAAGGTCAGACTGGCCGAATTCTCGGCGCACGCGCAGCACGTCAGCAGGAGTGCTGCCGCAGACAACCGAAGTTGCCGCATAGCACCTGACATCATATCGCTGTACCTGAACGACCGGAATCAATCGGCTTGCTTGCGCGGTCTGCCGCCTGCGTGTTTTTGGCGCATTGCCGCAATTTCCCGAAAGTGCTCTGGGCCGAACTTTGCAGCGGTCGCACTACCGCCTTTGTGGCCGAGTAGTTCACTTGGCGTCATGCGCTGCTGCTTCAGAATGTCATCAGTCAAGGCAAGCGCGGCACGTAGCAGTTCCCGACAGCGGGGCGTCCTGTTCTCAGGGAGGGGAACGGTTGTGGACAGGATGAGGTCAGTTTCGGCTATCAGGTTCTTGAGTGCCTGAATGGAGGCGCGGTCAGTTGCCATAATCCCATGGTGAAGCCGAACCGGAGGGGATTGCAAGCGGTAGCTGTTTTCTGTTCAACGCACATTTCAGACACTACCCCTTGACCCCCCGCCCCAAATGTGTGATTATTCATAGTAGTGAATAAACATTCACTCCGAGGGACTGGAGGCAGGCGATGGCGGCTGTGCGGCAAAGCGCTCTGAGAGTCGCGCCGAAGTATGTGGCGCCGCGGAGAATGACGGCTCGCGACCTGCGCTCTGACCTCGATCTCGCCACCGAAGAACTGGGCAGCCTGCTGGAACTCGCGTCGGCGGTGAAGAACGCGCCGGACCGGTACGCGCACGCGCTGGACGGCACCTACGTCACCCTCCTCTTCGAAAAGCCCTCGCTGCGCACGCGCATGACCTTCGAGCTGGCCGTCAAGCAGCTTGGCGGCGACGTAGTGCTGAGCACCGGGCGCATCGCCGAACGTGAGCCGCTGAAGGACATCGCGCGCAATCTGGACCGCTGGACCAACGGCATCATCGCGCGGACGTTCTCGCAGCAGACCATCGACGATCTGGCGTACTGGTCGAATGTGCCGGTGATCAATGCGCTGAGCGACGTATTTCATCCGTGCCAGGCGCTGGCCGATTTTCAAACACTGCAGGAACGGTTCGGCGAACTCGACGGCCTGAAGCTCGCGTTTGTCGGAGATGGGAATAATGTGGCGCAGTCGCTGATGCTGGATGCGGCCCGGCTGGGCGTGAATTTCGCCGTAGCGACGCCGCAGGGGTACGCGCCAACGCAGAACATTGTGGATCAGGCGATGGAGTTCGCCGCGCAAAGCGGCAGCCAGATTACTGTGACGGACGATCCCGCTGTGGCGGTGGCGGGCGCGCACGCGGTGTACACGGATGTGTGGGCCAGCATGGGCCAGGAGAACCAAGCGCTGCCGAGGCGGATGCTGTTCCGGCCATGGCAGGTGAACGAACAGTTGATGGCGGCGGCGCTGCCCGATGCGGTGTTCATGCACTGCCTGCCGGCGCACCGAGGCGATGAGGTGAGCGACGCGGTGATCGAATCGCCGCAATCGGTGGTGTTCGAGCAGGCCGAGAACCGGCTGCATGCGCAGAAGGCTCTGCTGCTGATGCTGCTGAGCTGAGTCCTGTGTGGGGCAGGCCCCCGGCCTGCGCGGAGCTGTCAGCTCCGCACTACAATCAGTCTTTATGTCAAAACCGAAGAAAGTGGCCCTCGCCTATTCGGGCGGCCTCGATACGTCCATCATCATCCCGTGGCTGAAGGAAAACTACGGTTGCGAAGTGGTTGCCGTGTGCGGCGACATCGGCCAGGGCGGCGATGAGCTAACAGGTCTTGAGGAGAAAGCCCGCAGGACCGGCGCGAGCGAAGTGCACGTCGCCGACATGCGCGAAGAGTTCGTGCGCGATTATCTGTGGAAGCTGGTGCGCTCGGGCGGCGTGTATGAAGACAAGTATCTGCTGGGCACGTCCATCGCGCGGCCGCTGCTGGCGAAAAAGCAGGTGGAAGTGGCGCTGGCCACCGGGTGCGATGGCCTCGCACACGGCTGCACCGGCAAAGGGAACGATCAGGTCCGTTTTGAGCTGACCTATATGGCGCTGGCGCCGCATCTGCCCGTGATCGCACCGTGGCGCGAGTGGGACATTGTCTCGCGCGAGGACGCCATCGAATACGCGAAGAAGCACAACGTGCCCATTGCGCAGAGCACCACGAAAATCTACAGCCGCGATCGCAACATCTGGCACATCTCGCATGAGGGCGGCGAGTTGGAGGACCCGGCCAATGCCGCGCCCGACGGCATCTGGATGCTCACGAAGAGTCCGAAGGACGCCCCGAACGAGCCGGAGGATGTGACCATCGGTTTCGAGAAGGGTGTGCCGGTTTCGGTGAACGGGAAACGGTACGATCAGGCCCACGTGCTGCTCGAAGAGCTCAACCGGATCGGCGGCGAGCATGGCGTGGGGCGGATCGATCTCGTCGAGAATCGCTTCGTGGGCATGAAATCGCGCGGCTGCTATGAAACGCCCGGCGGCACACTTATCATGGCGGCGCACCGCGAACTCGAAGCGTTGACATTGGATAAGGCCACGCTGCACTATAAACAGAAACTCGCGCTCGATTACGCCGAGCTGGTCTACAACGGGCTCTGGTTCACACCTTTGCGCGAGGCGCTCGACTCATTCTTTGAAGTGGTTAACGCGAACAACATCGGCGAGATTACTTTGCGGTTGTATAAAGGAACCATCGAACCGGTCAGCCGCAAGTCGCCGAACTCGCTCTACTCGCTCAAGGTGGCCAGCTTCACCATGGGCGCGGAGTACGATCAGACCGACGCGAAAGGCTTCATCCACCTGATCGGCCTGCCGATGAAGATGCGAGCGTCATTCGCAGGCGTTCGCGCGGGCGTTGGAACGGGTGGGGATTTTATCGGTCGGCGAGCGGGATCAACTTGTGGCCGCCTTCGACGTATTACGAAACGAAGCCAATTCGGCGGGGTTCTTCGAAGGAAATGACGAGGATATTCATACACTTGTCATCCGCAAGCTAAAGGAACAGGTGAATGGTCTCGCCGACAAGATTCACACCGGCCGCAGCCGCAACGAACAGGTCTCACTCGATACGCGGTTGTGGCTGCGCGATGAGATCGATGCCACACGCCGGCGTCTGCATGCGGTGATGTCGGCTCTGATCGCGCTGGCGCGCAAATATCCGGAAGCGGTGATTCCCGGCTACACGCATCTCCGCCGCGCCCAGGCCGTGCTGTGGCCTCATTACCTGCTCGCGTATTTCGAAATGTTCGCGCGCGATGCCGAGCGCTTCGCCGATGCCCGCCGCCGCACCAACCTGTTGCCGCTCGGCTCGGGCGCGCTGGCAGGGAGCGGTTTTCCTTTCGATCGCGAAGCCATCGCCGCCGATCTCGGCTTCACTGGAATCACGCGCAACAGCATGGACGTTTCGGCCGACCGCGACTTCGTCCTCGATTTCCTCTATGCCGCGTCGACAACCATGCTGCACCTCAGCCGCCTGGCTGAAGACTGGATCCTTTATTCGAGCGAAGAGTTCGGCTGGCTGGAACTCTCCGACGGCGTTACGAGCGGATCGAGCCTGATGCCGCAAAAGAAGAACCCGGACTCGCTGGAATTGCTGCGCGGCAAATCGGGCCGGGTATTCGGAGCGCTGACCTCGCTGTTCGTCACCATGAAGGGCTTGCCCATGACGTACAACCGCGACATGCAGGAAGACAAGGAGCCGCTGTTTGACACCGCGGATCAGCTCGCCATGTCGCTGGATATGATTCGCGTGGTCATCGAGACGACATCACTGAAGCCGGAGCCGCCGGCACGTGCAGCCGACGAGAGCTGGGTGGTGGCAACGGATCTGGCCGAAGCATTGGCGCGGGCGGGCACGCCGTTTCATCGCGCACATCAGATCGCCGGTAAACTGGTGCTCGAAAGCGTGAAGGCGGGCAAGACCCCGGCCGATTGGACGGCCGAAGAGCTTGTGAGATTCGCCCCGGAATTCCGGCCGGAAATGGCCGAACTGCTGAAGCCGCGGGCGGGCATGAAATCCCGCGAACTGCCCGGCGGCACCGGACCGGAGACAGTGGCGCGGGCGCTTGATGAAGCGGAGGCGCGCCTCGCTCAGATGACCAATGAATAAAGCGTACCGGCAGGGCCAGATTCTGAAGCTGATTCGCGCGCACGCCGTGCACACGCAGGAAGATCTCGTCCGCGAACTGCGCGAAACTCTCAGCATTCCGGCCACGCAGGTAACGCTCTCGCGCGACATTCGCGAATTGGGCCTGGTGAAAACGCCGGACGGATACCGTCAGGTGACCGTTCGCTCCGGCCCGAGTCTTGCGGAAGTGGCCGCCGAGTTTTTGCATGACGTGCGCCAGGC
>JBEKFB010000309.1:0-4982 GCA_050013535.1 Bryobacteraceae bacterium | reverse complement strand
CCGGAAAGATTTCGTGGAGGCTAGATAAAAGCCGTGGTTTTGATGCCGGAAATGTCGAAACGCTTGCGGCAGCGCATGTTCTTGCACATGACCTTGTCGTCCAGGAGAACCATGTAACTGGCCGCCTTGGCAAATTTAGCCCGGTCGCGCTCGTCGGCTCCGCGCGGCAATTGGGCCAACTTGGTTCGCACCAGCCACTTCAGGTCATAGCTTTCGGCCGTGCGGCACATTGGACAGGTCAGGCTGATCGGCTTCGTCGTCTCGGTTTCGCGGTAGAACGCGCGCTCATCGATCATCGGCACTTCATTGTCGCAGGCGGGCAGGAGAGAAACAACTGAGGAATCGCCCGGCGGCCATGCCAATCGTCTGCTCTCTCCCTGATCATAGTATACTCAACATATGAGCAAGCGCCTTCAGGTTTTGCTTCCCGATCAGGAAATGTCGGAGATCCAACGTGTGGCCAAACGCGAGCATCTCACCGTCGGCGAATGGGTGCGGCGAGCGCTCCGCGACGCGCGCGCTGGTCGGCCAGCGGTTGCACCCGAAACGAAATTGAGGGCAGTTCGGCGTGCCGCCGGTTATTCATTCCCCACCGCTGACGTTCAGCAGATGCTAAGCGAGATTGAGCAAGGGTACGACGGTTGATCTTCGTGGATTCCAATATCCCGATGTACCTCGTCGGAGCGGCCCATCCCCTTAAGACCGAAGCACAGGTGATTCTGGAGCGCCTGATTGCGGCGGGGCAACGCCTCGTCACCGATGCTGAGGTGCTTCAGGAGATTCTCCACCGCTATACAGCCATCGACAAGCGCGAAGCCATAGCGCCGGCGCTTCAGGCTACGTTGGACGTCGTCGACGAAGTGATCTCAATCGAGAAAGCAGACGTGTTGCGCGCCGGGGAGATTACCCAGAGTCGCGCTTTGTTATCGGCCCGCGACGCTGTCCACATCGCCATTATGGAGCGCCACGGTATTCGAACGATTTTCAGCTTTGACGGCGTTTTCGACCTCTGGCCAGGATTGCAACGGATCCATGGGATTTGAGGCCGGAGCGCCTACGGCAGCAGTTCCACCATGCGCCAGATGATGTCGCGCTCGTTCGGCTGGAAACGGTAGTGAAATTCAGGACTGTTCAGGCGCTCCAGACGCTGGTCCGGCGTCATGTGCCGCAAGCGCTGAAACTCCTCGCGCATTAATTCCTGCCGCTCTGGAGGCTGATTGAGAAAACGGCCGAAAAGCCTGCGGAACGCCTCCTGCTTATCGGGTGGGAGCTCGCGGAACGTCTCATACTGCTCGCGCAGGTGGGCGCGCTGTTCCGGCGTAAGACTCATGTAGTTGCGCAGGTGCTTTTCGATATTGGCCCGGCGCTCCGGCGGCAGACGTTCGAGCAGACGCTCGCGCTGGTCGGGATTCATCTGCCGCAGACGTTCCAGTTGATCGAGCGGTGACCACGGTTCGCCCGGCTGGCGGTGCGGCGCCGCAGATGGAGCAGACTGTTCCGGTTCCTGCGCGCGCGCCGTCGACCAGAACAATCCCCCGGCCACCACCACGGCGGCCGCAAATCGGTTGGCGTTCATGATCGCTCTCAGGAACCCGCCGGAGAGCTGTGGGGCGCGGTCGCGGGCGCATCGAGCTGGTTCAGCATGTCAATGTCATCAAGAGCGCGCTCCACCTGATCGACATCCACCTTCTGCGCGTCCTGCGTCTGAATCACCGTCGTCGGAGCCTTCTGGGAAGTCCCCAGCGAAACAGGATTGCGCACCAGGAACACGCCAAACAACGCTACGCAGGCCGCGGCCACCGGCAACACGGGTTTCCAGGAGAAGCGCGCGTGTGACAGGCTGTCCCACTGTCGCTTCCACCAAGAACGTCGCGCTTCCACGGCGATCCGGGCGTGCAGCCTCTGGTCGAAATCCTCCGATACCATGGGCACCGTCCACACATCCAGCGCGCTCCACACGGCCTTCTGCTCATCGGCCAGCCGTCTGCACCCGGCGCATTCGTCGATGTGCCGTTCCAGAGTTTCCTGCTCCGCGGGTGTCAGTGTGCCCGCAGCAAGCGCCACCATCAATGTCTTTTCGTTTCCCGCCTCAATTGGACACCGCATCGTTTTCTTCCCTTTATGCAATCTTTCACACAAGGTGCGCCAGCCGCGCTCGAAGCGTCTCGTATGCGCGGAATAACAGCGATTTTACCGCCGATTCCGAGCATCCCAGCACACCGGCAATTTGCGAATACTCCATCTCCTCGTACTTGTGCATCAGCACGGCCGCCCGCTGTTTGCCCGGCAGCGCTTCTATGGCCGCGCGAATCTCCCGCAGCCTGGCTTCATACACCAGCGTCTGCTCAATGCTCCCCGACCGGTCCTGCAACTGCCGCGCCGGCCCCTCGCCGCCTGTATCGTCGATGCTCTCCTGGCCCTTCTCGGCCTTGCCATCGCGCAGCCAGTTGAGCGCCAGATGAGTGGCGATGCGGAACAGCCACGTGGTGAATTTCGCGGTGGGTTCGTATGTTCCCCGCGATTTGTACACGCGCAGGAACACCTCCTGCGCAAGCTCTTCAGCGACTCCCTGGTTCTGCACCATGCGATACAAAAAATGGACAACCGGCCCGCGATGCCGATTCAACAGCAGCGCGAAGCTGGTCTCGTCCCCGTCGCGGACCCGCAACATTAACTCAGCGTCCCGTTCCAGGGAAGCGAGCGCCGTCATATCCTGATTAACCCGTTGCGAATCGGAAAGTTGCGCCACGCCGGGCTCCGATCAGATGTGTTCGTCTTTGAGCGTTCGTTCCATCAGCTCGCGGATCGCCTCGCGTGGCGACCGCTCCCCGCGCAGGATGAGCTCCACCTGGCTGGTTATCGGCAGTTCGACGCTGAACTTTGCGGCAAGCTGTAGCGCCACGGCTGTGGTATCCACGCCTTCGGCGATCATCTTCATGGACGCAACGATGTCCTCGAGCGATCGACCCCGTGCCAGTTCAATCCCGACATGCCGATTGCGGCTGAGCTCGCCCGTGCAGGTCAGTACCAGATCGCCGAGGCCGGCCAGCCCTGAGAGGGTGTGCGGATTTCCTCCCATCGCACAAGCCAGTCGACGAAGTTCGGCCAGCCCGCGCGTGATCAATGCTGCGATGGCGTTATGGCCAAGCCCCAGGCCGTGGCAGACCCCCGCGCCAATGGCCATGACATTCTTCAAAGCTGCTGCTATTTCAACACCTACGGGATCGGAGTTGGTGTAGAGCCTGAAGGTGGGGCCGGAGAGATCGCGCTGGAGTGATTTCGCGAAATCGGCATTTTGCGCGGCTAACACTACAGCGGTGGGAACACCGGCGGCAACTTCCCGCGCGAAGGTCGGACCGGAGAGCACGGCCACCGGTCCAGCCAGGACTGAAGCGGCTACCTCCGACATTCGTAAGAGCGTCTTCTGCTCCAACCCTTTTGTTGCGCTGATGAACGACATCCCGGGCTCAACGAAGGGCAGCATCCCGGCATAGATCTCCCGCGCGTACTTCGACGGCATCACGCCCACGACCACATCGCTGCCGGGCAGAACGGTGTCGAATCGGGTCGAGACTTCGACATTCCCGGGCAGCGCGAATCCAGGAAGGAAAACATCGTTGACCCGTGAGGCCGCCATGCGCTCGGCCAAGTCAGACTCTTTCACCCACAATCGCACTCGTTCGCATCGCGGAGCCAGTACAATCGCCAGAGCCGTCCCCCAGCTTCCGCCGCCGATGATAGCGAGCCGTTTCACTTCGCGCCTCCGAAGCGGAACACGTGTTCATTACCCGCACGAAGCCGCCCGATGTTAGCGCGATGCCGCCAGATGATGAATGCTCCGGCGATCACGGATGCAGCGATGGCGGGCCACGCCGGGTGCCCTATGAGCCAGACGCATAAAGGGAAAACCGCGGCGCCGATGATCGACCCCAGCGAGATATACCGCGTCGCTGCAACCACAATCACAAAGATCACGACCACCGCGAGAAGCGGCACGGGTGTGAGGTAGACAAATGCCCCTATAAAGCTGGCTACTGCTTTACCTCCCTTGAACTTCAGAAACACCGGGAAGGCATGCCCGAACATAACCGCCAGGGCCGCCGCGCTCATCCACAACACCGATCCGTGGGTGAGCCGATCGGCCAACCACACGGCCGCCGCACCTTTCAGAATGTCGAGCAAAAGCGTGGCAATACCGATGCCACGTCCCGCGGTGCGCAAGACGTTCGTCGCGCCGATGTTTCCGCTGCCGAACTCGCGCACGTCGCGGCCCGTGGCCAGTTTTACCAGCAGATAACCGAACGGAATGCCACCGATCAGATACGCGCTCACGAGCACAATGGCCGGTATCATTTCGCGAATGGGAACTCCGCCAGCTTGCGGTAAACCGAACCACCTGGACCCGGTTTGCTCAGGTACAGATAGAACCGGTCGGCCTCGAATGAGCCGAAGTCGGTCGATGCCAACTCGGCCATGTCGAGCCGAACCGGCTTGTTGATTCGTGCGAGAGTCAAGTGCGGGTTGAAGGACCGTTGCTCGGGCGCGACGCCCAGGTTTGCCGCGACCGTGTCGATACCTCGGGCCAAATCTGCCAGCGCAGGCGCATGCACATTTGCCCAGAACAGGCGCGGCTTCATCTCGAGTCCTCGAATTGCCACGGCAATGGGCACTCGGCCAGGCACGGCGGACAGCGCCCTCTTCATCTCATCCAGCCGCGCCTCCGGCCACTCCCCAATGAACTTCGTGGTGACGTGCAGGTTCTCAACCGGTGTCCAGCGCAGGCGCGCCATCGGCCGTAGCGTTTCCAGCAGCTTTCCGATCGCGGCCGCAACGTGCGCGGGCAGGTCGAGGCCGGTAAACAATCGCATGGTGTTTGATAACATCCTGACATACGCGACCCGGTTCCGCTCACCCACATCCTGACCAGCAGCGACATCCTGCCGCGCTCATTCTACGCCCGAGGCACGGTGGAAGTGGCGCGC
>JBEKFB010000308.1:0-5335 GCA_050013535.1 Bryobacteraceae bacterium | reverse complement strand
GATGGTGCCCACCTCCCGCGGCGTCAGGGCCGGCGTGAATACCTTCCGCACTTGGCCTATTTCGGCAAACGCACTGTCGAAATCGCTCTGCAGGCTCTCAGGTTCCATGGTCACTGGCCCTTCGTTACGGGCTTGGGTTCTTCGGGTTTGGGTTCGGTCTTGGTTCCGGGTTCGGGCGCGGCCTTGGCTTCGGGTTCGGGCTTGGCCTTGGCCTCCGGTTCGGGCGCGGCCTTGGCTTCCGGTTCGGGGTCGGTCTTGGTTTCCGGTTCAGGCGCAGCCTTGGCTTCCGGTTCGGGCTTGGCCTTGGCTTCCGGTTCGGGCTTGGCCTTGCCTTCCGGTTCAGAAGCTCGTCGACGCCCTTTTCCAGCGATGCCAGATAGTCGGCGATGCTCCAGGCCACCTTCTGTCCATTCGTAGTGAGTTCGATGCCGCTGACCAAATCCGGCGCGGTCTCAAATTGCACGCGGATCTCGGCGGAGAAGGCTTCGTTGAGCGCATTTTGTATGGCGGCGCGCTGCTCCGCGGGCAAGTCAAACGTGCTGCGCACCACCGCGGGACCGGACGCTGTCTTAAGTGCCTCGCCAAGGCCTTCTTTTGCCTTCCCGTCCATCTCACGCAAGCGGCGCGTGAACACCTCGCCCAGGCGTTCTTCCAGACTCACCGTGGCCAGATCCGTCAGCGCCTTGCGCGTTATGGCAAATACTTCCTGCTGCGTCCTGCGGCGGATTGCCTCATGTAAGGTCTGCTCTTCGTTGCGCAACGCCTCCTGCCGCTTGGAACTCAAATCCGCGGCAGCCTTGCGCGCTTCGTCGAGAAGCCGCTGACGCTCGGCCTGCGCTTCGTTTGTCGCTTTGGTCATCAGCGCGGCGCGCTGCTGGTCGAACTCCGCATTCTTGTGCTGGAACTCGTCGTGCTCCTTTTGAGCTTCGGCCTTCTTCGCGTCGGCGTTCGCCAATTCCGCTGCAATGCGTTTCTCCCGCGCATCAATGGCGTCGAGGACGGGTTTGTAAAGGAAGCGCTTCATCAGCCACACCAGGATCAGAAAGTTGAGCGCCTGCGCAACGATGGTGAACCAATCGGCTAACATATGCTTACTTCTTTGCGGCTTGCGCGATAACGTGGTTCCAGAACGGGTTGGCGAAGATCAGAATCATCGAGACCACGAAGCAGTAAATAGCGGTGGACTCGATCATCGCCAAGCCCACGAACAAGGTCCGGGTGATGGTGGCGGAGGCATCCGGCTGTTGGGCCAGCGAAGTCAGCGCCGTGGCCACCGCCCTCCCTTCCGCCAGCGCGGGCCCCATGGTCCCGAAACCGGTGGTAATGCCGGCGATGACAATCGATGCCACCGCGATTATAGTCATGCTATCCACAGTATTCTCCTTTTGTTGCCGTAGTTCATGCTGGAACGGCTTTCAGGGGCGCAGCTTTGGGCTTACGGACCCGCGTGGCGGCCGCGATGTAAACCGTTGCCAGGATGCTGAAAATGTAGGCCTGCACCATGCCGGTGAGCAGACCGAGCACCGTCATGACGATCGGGAAGATGAACGGCGTGATCGTCAGTAGGATACCGACAATCATGGCGCCGCTCATCATGTTGCCGAACAAACGGATGGCCAGGGCCAGCGTGCGTGAGAGTTCGCTGATGATGTTGAACGGCAGCATGATGACCGTCGGCTTCGCATAGGACTTGAGGTAGCTGCCCAACCCTTGCTCCTCGATGCCGAAGAACGGCACGGCCACGAAGACGCAAAGCGCGAGTGCCGCCGTGGTCGATAGCGATGCAGTCGGCGGCTGGTAGCCGGGAATGACAGTGCAAAGGCTGGCTAGGGCGACAAACAGAAACAGCGTGCCCAGAAAGCCGAGATATTTCTCCGGCTGACTGAGTCCAACTTCCTCAATCTGCTTCCGGATACCGGTGACGACAATCTCCAGAAGGTTCTGCCAGCGGGAGCGTTCGAGACCGACGGAAAGCTTGCGCGTGATCAGTCTTGAACCGCCGGCCAGCACCAGCATCAGAGCCCACGTGAACACAATGGTGGCGTTGAGTTTGAAAAACCCGTATTGCCAAAACACGATCTGGTCGGGACTAAGGTGCATGGCTGGCCCCCTGTGCCGAATAAGCCGGCCTTTCCGCCGCTCGAGTGAAACGCGTCACGAAAAGGCGTGCCATGAAAAATCCGAGGAGGCACACCAGCAGCCTCTCCCAATGATCGCGCCCGATAAAATAGAAACCCGCCAGGGCAACGCCCGTTCGCAGCAATAGGCTGCCTAAGAACAGAAACGCCGGCTGTTTGGCCGAGACGCCCTTACGAACCGTCCACCACAGACCGCCGAAGAATATCGCCCCGAGAAGGACGCCACCCAGCAGAGCCAGCACCAGACCGAAAGGTTCAGTCATCGTCGTTCTCCTGATCGTCTCGCATCTCCTTGTCTTCCTTGCTCACCCAATGCCAAGCATTCAAACAGCCAAGGACCAGGCCGATGACCAGAAACGTCAGCGTCCAGGAAAGCTGTCCTGGGTTGCGCTTGTCCAGCCAGATGCCGAACGCCGCGCCGAGCAGCGTCGGAACCACTACCGACCAGCCGACCAGCCCCATCATGCCCAAGCCAAACCAGACGCCTTGTGCGGAGTTGCGGTGCGCCTTGGACTTGCGCGCCGCTTTCGCGGCAATCTCGCGGCTGAACGATTCGTTACTCACGATGAAACTCCGCCAGGCGGCTGATGAAGTCGCTCTCCATTTTCGCCATCACCGAGCGCACGCTCTGCTCCCGTTCGTCCAGCTTCAGAAATTCTTTCTCCACCGCCGCATGTAGTTGGCCGAGGTCCGTTCCGCCGATTGCGTTGCGCACCGAGACGAGCACGTCCAGTCCGGTCTTCACCAGCACCCCTTCATCGACGGCTGCATAAACCTCGGCTTCCCCTTCGTTTTGATAGGTCAGGATTCCGGGGGCGAGCGCCGCGACGCAATCCAGCCGGTGTGGCAGGAGCCCAAACGATCCCTCGCGGGTTTCCGCCACGATGCGCGAGACGCCGGTCTTCTCGGCGAAGATTCCGAAGGGCAGCAGAATCTTAAGATGCATGAGCGCCGGCTGGGGCACGTTCGACCTCCGGTTTAGGTTTTGGCTCGGGCTGCTGCTTGGCGGCGGGCTTCTTGGCTTCGTCAATCGCGCCGATCATGTAAAGCGCGCTTTCCGGGTAGTCTTTGAATTCATCGTGCAGGATTCGTTCGCAGCCATCCAGCGAGTCTTTGAGGCTGACAAGTTTTCCCTTGATCCCGCTGAACTGCTCGGTGGCGAAAAACGGCTGCGTGAGGAATCGCTCCAACCGCCGGGCGCGCGCGACTACTTTGCGATCTTCCGGCGCCAGTTGTTCCAGGCCGAGCATGGCGATGATGTCCTTGAGATCTTCATACTGCGCGAGCGTCCGTCTGATTTCCTGCGCCAGCAGATAATGGCGGTCGCCGACGATGCCGGGCGTGGCCATTTTGGAGTTGGATTGCAGCAGATCGATGGCCGGGTAGAGTCCCTCGCTGGCCCGCTTGCGCGAAAGCACGATGGATGTCGAGAGATGCGAAAATGTGTGCACCGCCGCCGGGTCGGTCAAATCGTCCGCCGGCACATACACCGCCTGAATGGACGTAATCGCGCCGGTGTCGGTGTTGGCGATGCGCTCCTCCAACCCCGATAGCTCGGTGCCCATGGTGGGCTGATAACCCAGCCGCGATGGCATTTGGCCCATCAAGCCCGAAACCTCCATGCCGGCCTGGATGAAGCGGAAGATATTATCGATCAGCAGCAGCACATCGCGATGTTCGTCGTCGCGGAAGTACTCGCACATGGTCAACGCCGTGAGGCCCACGCGGAAGCGACTGCCCGGCGGTTCATTCATCTGCCCGTACACCATCACCATGTTCGGCAGCACGCCTGCCGCCTGCATGCCGCTGTAAAGTTCCTCGCCCTCCCGGCATCGCTCGCCGATCCCGCAAAAAACGCTGACACCCTTCTGGTGCTCGATCATGTTGTGAATCATTTCGGTGAGCAACACCGTTTTGCCCACGCCCGCGCCGCCGAACAGACCCGACTTGCCGCCGCGCTCGAGCGGCACCAGCACATCGATGGCCTTGATGCCCGTCTCGAAGATCTCGGATTTGGTGGAACGCCGTTCTAACGCGGGCGGGTCCTGATGCACCGAGCGCCATTGGACATCCGCCGGCGCCGCCTGACGGTCGATGGCGTTCCCGAAGACGTCGAACATTCGCGAGAGAATTCCCTTGCCGACTGGCGCCTTCAGCGGACCGCCCGTGTCTTCCACGGCGCTGCCGCGGACCAGGCCTTCGGTAGGAGTCAGTGCGATTCCACGCACGCTGTGCACATCGAGCTGGGCTAAAACCTCGATGGCAATCTTCCCATCCTTGGCGTGCAGCAGCGAGTAGATCGGCGGCAAATGCGAGTCGAACCGGATGTCCACAACACTGCCGCGCACCGAGACCACCGCGCCGAGGTTCGCTGGATTGGTCTTGTTCTCCATGTTTGCCTGCGGGTGCGTGTTAGACCTTTGCCTCCGGCGGGTCGGCGGCTCCTCCCGGCGGCAGGACATCGGGCAGGTCAAGGCGAGCCACCCCAATGCGGTTGTCGGCCATCCCGTAATAGACGTCGAAGCGCTCCGGTTTGCCAAGATCGTCGCGCCGGTCGATCCCGGTGGGGAACACCACGTTGTCAACCATACCGCTGCGTTCCTGCGGCAGCGCCGGCGTCAACACCGGCTCAGCCGAACGATAGCGGACGACGAGCGGATGCTCCTTCGAGAACACCATTACCCCGGCCGAGTAGCAAAGCTGGTGTCCGGGGCTGGGGTCCACGACTTCGCTCACGCCGTGGTAGACGATCAACCAGCCGTGCCGGGTGAGTATGGGCGGAGTGCCGCCGCCGATTTTGAGCCGCTCCCAGGGCGACACTGGAGCTGCCAGCCGGTGATGAGAAGTAAACTTGCGGAGGCGAGATGGTTCGCGGTCCTCCAAGGCCATCCTGCAGTAGGAAATCCAGATGCTCTCCCGATCGAGATCCACGTCGCGAACCGCGGGCCGGCAGGCGGTTTCCTCCGGGCGCGTGCCCGGGAAAAGCGGCCTGTGGAGCATGGCCAGTTCCGGTTGCCCCGATGGATTAGGAATGGCGACGGGGAAGAGGCTGGCATCTTTATCGTCCACGTCGCCGATATGGATGCCGTGATAGGGCGCAAACGTCGCCAGCCCCAGGCGCTGCCAGTGGAACAGGTCCGCCGATAGGGCAAAGGCGATCCGTGGGCCTTGGTCCGAGAATGCGGTGTAACTCATGA
>JBEKFB010000307.1:0-5040 GCA_050013535.1 Bryobacteraceae bacterium | reverse complement strand
AGTAGCGGGCCGATCGCTCGATGTCGGCGACGGTGAGAAACTGCGCGATGCTGACCCCCTCCCGCGGGGGCATCTCATAGCTCTTCTGTTCGACTTGTACCGCGTTCATTGATGGCTCCTTTTGTACGCCGTCCATTGAGGGGTCCCTTCGATACGGTGCTCATTACAAATACAGTGTTCCGAGTCCCGCTTCCACTAGTGCAGAAGCGATTCCCAATTGGCTGGAACTCTCCCGGCCGGTCCAGGCGATGGTTGATCCTTCGGATGCGAATGTGGCGGAAGCAACTCCACGCCCTCGATCATACCCCGCTTTTCGTAATCGTAGAACCAATCCTCACCCGGCTCGAAGCTGGCAATGATCGGATGCCCTGTTGTCGCTGCATGTTTGGATGCATGCTGACTCAGAGAACTGTCACAGCATCCGATGTGCCCACACTCCGCACACCGGCGGAGATGAAACCACCAGCCATTCGGCGACGCCTGGCATTCCACACACCCATCACCGCTTGGTTTCGAAGCGAGATTAAATCCGCGGTGATCTTTCTTCACTATGATTTCCCTTTAGACCCTGGCATGCCCAGCGAGAGTTCAAGGCACCAGCAGGATCTTTCCGATGCCACCCTTTTCTGCCGCTGCCTGCGCCTCGGCCGCCTCACTGAGTGGCAGGGTTCGGCTAATCGGGATTACCAGCTTGCCATCTCGCACTGCTTCGGCCATAAGCTCGAGCGTTTTTCTGTCGAATTTAGAGAATACTGCCACCACCTTTACAGATGGGTACTTCGCGGCGTTCTGCGGTGCCTTGAGAACCGTGGCAAACACTCCTCCCGGCTTGATTTTGGCGATCAGCTTCTCGGCGGTTCTTCCGCCCACCGTATCCGCAACCGCATCGAGCGGCGGAAGATTCGCAATCGCGGTGTCGTCGTCGGTCGCGACCACCTGATCCGCGCCGACGGTCTTCGCCTCATCCATCTGCCTCTTTAAAACCCCCGCGATCACAGTCGCCCCGCGTTCTTTCGCAGTGAATACCGCCGAGCGCCCGACATTTCCTATCGCACCTACGACCATGACCGTCTGACCCGCGTTGACTTCCGTAGCGGAACTGAGCTGGTTGCCGGTCACCGTCACCAGCGGCAGCGCCGCCGCCCGGATCAAATCAAGTCCCTTGGGGACCTTCGCCAGGACCGCTGCGTTTATGACACAAAGTTCGGCGTAAGTATTGTCCGCCATCGC
The DNA here is from genome assembly GCA_050013535.1 of Bryobacteraceae bacterium. Taxonomy (GTDB): domain Bacteria; phylum Acidobacteriota; class Terriglobia; order Bryobacterales; family Bryobacteraceae; genus CAWACP01. Next base: position 3,810 of record JBEKFB010000307.1, on the reverse strand, counting down.
GAACACCTCGTCGCCGACAGAAAAGCCTTCCACCCCCGGCCCAATCTTGACCACAGTCCCGGAAATATCGACTCCTATGAGGCCCGGGAAGTGGATCGGATAAAAATCCTTCGTTAATCCGGCACGCCGTTTGTAATCGATCGGATTCACGCTCGTGGCGGCAACCCGCACCAGCACCTCGCCCGGGCCCGGCACGGGATCGGGATAGTCCTCAAACTTCAGTACTTCCGGACCGCCATACTGACGCACAACAATTGCTTTCATATTTCATCTCCTTGTACGCTGCGCACTCACGAGCCGGTCAAGAGCTAGTCCTCTTCTGTTGAGGACGAGTGCCCAAGTCGTGCCATGACGTTTCCGCGAGGTTAACATCGTAGTAGTTTGCAGCCTTCTCGATGTTCGCGAACGCCAAAGCACGGTCGGCATCGGAGACGTCCTTGACTTGATCGAACCGCGCGACCGCGTTACGCACATGTTGTGCGTCGGTCAGCGGTTCTTTACGCTGCTTCGGAAATGCGTAGACACTGTCTGGCAGGTCGCTCTGCACCGTAAGCCGTCCGTGTTTCTCGTGAGGTTTCCAAGTCGCTTTCGGCATGTCTCTGCTATCCCTTCCTTAATATTTGACTAGAGGACGGGCGCTTCGGCTATCCACCGAGCCACCAGCCGGGGGGAATGTGTTGATCTGTCGTTCGACGCCATCCGGCGATGTCGAAGTTGATCTGTGATTGTAAGGCAAACTGACGACATTTCTTTTTTCAGTGCTCTATTGCGGTGCGGCGGCTGCATCTGAAAGCGGCCGGAGGTCGCCGAGCATTGTAGGTATCAGTTCCGAAACAGTCGGATGAATGTGTACAGCCCGTTGAACGACCGTATACGGTGCTTTGGCATACATCACGTCAAGGATCGAGTGAATGGCCTCGTCGCCACCAGTTCCAAGGATGGCAGCTCCCAGGATTTCATGAGTTTGGGCATCCACCATGATCTTCATAAAGCCCTGCGTCTCGCCCTTCTCTACAGCACGACCGACCTTAGTCATAGGCCGCCGGCCAATCAGTGCGCGGCGGCCGCTTTTGCGCACTTCTGCCTCAGTCAAGCCCGCACGGCCGAGCGGAGGATCAATGTACAGCGCATAGGCGGTGATGCGATCGCTGACTTTGCGCGGGTCATTGTCCAGAAGATTCGCCCCGACAATTTCAGAATCGTTGAAAGCCGTGTGGGTAAATGCGCCTTTTCCATTGCAATCCCCTAACGCCCAGATTCCAGGGACGCTGGCGTGCAATTGGTCGTCAACAACAATGTACCCGCGTTTATCGACGGCAACACCTGCCTCTGTGAGGCCCAGGTCATCGGTATTTGGACGGCGTCCCACCGCCAGCAGGACGTGTGACCCGCTTACCTCGGGATCGCCACTGACGCAGTCAACGTGAGCGAGAATGTCCTCGCCGCGCCTCGAAAAGCCAATGCACGTTGCGTTCAGCCGCATCTTGATGCCTTCGTGCTCGAGGATCTCTCGGATGGCGGTCGAAACATCCTCGTCCTCGTGCCGTGCCAGGTACGACGCAGTCTCGATAATGGTGACTTCACTCCCGAACCTGCGGTACATTTGCGCGAATTCGAGGCCGATGTACCCGCCGCCTATGATGATCAGGTGACGCGGAAGAAAGTCCACGTCCATGATGGAGCTGTTGGTAAGGTATGGGACTTCTTCGATACCAGGCATTTGCGGCACCACCGCGCGACCGCCTACGTTGATGAATATCCGATCCGCGGTGAGCCTCTCCGAGCCGACGCTTACCTCTTTCGAGGACTCTAAGCGAGCGTGTCCCTGGTACACGGTGCAGTTTGTCATACCTCTCAGCCAGCTCTCCAAGCCGGTTCTCGACTGCGCCACAATCGCGTCTTTCCGCGATTTGACGAGCTTCATGTCGACGCTCACCGGGCCATCGCTGACAACTCCGAAATCGGCTGCGCGATGAACCATGTGGGCCGCATGCGCGCTTGCGACCATAGTCTTGGTGGGTGTGCAGCCAGTGTTGATACACGTGCCGCCGAACAATTTGCGCTCAATGATCGCAACTTTCATTCCCGCTCCTGCCAGGCGCTGCGCCAGGAAAGGACCGGCCTGACCGGTGCCGATGATAATCGCGTCGTGGGTACTGGTCATTAAACTCTCCCTTTGTCTGCCGACTTGGGCACGTTACGGTGAAGCCTCAAAAAGATCGTGTCCGCAGGAAAACAAAGCACGCGCAGACACGCTTCACCTTCCGATACATCCACGTTGAAGGTGCCGTTCGGAGGGTGCGCTTTGCGCTGGCCTGGCGAACCGAGCCTGTTCTTACGATTCTAAGCCAGAACTCACTTGTCGCGAGCGCTCTTCTTAGCGCGCTTTTCGCGCTTTCCACGCAGGGCTCCGCGGGCGATCCGGAAGGTCGCCCGACGATCCACAACCGCGTGTGCTCACTCTTTCGTCAGTGTCGCGATGAGCCCGAGGTCGGCGCCGGCCATTACCGTCATCTCCAGGCTCCAGGACTTGTAACTCGCCAGGCTCACCTGAACGTTGGGCTTCAAGGCCAGTTGCACCTCCGGATAGGCTTCTCGCTCTGACCCATGCCCGTGCTGCCGTTCACGCGGTGCGATAACTGGCGTGTTGTCTGACCGATACGTTGAAATGGTGTTCGGCCTGAGACGTAGGAACAGAACGTGGCGGGGCTTTCATCATCACGCCACGTTGTGCATCGCCGCTTATGGGTTCCTTGTGGCCGCGCGGAACCGTTTTTCCCCTCCGCACGCGTCGGTGTTGCTGGGATTATACGCGCCCGAACTTTCGCCAGACTTCCGGCCGCATGGTTAGCATCCGAGCCGAGCGGCATAATCCACTCTCGGGACATGTGGGCGCGGCGGTTCCGGGTGCCGCCATGGCGATTCTCGTGGATGCCGGCAATCACATCGAAAAGGGCGACCGTCTGCTGGTAAGGACGCGATGAAGATGCAGTCGACCGTGTACGCTCCGGTGGACGGGAAGATCGCGCAGAAGCTGCTGAACATCGGCGACAAAGTGGATTCGAAGCGCGAATACGATCCAGACCTGATCTGGTTTGCCGACGACATCTTCGCGCTTTCGCGAAAGTGGACGTCCGACTTCGCCGACGCCGTGGAGCGGCTGGGTGCGCGGGTGCCATTCAAATGCAATCTCGCTGCGACCCGATGACACGCGACACGGTAACTGACTTGCGTCGCGCGGGCTGTGCCGAAGTGTGAATGGGCGCCGAATCAGGTTCCGAATGGCCGGCAATGCGCCCCAATGCGACGCCGCGCCACCTTTCCAAAATGCACTTGCGCGGCAGCGCGGGAGAATAGTAGCGAAGGAGGGATTCCCGTGAAAGCAGTCAGGACTCACGGCCGGGGCGGGCCGGAGCAGTTGTTTTTCGAGGATGCACCGGCACCGGTGGTTCGGCCCGGGGATGTGCTGGTGCGGGTGACCGCGACGGGCATCACTCCCGCAGAACTGACTTGGGATGAAACCTATCAGAACGCCGATGGCACGCCGCGGATTCCAGGCATTCCGGGACACGAGCCATCGGGCGTGGTAGAGGAGACGGCACCCGATGTCACGGATTTTCGGGCGGGCGAAGAGGTATACGGCCTGGCTGATTTTCCACGGGACGGGGCGGCGGCCGAGTTCGCGGCAGTGCGTGCGGCGAACCTCGCGTTAAAGCCACGCAGCATCCCGCATGTGCAGGCGGCGGCACTGCCGCTTTCGGCGCTGACCGCCTGGCAGGCGCTCTTCGAACACGCGCATCTCGCTGCGGG
>JBEKFB010000306.1:0-5042 GCA_050013535.1 Bryobacteraceae bacterium | reverse complement strand
GCGGACGACGGTGTAACCCTTCTTGCAAGCACCAGCGATGGCCGTGTGCTCCTGCTTTCCTCCGGCGGTGGTACGGAAGCCATCTATAGTGGCGGGAAACTCTCGGGATTGGTTTTCGCGTCCGCATCCACGGACGCACTGGTGTTCGACGGCGATGGGAGCAAGGTTCTGCTATTGCAGAACGTCTCCACCGCTCCAGCCACTCGCCTGCTGGCCGAAGGACTCTCCGGAATCTCTGGCGCCGCCCTGCTGCAATTCGACGCGGACTCAGCGTGGGTGGGGGCCGTCAATGGCAAACAGCTTTCGCGCATCGACCTGCAGACGCTCCACGCCGACACGGTGACGCTTTCCGCGGGATTGGCCATGCTCCAGCCGCTGCTGGTCCCCCACCGGTTCCTGCTGTCGGCTCAATCCGGTCAGGCAGCGTGGGTTCTGGATACTACCACCGATGCGAGCACCTCGGCCGGGCACGTGTACTTTGTTCCGCCACAGCTCGCCATGAGGCTGCGATAGCCGGAGGATATGGGAGCGATGACTCGAACGATTCGAAAAATGCCCCGCTGGTTTTCGCCCAGGGCAATGACCACACTGGTGGCCGTCTCCGGTCTGGCCCTGCTGGCGCCTATTGCCGCCCACGCCGGCACCACCGTCACGCTCACCTTCGAGGGGCTGCAGGACGGTGAGGAGATTCTCAACTACTATAACGGCGGCTTCGGAAGCGACGGCAGCGGGCCTGGACCGAACTATGGCGTCATCTTCGGGTCGGCGGCTTTAGCAGCCACCAGCGTCGCGGCTGGCGGGGATGGTAACTTCGCCCTGAACCCGAGCGGCGACACTATCGCATTTTTCCTGAGCGGCGGGAGCTTGGTCATGAACGTCCCGGCCGGTTTCACCAACGGCTTCTCTTTTTACTACGCGGCCGTGCAATCGCCGGGGACGCTGACGGTGTATGACGGTCCGAACGCTACCGGCAACGTTCTCGCCACTTTGACCTTGCCGGTCACCGGTGAGGATTGCGGTGGCTCGAACGAGCCTTACAGTTGCTGGAATCCAATTGGAGTTACGTTCACCGGCACGGCGCAATCGGTGAACTTCGCTGGCGCCGACAACGGAATCGGGTTCGACAACATCACCCTGGGCAGCAATACGCCCAACGGCGGTGTGATTATCACGACGCCATCGCTCGCCAGCGGCGCCGTGGGTGTCGCCTACAGCCAGACCGTTTCAGCCACGGGTGGTCTACCGCCATATCATTGGTCCGCGACGGGCTTGCCGCAGGGTCTCAGTATCGACCCCAACAGCGGCGCGATCACCGGAACGCCGCAGACCAGTGGCTCTTACACCGTGACGGTTTCGGCCACCGACAGCGAAGTGGCCAGGCCTGCGGAAACGGGCACGAACACTTACACGCTGGTGATTGGTCCTTCGCTCGCCTCATTGTCGCCTTCCTCGGCCTCAGCGGGATCGGGCCCTCTGACCATGCAGGTCACCGGCGCCGGTTTCACCAATAGTTCGGTAGTGGTGTGGACACCGCGAGGCGGAAAGCCAACGAATCTGGCTACCACGTTCCAGAGTTCGACGGTTCTACAGGCCACCGTGCCCGCGTCACTGCTTACCACTGCGGGAGCGGCATCGGTCACCGTTGCTAACGCAGCTCTGACGTCGAGCAGCCTGGTCTTCACGATTACCGCGCCCATTCTGCCCTCGCTTGCGGTGATCAGTCCCACCAAAGCGACGGCCGGATCCCCTAATCTCTCTCTTCAACTGAGCGGGAACAACTTCACCCAGACCTCAGTGGTGCAGTGGACCTCGGGCGGCACGACGACAAACCTTGTCACGACATTCCAAAGTGTGATCTCGCTGCAGGCCACGGTGCCGGCATCGTTGCTGACGGCGGCTGGCACCGCGTCGGTGACGGTGGCGAATTCGCCGGCGCTAATCTCCGGTTCCCAAACGTTCACAATAGTTGCCCCGCCCACGCCCACTGTCACTTCAATCACTCCGGCTATGGCGGTGGCCGGTTCGGCGAACCTCACCATTCAGGTGACCGGCACGAACTTCTCGGCGGCCTCGGTGGTAACGTGGACGCCGCTGTCGGTCACTCCTCTCAACACCGCCCTGACCACAACCTTCATAAGCGGCACGTCGCTTCAGGCGGTGGTGCCCGCGTCACTACTGGCAGCGCCAGGAACGGCCTCGGTGGCGGTGGTCAATGCGTCCGGGGGGTCGGCTGGGCTTACGTTCACCATTACCGCGCCCAATCTGCCCGCGGGCTTGACCCTGGCGATTCCTACGCCCGGGATTCTGCCAACCGATCAACCGGCGCTTACGGTGAGCATTAGTTCGCCCGCATTGGTCGATTACACCGGAACGATCCAACTCAATTTCGTACCGGCCAGCAACGTATCCGGTTGGCCGGCCGGTCAAACTAACCAGCAGGTAGTTTTCGCGGGCGGTACGAATACCACAACGTTCACTATCGCGGCTGGTTCCGCCACCGCCGTCCTGCCCAACGGTGGCGTGTTCCAGCAGGGAACCGTCGCCGGGACTATCACGGCGCTGATCACGGCGGTAACGGAAAACGGCGTGACCACCACCTTCCCGGGCGGCGCACAGCCGTCAGTGACGCAGACCGTCCAGGCACTGGCGCCGGTGATCACGACGGGCTCGGTGCAGATCACGAACATCACAACGAGCGGGTTCACGGTCACGCTCACCGCATACTCGACCACGCGCGACCTGACCAACGCCACGTTCACATTCATGCCGGCTTCCGGCGACACGCTGAACGGAACCAGTCAGACCGTGAGCCTCAGTTCGGTTGCGGCGACCTGGTTCTCCAGTAGCGGCGGACTCGATGCGGGCGGCAGCTTTTCGCTGTCGGTGCCGTTCCCCTACAGCGGCAGCACCAGCGCGCTGGGATCGGTTTCCGTCACCGTATCGAACTCGATAGGAACCTCGGCGGCGCAGATGGGGACAGGGCAGTGAGGAATTGAACATGAACAAAAGGTACAGGCTGGTTCAGACTCTGTGCTGGGTAATGCTGGCATCCGGTGTAACCACCAGTTGGCAGCCCGTGTTCGCCCAGGAGCAGCCCGCTGTGGCCCCGTCCGAAGACCTCACGATCACCATCGTCGAAGGCGACGGCGGGATCAATAACATCAAGAAGGGCATCGCCACCAAACCTGTGGTGGAGGTCCACGACCGCAACAAACGGCCATTGGCCGGAGCGCTGGTGACCTTCACGTTGCCCAACTACGGTGCGAGCGGCACCTTCGCGGATGGGAGCCAGGTGTTGTCGGTGGCCACCGATGCCGCGGGCCGCGCGTCCGCCGTTCTTCGGCCTAATGGAGTCGCCGGACAATTCAAGATCGATATCCGGGCCTCCTTCCAGGGACACACCGCGGCCACCAGCATCACCCAAACAAACACCGTCGCTGGCGCGGCGGCGGGAAGTTCCGCCGCGGCGGCTGCGGCCGCGGGACACTCCCACTTATTGATCATTGCGATCGCGGTGGGTGCGGCGGTTGCGGGCGGGATAGCCGCGGGCGTGGAACTGAGCGGCGGCAGCGGCCCGGTGAAAACGGCGGCGCCATCCGGCACCATCGGCGCTCCCGGAACGCCCACGGTGGGCGCGCCCTAGCATCGTTGAAAACGGCCCCGCCCGCGCGGCGTGCCTTCGGCCTGTGGGATACTGTTCGACAACCGGAGGAGTGGATGTCATGACATCCCGTTTCATTCTTGCCGCCGCGTTATTGGCCTTACCGGCACTGGCGGCCAGCGACGATCAGCTTACGCCCAGAGAGATGTTTTATCATCGCGACGACGCTCCACCGCCGCCGCCCACTGCTGCCCCTGCCAACGCACCAGCCGCGACAACCAAACATCGGCAGAAAACTACAAAGCAGCAGGACAGCGTTCAGGCCAAACCCGCGCCCGCGAATACGGCGCCGCCCGATGCTCAACCCGTTCATACCGAGACTGCGTCGGTTCCCGGGCCGCGGTCACAAGGAAATCTGGGCCTGCGCTACACGCTGGTCAAGGTAACCGACGCGGGATCGACGGATGCTTCCGACAGCGATGTTTTCCATGCCGGCGACTGCGTCCAGTTAAAGGTGGAATCGAATAGCTCCGGTTTTCTGTATGTGTTGCACCACGGGCCGGACGGCAACTGGCAGCCTCTGATGCCTTCGCCGAAAATGCCCGATGAGAGCAATCGCATCGAAGCATTCAAGGAAATTCAGATTCCCGCGAACTATTGCTTCCGGTTCGACGACAAGCCTGGGATCGAAAAACTGTTCCTTGCCGTTGCCGGATCCGAGGATGCGATGCCCGATCTTCATCGCGCCATTCAATCGGGCAACGAGAACCAGCAGACGGCCTCCCGCGCGTCCGGCGGTCCGGAAATGATGGCTCTCAATCTGAATCATCAGGTGGACGCGCTGCGCGGCCGCGGTATGGAGATCATGCAGGTGGAGCGCGTGGTGGAGACGCCCGCTCAACGGAACACGGCCCACGCGGTCTATGTAGTGAACGCATCCAACAAGACGAACGACCACGTAATCGCTGAAATCAGGTTGCGCCATGAATAAGCGGACACGCTTCTCAGCTGCGTTAATGGCCGCCGCCGTGTGTTGTACGCCAGCCCTGTGGTGCTCGGAAAACGCCCAGCCCGCCGCCGTTGACGTCGTGGTCGAGCGCAAGGATGGATCGGAATGGCGCACCGTAGACCCGCACTACGTCTTCGCCAGCCAGGACCAGATTCGCTTCGTCTTCCGCTCCGGCGTGCCCGGCAATCTGTACGTGATGAATCGTGCGCCCTCGGGCGCCAGCGGCTGGATATTTCCTGCGGCCGGCACCGATTCCGAGAATCGAGTGGAGGCTGGGCAGTCGTATCGCATTCCCGCCCAGGGAGGCTTTGTCATCGCAGGGCCGCCGGGCTTTGACACTACGGTTTGGATTCTGAGCCCGCATCCGCTGCAGTTAGGCTCGGCCGCGGATGCAATCGCCGATACGCCCAAAGAACGCGGCGCCAACAGCCA
>JBEKFB010000305.1:0-6089 GCA_050013535.1 Bryobacteraceae bacterium | reverse complement strand
ATGAACCGCGCTTCGATGCCCGCCTGCCGCGTCTTCCAGGACAGGTAGAACGGGTCGATGGGAATGCAGTGCCCGCCCAGCCCCGGACCAGGATAGAACGCCATGAAACCAAACGGCTTAGTCGCCGCCGCGTCGATCACTTCCCAGACGTTGATGCCCATCCGGTCGCACATCATGGCGAGCTCATTCACCAGTCCGATGTTAATCATCCGAAAGGTGTTCTCAAGCAGCTTCACCATCTCCGCCACTGACGTTCCGCTGACTGGCACAACAGTGGTCAATGCCTGTGAATAGAACAGCGCCCCGATCTCTGTGCATGTGGGCGTAACGCCGCCTACTACTTTTGGAATGTTGACGGTCTGGAACTTCGGATTGCCCGGGTCGACGCGCTCGGGCGAGAAACACAGGAAGACATCGCGGCCAACTTCAAGGCCCGCCTTCTCCAGCATGGGCTTGAGCAGTTCCTCGGTGGTTCCTGGATACGTGGTGGATTCGAGAATGATCAGCATTCCCGGATGCGCATAGCGGGCGATCGCTTCCCCGGCGGCAACGATGTAGCTCATGTCCGGGTCCTTGGTCTTGCGCAAAGGCGTGGGAACACAGATGTTTATGGTATCCAGCTCAGCGATCACCGAGAAATCGGTGGTCGCGCTGAAAGCGCCCTTACGCACGTGCTCGGACACGGTGTCAGTGGGCACGTCCTGGATATAAGAGTGGCCCGCATTCAGCCCGCCACCCGCGATTCCTGTACGTCGATGCCAGTAACTTTGAAACCGGCATTTGCAAATTCGACCGCCAGCGGCAAACCTACGTACCCGAGTCCTATGACTCCCACGCGCGCGGTCCGCTTCGCGATACAGTCCTTAAGTACTTCTGTAACAGATACTTGAACAGTTGCGCTCATAGTGTGCCACGACCACTTGCACGCGTACTGCCAGTCCTGCGGCGCTTTGGTACAAAGCTGGAATCTCCCGTTGCGGGGAATTCGCCCTGGCCGTTCCCGTTATCGGCGCACTCACCCGGGAATTCGCCCTGGCCGTTCCCGTTATCGGCGCACTCACCCTTTTTTCCTTCTGATCTGATCGATCTTCCTGAAAGTCGCGTGTGGGACTGCCAGCGGCAATCCTGCCATTCCCGGGTGGCCCGCAGTCAGCCCGCGGAGTAGGGCGCCCAGCGACGTGCGCGCCTCGAACCACTCTTTGTGCATGTTGAGGCGTCTGGCGACTCTTCGGCTCGCCAGAACATAGGGAGACACATCGGTCGCAAGATCGAGCAGGAACCGCTGGATGCGGCTCTGCCCATGCGTGGAATCCCAGGGTTTGCGCCCCAGCCCGTGAATCAATGGCGGAAGCCCCCGGAACAAGTCCAGTAAGCGATGGTGAGGCCGGTAGCCCGAAGATCCCGCGCACTGGGCGATATGGCGGCCCAGGCGAATGTAGTCGAAAGGCACCTGGCAGAACTCCTCGCTCTCCAGCAGAGCGATCAGGAGCCATCCGTCGTGCAGCGCCTGAATCGGCCTCCGTTCGAACGGAAGCGCCTGCGCCTCACGATATCGCGGGTCAAGGGTCATCTGACGCCAACGTTCCAGCAGCGGCCGATGAGCCCGCGTCGCTCGTATAAAGCAGTTGTTGAATAACAGCACCGGGCGCGCGGAAGGCAGCCCCCACAAATGACTCACGGCAACCTGCGACCGGATCCACTCCTCCGCGAAGATCAGAGAGTCGCGCGGAAAATCCCGGACTATTCTCGAGATCGGACCGGTGACGATCATGTCACTGTCAAGCCAGAGCGCTTCGTGCGTTTCGTTCAACTCCCGAAGCAAAAGCCATGGCTTGACGTCCCAGCCGGTCACACCCTCGGGCCGCGTTGTGGAGAGGACCACTTCGGGGCGGCTCCGGGCCCAGTCGCGCACTGAATCAGGAGCATCCGGCACCGTCAGGTGCAGCGAGACATCCTTATCCACGGCGCATAAGGACTCTCCCATCAGAATCAGGCTGTCCATGGCCTCTGCCCGATCCTCGTAGGAACACACGCACAGGGGCGAATGGGCTTCCCCCACCGTCAATCCTCCACGACGTGGGTTTCGAACTCTTTGCGATGCTCCGCCCAACGGGCGTGGTCGAACCTGCCCTCCGGCGAGAGGCACCCGACGGCGGCATAGGCCATGGCCAGCGTGTGGTGCGTATTGTCGTGCGCAAACAGGCCCTGCCGGCCCAGTGTCAGCACGCCATCGACTTTACTAAGCCAGCCGTCCATCCTGGAAAAGTACTCCTCGTAGTCCCGGCTGTACACCGGATACGCATGACGAAGGCGGCGCGTAACCGTTCGCACGACGCGTCCCGGCGCGGGCAGGCCGGCGCGGCCCATCCAATCGCAGAGTCGCCGGCCCAGTTCGTCGTCGCTCATGTCCCACTCCGGGCGGCCGGGATCGGATGGAAGCTCCGCGCAAAGAACCGTCCGTCCGCGCGGTTCGGTTGAAGTGCTGAAGTTCTTCGGCTCGGAGAGGCGTGAGATCGGTATTTGCTCCTCCGGGAAATAATAGGCGTCATAGGTGCTGAATTGATCCTGATCCAACACCAGGTAAATCAGAATCATCCCCCGGAAGGAAATACTCGATGCTGCCTCGAGCACATCGGGAGGCGGCTCGGGATGCATACCACGCACCAGCAGGCTGATCGGTATCGTCGACCAAACTGCCCGAGTCGCAATCTCGAACTCCTCGCCGCCCAGCTGATAGCGTACTGCTCTGACTCCGTTCTCATCTCGTTCAATGCCCCTGAAACTGGCACCGAACTTGAAGTCGGCCCCCGCCGCCTGGGCCGCCTCATACAGGCATTCGGAGATCTGGCCGTAGCCGCGGCGCGGGTAATAGAACCGGCCTGCTCCTGGCGGCTTGAGGCCGGGAATCTGTTTGGAGATCTTGCGCAGAATCTTGCCGACCGAACTGCCGGAGACGCGTCTTTTGGCGGTGGTGGCCGCCAGTTCCTCGGGATCGACTCCCCACAGCTTTCTGGCGTACGGAAAGTAGAACTCCCGGCAGATGGTTGGGCCCAGCCCGCGCTCCAGCACCGAAGCAAAGGTCTCAGGCCCGGACGCAGCCCGCGGCAGAACCTTGCGGGCGGTGTCGGCAAGCACGCGCAAAGCAAACTTCTTTGGAAGCCGGGAGAACAGATCCATCGGCTTCAACGGAAAATGAATCCATCGCCCCTGCAGGCGGATTCTCCCGTGCCGGGTTTGATACAGAAGGTCCTTCCCGAGCAGGTGACGCAAGTCCTGCATGATGTCCGGGGGAACCACCGGGTGCAGCCGATGGCTGCCGAAGTCGCAGTGGACGCCATCCAACTCGAAGCTCCCGGCATTGCCTCCGACGCCATCGCGTTGTTCCAGTACGGTGACACGGGCAAGCCCATGTTTTCGGAGCTGGTAAGCCGCACCGGCGCCCGACGGACCAGCCCCGAGAATCACCACGTGTGGAGCGGCGGCCGGGCGCGCGCTTTCCTCCCGCTGCAACGGGTGCTCAGGCGAAGGCGAATGCTGGGGAATCATCAGGACCAATCACTCCTGGGGCGTCGTGTTCGCGCCTCCCGGAAAAGCCGGAACGCCGGGAAACGGCTTGGTTTGAGCGGAAGAAAAGCGGCCGACGAGGAACGCGATGATCCCCGCGATCAAACCACCAATTGTCGTGATGGCTTCAAACACCAGGCCGGCAGCCGCGGTGAGAACCGATGGCGCGCCAAAAGGAGCCAGCAGACCTACCAGTGCCACCTCGCGAACTCCGATTCCCCCTTGCGTCAGCGGAAGAAGAGCCGAGAGCTTGGCAAGCGGCCAGGCGAAAAGCCAGACGCCGAACGCCACGTGAAGCCCCGAGGCCACCCCCAGCCAGGCGTTGATCGCCACCTGGCAGAGCTGCAGGATTACTCCAAGACCCAGGCACAGCAACAGGCGGCCCGGGCGGCCGTACATCGCCCGTCCCGCGCGCCGCAGTTTCACCATAATACGCCGGACCTTGAATGGAAACTTTCGCGCCGGCGTCGCGAACAGCAGTACCAGGCCTAAGATGCCCGCAACGGCGAGAGCGCCCCCGAAGGCCCAGAACACTTTGCGGCTTTGAGGGTCGAGCGACCTGGGGAGCAGGATCGCACCCACCGCGGCCACTCCTCCCAGGCCGATCACATCCTCGACTCGGTCAATCAGGCTGCCCAGTACGACCGCGGCTTTGGCGCGCGAAAACGAAAACGCCATGCCCGCACGCACTACATCGCCCCCAACCAGGGAAGGCAGGAAGACATTGCCGAAGAGTCCACCATAGTAACAGCGAACCGCCTGTCCGAATGTCAGATCCGCGCCGGCCAGGTTTATCAACAGGCGCCACTTTACTACTCCGAGAAGATGCAGCCCCAGGTATACGAAAAGCAGCCCAAGGCTCAGCGATAGCGGTATGCGCTCTATGGCGGACCATACCTGGTTGAACGGCACGAAGATGAGCAGCAACGCAAGAACCAACGCGCTACCCCCAAGTCGCGCCGCCCGCGAGCGCCAGAACCTCGGCTTAGGGGTGGATCGTGCTGTGCTTGCGGCCACCGGAGTCATGCGCCGGTCCTGCCTTCGGATTTGAGGTGCGCTTCGCCCGTGATTTCGATCCTGCGAACCCGATAGACCACGTCTTCGAGAAGCTTGCGGTTGCAACTCAGCAAATCGGCCAGGAATCCGATCAATGTCACCTGGAAGCCCACAATGATCAGAATCGCGGCCAGAATCAGCGACTGGATGTGGCCCACTCGATGGCCGACGAACATCAGGACCAGGAATCGTATGCCGGGAATCATTCCCACCAGGATCATGCTGATTCCCAGCGCCAAAAACACCCTCAGCGCCCGATACATCGTATACACCCGCAAGATCGTGGCCGTCGACTTCCGGATATAGTGGGGCATACTCCGCATGAGTCTCGACGGACGGGTTTGGGGATTGATGCTTATCGGTACGTACTCCACCGGCGCACGACGGGCTCCCGCCTGTATCAGAGTCTCAAGCGTGTAGGAGTACTCGCTAAGCACAAATGTGCGGAGCGCTGCTTCCCGTGTGTAAGCTCGGAATCCGCTCGTCGCATCCGGAGTGTCCAAACCCGAGGCTTGGCCAATCACCCAACTCCCAAACGCCTGGAGCTGTCTCTTCAAGGGGGAAAAATTCTGAAGCTGCCTCACCTGACGGTCGCCGACCGCGATTTCGGCCCGGCCCGCGAGCAGGGGCTCTACCAGGCGGCTAATGTCGTTCGCCTGATACTGGTTGTCCGCATCCGTATTGACGATGATGTCCGCCCCTTGCCGGAGGCATTCTTCCAGTCCGGCTGTGAATGCCGCCGCCAGTCCCAGATTCTGGGGAAAGCGGACTATATGGTGCGCGCCGGCAGCTCGCGCCACCTCGATGGTGGCATCCTTGCTGCCATCGTCAATAATGAGGATCTCAATCTGATCGATGCCCGGGATCTGCCGCGGCAACGCCGCCAGCGTACCGGGAAGCGTCGCCGCTTCGTTATAACACGGTATCTGAATGATCAGCTTTTTCATGAGTCAACGGGGTTCGGACTTGGCGACAAAGACATCCCCGTCGCCCACGGTCCCCGGAAATACCTGGGTCACGGTAAACTCGTTCCGGATCATATCCGCCAATGGCGGCGACCAACTCTCCAGATATCTGGGAAAAGTGTAGATCACCCAGACGGGCCGGTCCTGGCGGCAGATTTCCCGCAGTTGCTCCACCGTCTCCACGCTATCCCACGGCTTGGCGTAGTATTTCAGCAGCGGGAATGTGGATGCTCCCGCGGTCACCACTGGTTCTCCGGTCTTTCGCTCCCTGTCCACGAACTGTATCGCGCCCTCGAAATCCTGCTTGGGATATTTGTAATTGCGCGCCAGCGAGTATGCGGAGGAGACAAGCAGAACAGCCGCAAGGGCCGCCGACAGCGCCGGCGCCAGTCCGGGATGGTTCCTCGCGGAGGCTCCCGGCGAGTGTGCCACGATCCACCGGGGAATGACGACCAGTCCCTGCACCAGCATCAGAACGGCGAATCCAATAAGAAAGAAGAAAAA
>JBEKFB010000304.1:0-5961 GCA_050013535.1 Bryobacteraceae bacterium | reverse complement strand
AGGGCCTTAGCCAGTTTAACACGGATGCGTCGGGCAGCCGCGTTTTGTGATGTTTAGCGCGGCTGGTGCCGTGTCCAAGGTTACCGCAGGCCTGCGCGATTCGCCGCCAGGCGGCCTATCGCGGACCAGTCCGCGCTTCCACCGCCCTCCGCCACCAACTCAAGGAACGCGTCGTGCAGGACGCTGGCGAACGGCATGGGAGTCTCGGCTGTATCGGCGGCGGCGAGAGCAAAGCGGATATCCTTAAGCCCCAGCTTGGCGGCGAAGCCGGCCGGTTCGAATCGCTGTTCGAGGATAGCTCCGCCGTAGCCCTTATAAACCGGCGATTGAAACAGCTCGCCATTCACCACATCGTGGAACAAAGCGGGATCGACGCCGGACTTGCGCAGCAGCGCATAGGCTTCGCCAATGGTTTCGAGCGCGCTGGCGATGGTGAAGTTGCCAGCCAGCTTGAACACGTTGGCCATCCACGGCTCCTTGCCGACTACGACTACCTTCCTGCCCAGCGCTTCCAACGCAGGCCTGCAACGCTCGATGGCTTCCCCGGCGCCAGCGACGACAGCGCCAGCGACGACAATGAGCAACTTCGCCGCTGCCGCGGCTTCCGGGCGGCCAAACACAGGGGCGGCAACATAGTGCTGCCCGGCGTCAGCGTGCGCCTTCGCCAACCGTTCCGCGAGAGCGCGGCTGATGGTGCTTTGAGAGACGTGCACGCCGTCTTTGGGTAATCCGGCCAGGATGCCCTCGGGACCGAAAGTCACGCTTTCAAGGGCGTCGTTATCGGCCAGCATCGTATGCACGATGCCGGTAGCGGCGGCTTCCGCAGGCGTGTCCGCGACCTTCGCTCCCTCCAATCGGGCCGCCTTGTCCCGCCCATGCCGCCGAGTCCAACAAATCCAATTCCCATGCCTCAAAGATGCCCGCGCGGGTGTTCGGGATGCCGCGCGGACGCCACGGAGCCGTCCAATATGAGAAAAAACCGTGCACCGGGCCCACATCCCTTTGTAACCTGAGTATTTGGGGAAGCGCCTTTCATATTGGAAGCGCACCACCCGGCTGGCCTGACCGCATGCTGGTGGAATTTTCAGAAATCGAACGAGCGCGGTCGGGCGACGACGCCGCGTTTGGCCGCCTGGTGGCCGCGTACCGCAAACGCGTGCTCGGCACCATCGCCCGTCTGATCAGCCAGCCGGACGACGTCGAGGACGTGGGGCAGGAAGTGTTTGTCCGGGTGTATTATTCACTCGGCCGGCTGCGTACGCCGGAGGTTTTCGAGCCATGGCTGTACCGGATGACGGTGAATGCCGCGTACGATTATCTGCGCAAGCGGAAGCGGCGAGCGGAGCGGCGGATGTCCGATCTCACGGAGCAGCAGATGACTTCGGCGGACGCCTCGGCGGGAATGTTGCAGGATGGCGTGGACCGGCATCGCACCGGTGTTCGCGAGAGGCTGGACGAGTTGCTGGCGGGAGTTTCCGAGGAAGACCGGATTCTCCTGCTCATGAAGGAAGTGGAAGGGTTGTCGTTGAAAGAGCTTGAGGCAGTTTATCGCGTGAATGGGAATGCCCTGAAGGTGCGGCTTTTCCGGGCACGGCAGCGGGCGCTGAAGGCGTTCGCGGCGCGCGAGAACGAAGGGGAGGGAAGCCCCGAGCCCAAGCGGAAAGCAGTGGTTTGAGCGGAGGTAGAGGGATGAGGAATCCGGAACAGGAACTGGACGAGCTGTTTCGAGCGTATCGCGAATCGTTCGCGGGCGTGGACGCGAGCAGCGGGTTTATGCCGGGTGTCTGGGAAAAAATCGAGGCGCGGCGGAGCTTCGCCTTCCGCGTGAGCCACCTGGCCCGCGCTTTCCTGGGCGCCACCGCGATCCTGTTCACGCTCATGGCGGGCTTCCTTGTGCTTCAGGATCGAAATTCACCGGACATGCCGGCGACTTATCTCGACGCTCTCGCATCGGCGCACGCCTCCGACAGCATGTTGGATGCGATGCACAGCGAGACGTTCGAGGCGAATCAGCGATGAATCGAAAGTCCAACCTGGTAGTGTTGGGCTATCTGCTGCTGGTATTCCTGGCGGGCGCCGCTATTGGCGGCTTCGGGGACCACTTCTTCCTGCCCGCACCTGCAAGCGGAAGACTGACGCCGGATCAGTATCGCCGGAAGGTAGTGGCGGAACTCCAGAACCGGCTCAACCTGCAGCCCGCGCAAGTGACGCAGTTGAACGCCATATACGAAGCGACGGGCGAGCGCTTCAGGGAAATCCACAAAAGAATCGAACCCGATGTTTCGGCACTGCGAACCGACCACGACGACCGCGTGCGAGCGATTCTGGATGCTGGGCAACGCGCGGAATACGATAAGTGGCGGGCCGAGCGCGACAAGCAACGCGCGGCGGAACAACACTGAGGCGGTGGATTACTTCGCGGCGGTCTTTTTGCGGCTGTCCTGCAGTTCCTTCGACTTCGCGACCTTTTTCTGGAAGCGGTCGACGCGCCCTTCAGTGTCGATCAGCTTTTGACGGCCGGTGAAGAACGGGTGGCAACTGGAACAGATTTCCACGCGGATGTCGCCCTTGTGCGTGGACCGGGTGACGAACGTGCTTCCGCACGCACAGGTCACTCTGGTTTCATTGTAGGCAGGGTGAATAGCGGCTTTCATAGCGTCCTGAATCACCATGGTAGCATGGGCCGCAATCGGGATACATCAACGCCTCGCCGCCTGCTAATCGGCGATTCCGACGTCGGGCGGGTCGATGCCGAGGGCCGTGGCCAATGCGATCAGGTGATCCTGCTCCTGCATCAGAATGTCGCGCAGACTCTCGGCGATGGCGAACTCGTTTAACTCATCGGCCTGCTTCACACGGCGGCGGTACTGGCGGATGGTCTCCGTTTCATTCTCGAGGTCGAACCGGAGCATATCCTCGGCCTTTTCCGAAGTTCGCACGGGCATCGGCGTGACGGAAGGCATGCCGCCCAGGTAGTCGACGTGATTGGCCACCTGCAGCGCGTGATCGAGCTCTTCCTTCGCGTGAACTTCCAGTTCGCCGGCAATGTTCATATAGGCGGCGCCCTTGAGCACCTGTGAATAGTTCACATACGAGATGATCGCCTGATATTCGCGCGACAGATCTCCATTCAAAGCGGCGATAAATGTCTTGCGGGTAAGTTTGGATTGGGTTGCGGGCATGATTCCTCCAGCCGTCCGTTGCGCCAGCGGCGCATTTGATCGAGCGACGTTCCAGCGTAGCGTGAAGGCCGCGCACCGTGCAACTGTAGCAGGTCTGTCAGGGGCAGCGAGAAGCCGCGTTCGCCGCTAATCGCGCCGGGCCGATCGAACGGCTGCGTCCAGTTCGTGTTCGGCCGCTCGCAGGTGCTCCTCGGCTTTTGCGCCATGGCCGTCCATGTCGTAGTGGTTGGCGGCGCGGGCACGTTCCATCTCGTGGATGGCCTCGGTGACGTGCTTGTGGACTTCATCCAGATCGTGCCAGTCGTGGACTCTTTCAGCCAGGGCGCCGCCGGCAACGAAAGCGAAACAAAAAGCGACGATTACAGCGGTTTTCTTCATGGTCCCCTCTGGGTTGGGATTTTACCCCGATTCGTACGTTACTGTCCAGCCTCGCCGTGGTGTGTGTTGTCCGAGTCTCATTGGGGGCTTGCATGCGCCCTCGGTTCCTGGTACGTTCGTTCACGTGTCGAAGCCAATCAGCATTTCCCTGGCGGCGGTCGCCGTCCTTTGTCTGACGTTCAATGCGGGAAGCGGCGCACCGGCGCCTCCCGAGGTGATTCACGTGGATGTTAACGGGCCAGCTCGCCCGTTCCCGCATTTTTGGGAGGAGATGTTCGGCTCGGGCAGAGCGGTCCTCTCCTTGCGAGACAGTTATCGGGAAGATCTTCGCTCAGTCCGGCGGGTGACCGGATTCCGCTATGTTCGCTTCCACGGCATTCTCAATGACGAGACAGGCATCTGCACGCGGGACCCGTGGGGCCATATCAATTACAACTTCACCTACTTCGATCAGATCGAGGATGGTTTGCTGGCCAACGGGGTGCGCCCGTTCGTAGAGCTGAGCTTCATGCCGGCCGCGCTCGCCGCATCGCAGACGCCGCATGCGTTCTGGTACAAGCCGCTGCCGAATCCGCCGCGCGATTACGAGCAATGGGGCGAGCTTGTCTATCAGGTGGCGCGTCACGCCATCGACCGCTACGGCAAGGACGAGGTCCGGCAATGGTACTTCGAAGTGTGGAACGAGCCGAATATCGATTTCTGGACAGGCCAGCCGAAGCAGTCGACATACTTTCAGCTTTATGACGCGGCCGCGCGGGCAGTGAAGCGCGCTGATTCCGAGCTGCGCGTGGGCGGACCGGCCACCGCGCAGGCCGCATGGGTGGGGGACTTGATCGCTCATTGCGAGAAGGGCCACGTGCCACTCGATTTCGTTTCGACGCACGTGTACGCGAACGACAGCTCGCAAAACGTGTTTGGCACGAACGAAGTAATCCCTCGCTCGGATATGGTGGCTCGCGCGGTGCAGAAGGTGCACAACGAGGTGGCGCGGTCGACGCGGCCTCTCTTGCCGATCATCTGGAGCGAATATAACGCCAGCTATCTGACGGAGCCGAACGTTGAAGACACGCCGTTCATGGGCCCTTGGTTGGCGAATAACATCCGCCTTTGCGATGGCCTCGCCACCATGATGTCGTACTGGACGTTCTCGGACGTCTTCGAAGAGCAGGGACCGGCAAGGACTCCGTTCTTTGGCGGCTATGGCTTGATTGCACCCGGCCACATTCCGAAAGCCGCCTTTAACGATTTCGCATTGTTGCACGAGCTGGGCACTGAGCGCATCGCCATCGCATCCACGTCGGCCCTGGCCACCAAAAAGCCTGACGGAACGGTGGTGCTTGCGGTGTGGAATTACTGGCGGCCGGAAGAGCAGGGTGAGCCGCGCGATTTTCGTATCGAGGTGCCAGGCGCCGCGGGAACCGTGAAGGTTCGCGTCGTTGACGCCGATCATGGATCGCCGGTGGATCTGTGGAAGAAGATGGGCAGTCCAGCGTGGCCGTCACGCGACCAGCAGCGCGACCTCATCCACGCCGCAGAATTGCCGCCGGCTCAGACCGTAGCGGTGACCAATGGCGCGTTCACGCTGACCCTTGCGCCGCATGCTCTGGCCACGATCGAGATCGGGAGGTGAAGCGATCTCCCGCAGCCGCAATAGGCGCAGCACCCGGCACGAGGACAAGGCTCCGTCGTGCCGGGCACCCTCCGATCAGGCGGTAGCCACCGCCGAAGACGAGGCCGCCGCGGGCCCAATGTACCGGTAGTTCCCAAAACCGAGAACCAGGTACCCGATCGCGCTCAGCAAAAACAGCATCACCACTCCAAACACAGGACTCTGCCCGAAAGACTTCGCAATATCGATGGAGAGCAGTAACACAATTACGATATTGACGAACGGGATCATCAAGAGCAAAACCCACCAGCCGGGTCTGCCGGCGATTTGGGTCAGGATGTAGGCGTTGTAGATCGGAATGATCGCCGCCCAACCGGGCTGTCCGGCCTTTTCGAAAACCTTCCAATAGCCGATGATGAACACAACGGCGATCACCATCATCACCAGAAAGAACCCTATGCCGAGACCGGCCATGGCCCCGGTCGCGAGCGCGCTCGATCCATCGTCCTGCAGCAGAAACGCTGGAATCATTGTCATCACAGTCCTCCTTTTGAGGTTGAGATCAGCTAAGTATACACAAGAACCTATGCGTTGAAAGGACAATTATTCCCTCACGGCGGCCTCGCCCAGGATAGACTGCAAAGGGTATCATCCAGATCATCTTGAGGTGCGTCATGAGAACACTCCCCAATCTCTTGGGAGCTCTGGTTTTCCTATGTAGCTCTATTGTTTCCGGCCAGACTGCGACTGACAAAAAGATCCACGAGTGGTGGAACGAACGGCCTGTGGGCC
>JBEKFB010000303.1:0-5121 GCA_050013535.1 Bryobacteraceae bacterium | reverse complement strand
ATGAACAACTTCCTGAACGGCCACCATGCCTGCTACATCGCCTACTCGGTGACGTACAGCACGCTGTACCTGGTGGACGACGCAGGGGATGCAGGAGGACCGTTCGCGGGCACCATGGTGTTGCCGGGGAGCGGGACCATATCGAACAGCCAGTGTACGGTGAATGGCACAGGGTCGTCGGCGGTGGGCAGCGGCAATACGCTGACACTGACACTGAACATGAGCTTTACGGGGACGTTCATGGGCAATCGGATCTTGTACACGGCGGCGCGGAACGGCGGCACGGCGAATTCAGGCTGGCAGGCCCTCGGCGCCTGGGCGGTGCCATAAGAGTTCCGGCCAAAGTGGACGGTCGTAGTACTCTCAACACCTGCAAAAAAGGTCAGCTAACCGGGTCTGTGTTCCGTTTTCAGAACAACAATGCCTTAAAATGCTGATTCTTAAGCAGGCGGTTGCGCGCAATAGAGTGCCTTCCGTGCGCCATATTTTCCGATAACAGAACAGACCACTCACGGCGGCCGCCGGGCTCTCACGTGGATACGGTCTTTCCCGTTGCCCCGGTGGAAACGCTGAGGTATGATTTTCCTTCACCGACTTTCAATTCCGCTGATGATTGCCGACCATGCGTTTAATCTGTCGATTTGCGTTTGCCCTGGCGCCGCTGGGGTTATTCGCCGGTTCGAGTCCCGTACGCGCTGCGCCTGAATACGGCAGGATTCCTGCGTATTTCGAGAAAAACTTAGGGCAGTCTGCATCGAACACCCTGTTCACAGCGCGCGGTGAGGGCTATTCGCTGGCGCTGCAGCAGAACGGCGCTGCGCTGACACTCGCGGGACCGTATGGCAAGGCCCGGGTTGGCCTCGAACTGGTGAAGGCGAACGGCGGGGCCACGGTCGCCGCGGAAGACCCTCTGCCGGGGCACAGCAACTACTACATCGGCAACGATCCGAAACGATGGATCACCGGCGTTCCCCAGTTTGGCCAGGTGCGCTACAGGAGTGTGTACCCGGGCATCGATCTGATGTGGCACGGGAACCAGCAGCAACTTGAGTACGATCTAATTCTTGGTCCAGGGGCCGATCCAAGGAAGATTCGCCTGCGATTCGACGGGGCAGATTCGACGGTGATCGCGGACAACGGCGACCTGCTGCTGAAGATCGGCGGAAGCGAATTACGTCAGCTTCTGCCGGCCGTGTGGCAGCAGCGTGGCAGTGAGCGCGTCCGCATCGACGCCCACTACGTGTTGCTCGCAAAGAATCAGGTTGGCGTGCGCGTGGCGAACTACGATTGCTCTTTGCCGTTGACGATCGATCCGGTGTTGAGCTACTCGACGTTCCTTGGGGGAACGGGAACGACCAATCCATCCGCGATTGCCGTTGACACGAACGGTGATGCCTACATGACCGGCACCACCACAACGAACGACTTCCCGGGCACGTCCGGCGCCGGTGGACTATTCGTCGCAGAGTTGAATCCCGCTGGGACCGGCGTCACTTATGTGACTTATTTTGGCGGCGCGACTAACAGCTATAACGATCAGGCAAGTGCCATCGCTGTCGATAGCTCGGGTAATGTGCACGTCGCCGGGAGGACATCCTCTAACACGTTCCCTACGACCCCAGGTACGCTTGAGCCGACGAGAATAACGTTCAACTCGACCGGCTTTGTAGTGGAGTTCGGTCCCAACGGACAGATTGCCTGGGGTACCTACCTTGGTGGGAGTGTTGTCGATGCCGCGTCGGCGATCGCCACCGACGACTCCGGCAATTCCTATGTAGCTGGTTTCTCCTCCTCCACCGATTTCCCCGCTACGTCCGGCGCGTGTGCGAGCAACCAGGATGCCTTCGTGGCCACGCTCAACGCAACCGCCAGCGCCTTGTTGAGTGCGGTGTGCTTTGGCGGGAACAGCACGGACGCGGCCACAGCGGTCGCTTTAGATTCAGAATTGAACGTCTATGTGGCCGGCACCACGCTCTCCACCAATCTGCCAACGACCCAAGGGGCGTTCCAGAGCTCCCTTCAAGGCTCCCAGGATGCTTTCGTCGCAAAGTTGACGTCGGGATCACTCGACTATTTGACATACCTCGGCGGGAGCAGCAACGACTCAGCGACTTCGCTGGCGGTCGACTCTGGCGGAAATGCGTACGTCGCAGGGTATACAGAATCGGAGAACTTCCCTACAACAGCCGGTGCATTCGATCCATCCAGACCGGTCAACTCCTACAACATCCTCGGATTCATTACGAAGTTGAATGCCGCCGGCACCGAATTAGTTTGGTCTACGTACCTCGGCGGCAGCTCAACCGATCAGATCTATGGCGTTTCGGTTGATACTCCGGGGAACACGTATGTCGCTGGCACTACAACTTCCACGGATTTTCCCACGACACCCGGCGCCTTCTTCAGCTCACAGGGCGCTTACTACTACAACCCGGATGTCTTTGTTTCACAATTGAGCGCCGACGGTTCCACGCTCGAGTACTCCGGTCGAATCGGCAGTACCGATAGCGACAGCGCGACGGCCGTCACGCGAAGCGCTCTCGGAGCACTTTATGTCACAGGAACCACGTCCAGCCCGAATTACCCGACTACTCCCGGCGCCTACGAGACCGTGCAACCGACCCCGAACAACACCTCGGGTTTTGTAACCAAGGTTGACATGACCTCGCCGACCATGTGCACTGTCGAGCTCTCTGCGGCCGGCACCCAGGTCCCCGGCTATGGCGGCTCCGGGTCGTTTAACGTGACGATTCCCACGGGCTGTCCCTGGGAGGCGATAAGTGACTACTCGAATGTAACGCTCGGCGAAGTCACTCACGGCACCTCCTCGGCCACGGTTTCGTTCACGGTCTCCGTCAATAACAGCACCACTTCCAGTCAGACCATGACGATCACCATCGGCCCGGCAACCTACACCATCACGCAGGAAGCGGGGTCGTGCTCGGAGCCCGTGTTCAATCCGGCCTCGCTCACGTTCGGCAACGCGGGCGGTCTCCAGAATGCCAATGTGACACTGCCGTCTTCGTGTCCGCGGATCGCGACCGTTTCAAGTGGTTGGATTCAGATTACCTCCGGAGGGAACACCACGGGTTCGGGCAACGTGGGCGTTTATGTTCCGGAGAATAGTTTTGCGCAAAGGACCGGAACTGTGACCATTGCCGGTCAGACGATTCCTGTAACCGAGAACGCCGGCTCGTGCACAGCGACCGTGATTGGGCCAGCGATGTCGTTCCCGGAGTCCGGTGGCACGGGGTCATTTGAAATCACGACCAGCGCTCCGTCGTGTGAGTGGGGGGTCTATGGCGTACCGTCTTGGATGCAGATCAATGCGGTGTCGCCCTCGGGCCAAGGAAGCGCCAATCTTGGATTTATCGTGGCGCCAAATCCGACGCCGGTGGCCCAGGCCGCCACGCTCACTCTAGCCGGCCAGCCGGTCACTGTGACCCAGGACGCCGGTCCGTTTGATAACACACCGGATTCCTACGTAGCCACTGTGTTCGCCGGCAACGGTCAGTGCTGCGGCACTCCGCTGGGTGATGGCGGCCCCGCTACGTCCGCGTCGCTGTGGAATCCGCGAGGGCTGGCCTGGCAAAATGGCAACCTTTATATTGCCGACTCAGCGAACGACCGCGTTCGCGTGGTCACACCCGACGGCCTGATCAACACGTTCGCCGGCGGTGGAACCTCAACCACCGGCGGACCGGCGACTACTGTGAACTTCGGGGGACTGTATTCCCTTTCGTTCGCACCGAACGGAACCATGTATGTCGCGACGGATGGATATTGCTGCGTTTGGAGCGTAGCGAACGGTATGGCGAGCATCTTTGCCGGCAATGGAACGAATGGCCCCGGGGATCAGCTTTCTTACCCGGATGGTGTTACGGCTGATTCCGGCGGGAATGTGTACATCGCGGACACAGGCAACGAACGCATCCGTGAAGTCAGCGGCGGCGTTGTCACGACGATCGCCGGAAATGAGACCTGCACATTCGGGGGAGACAATGGTCCGGCTTTAGCGGCGAGTTTTTGTGGCCCCCAGGGACTCGCGTGGTCCTCCGGGAACCTGCTAGTCGCGGACACCCAAGATCACCGCGTCCGGACATTTCCGCCCGGCGGCACAATCACGACTTTCGCCGGGGGCGGTTCGGGCAGTTCCCCGGCTGCCGGCAGCTATGTGCCGGCAACTTCCGTGGCCATCACCAGCCCATCCCAACTGGCCACTGGCGCAAACAGCGACCTATACATTGCCGATTTTAGCCTTCCGGCCATTTGGCGAGTGATCCGGTGGGATATGGCGATCCTCCAAGCGCCGCTCATCTCGAACATCACCACCGGGATTGGAGTCACGCTGCAGGCTGCCAATGGCGTTGCGGCCGACGATGCCGGCAATGTGTACGTCTCCGACGCCAGCTATGTCTGGAAGCTGACGCCTGCGTATTCCACCTCGTTCTGTCAGGTGAACCGTTTCACCGGAGGAGCGCCTTTGGTTCTCGATCCTACCAACGGAGCGACAGGCCTGGTTACCGATCCCATCCTGACGTGGACCACGGTCACCGGCGCCACTTCCTATAACGTGTACTTTGGCACTTCGAATTCGCCGCCGCTCGCCGCCAGCGCGACCTGCACCAGCTACAGTGCCGAAGGGCTGGCCCCCGGCACCACTTACTACTGGCAGGTGGTTCCTCAGGGCAGCTCCGGACTAACGCCCTCGGCGGTGCAGTCCTTCACCACTCAGGGCGGACCCGCCATCTCCAGCCTCAGCCCGGCGTCGGCTGTGCCGGGCGGGGAAACGTTCACGCTGACGGTGAACGGCACAAACTTCGTCTCCGGTGACACGACGGTGCAGTGGAACGGTAGCACGCTGTCGACCACGTTCGTCAGCGCGACCGAGGTGACAGCCTCCGTCACACCCGACCTGATTGCTACGGCCGGCATAGCCGCAGTCACAGTGATGAACACCGGCGGTGCGCCCTCGAACGGAGTAGGCTTCCCCATTAGGTCCGGCCCGGCGGCCGCGTCCGTTTCGCCGGGTGGTGGCTATGGCTCCAGCCAATCCTTCACGTTCACGTTTTCCGATCCCTCGGGCTGGCAGAATCTGGGAGTGGTGGACGTAGTGATCAA
>JBEKFB010000302.1:0-5127 GCA_050013535.1 Bryobacteraceae bacterium | reverse complement strand
TATCGACCTGGACCCGCAGCAGCTCAACCTGATCCGCCGGGTGAAAGCCGCGAACGCGAAGACCGTTGTCGTGCTGGTGTCCAGCTTCCCGTACGCCATCGGCTGGGTGCAGGAGAACATCCCCGCGATTCTCCACATGGCGCACTCCAGCCAAGAGGAAGGCAATGCTCTGGCAGACGTCCTCTTTGGCGATTACAATCCCGCCGGCCGCCTGGTGGCCACGTGGGTGCGGTCCATTGATGACTTGCCTCCGATGATGGACTACAACATTCGTAACGGCCGTACGTACATGTATTTCAAAGGGCAGCCGCTGTATCCTTTCGGGTTCGGCCTGAGTTATACGACGTTCGCGTATTCCAACCTGCGAACTTCGGCTGATTCGCTGGACGCCGCCAGCCAGATCGTGGTGAGTGTGGATGTCAGTAACACGGGGAAACGCGCGGGGGACGAAGTGGTGCAGATGTACGTGAAGCACCTCGATTCCGCGGTGGAACGGCCCATCAAGGAACTACGCGGGTTTAAGCGCATTCCACTGAGGCCGGGCGAGACCCAAACCGTTCGGTTTGCCTTGAAGGGAACGGACCTGACGTACTGGAACGCGGAACGGCACGCCTTCCTGGTGGAGCCCGGGCAAGTCGGCATCATGGTGGGGGCATCGTCCGCTGACGTGCGCCTGCAAAAGACAATTGAGGTGAAGAAGAAATGAACTCCGTGGTTCGCATTTCTTATTTGGCCGGCTGTGCCGCGCTGGCCGCGATGCAGGGTTACGCGCAGTCGGACACGGCCACGCCGCATCTGCGGAAACAGGGCTCCGCCACGCAGTTGATCGTGGATGGCAGGCCGTTCCTCGCGTTGACCGGGGAACTGGGAAACAACACCGCCACCAGTCTCGAGAACATGGAGCCCATATGGCCGAAACTCGTCTCGGACAATCTTAACTGCGCATTGGTGGCCATATCGTGGGCGCAGATGGAGCCGGTGGAGGGCCGGTACGAATTTGCTCTGGTGGATGGCCTCATTCAGGAAGCCCGGCGCAACCATCTGAAGCTCGTCTTTCTGTGGTTCGGAAGCTGGAAGAACGGTTTGTCGAGTTACGCTCCTTACTGGGTCAAGGCCGACTATAAGCGCTACCCGCGCATTCAGATCAGGAGCGGGAAGACTCTGGAGTTACTGAGTACGTTCGGCGACGCCACGCGGGACGCGGACGCGCGAGCGTTCCGGGCCCTGATGCGGCACCTCCGGGAAGTCGATAGCGTGCCGCATACCGTCCTCATGATGCAGGTGGAGAACGAGGTGGGCGTACTGCGGGACTCACGTGACCGGTCCGCTGCCGCAAACGCGGCCTTTGCAGGACCGGTGCCGAGTGAGCTGATGGTCTATCTTCAGCAGCACAAAGATACGCTGGCCCCTGAACTGCGGGAGGTGTGGGCCGCCCAGGGCTTCAGGACCTCGGGAACGTGGGAACAAGTGTTCGGCTCCGGCAAGCCCGACGACTTCGACATGCCCATCCAGACGAAGAGCCCGCCGATGAGCGCGGAAGAGCACGAAACAAGCTGGCGAAAGCTGCACTGGCCCGTGGACGAGATCTTCATGGCGTGGAACTACGCCCGCTACGTGAATAAGGTGGCTGAGGAAGGGAAGAAGGAATACGACATACCCATGTACGTGAACGCCTGGCTGCAACAGCCGAATCACGCCTGGCCCGGAACCTACCCGTGCGGCGGCCCGGTGCCGCAGGTTCATGACATCTGGAGAGCCGGCGCGCCTGCCATCGACATACTCTCGCCTGATCTTTATCTGGAGTATTTCGACGAGGTCTGCGCAAGATTCACACGCAACGGGAACCCGCTGTTCATCCCGGAGACGAGCACTAACGCAACAAACGTATTGGCAGCCTTCGGCAGGTTTAACGCCATTGGATTCTCGCCGTTCTTCATCGAACGGTCGGCTGCTCCGGACACCGAGCTGGCTGGTGCGTACAGCGTGGTTTCGCAACTGGCGCCGGCCATCGCGGCGCAGCAGGGCAAAGACACAATCACCGCTGTTCGCATGAATCAGGGTGATGCTCCGCTGGATGTCCAGCTCGGGCGGTACAAGCTGACTCTCACGTATGTTGGCGCCGGCCGCGTTCCCATCGCGCCCGATCCATCGGCGAAAGCACCGGCGCGCGATCCGAATGCGCCCGAAGTAGCAGCGATTCTCATTGCCGCCGGGCCGGACGAGTTCTACTTCGGCGCGGTCGGTGGTGGAATACGAATCGCTTTCGCGCCCACCACTCCCGGTCCGCGGATTGTCGGGCTGGGCGACGTACAACAGGGCAAGTTCGCGGAAGGCCAGTGGCGTGTTGTCCGCCAACTCGGCGGCGATGATACCGGTCAGGGCGAGATTCTCACGGTGCGTCCGAACGCGCCGCTGCGAGTATCGGTTTACCGTTATGAATAGGCAAGCCGGCCAAATGAGAACTTATTCTTCCAGACTTTTCATCGGGCTCTTCCTGTGCACTGCAGCGTGTGGGCTGCAGGGCCAGACGCAATCTCCGCGGACCGGACCTGGGTCGAACAGGGAACGGCTCTCCATGGATTCATCGTGGCGGTTCGCACTTGGACACGCTTACGACAATCACCGGGATTTCGATTACGCGACGGTCCCTTTCTTCTTCGCCAAGGCCGGCTATGGTGACGGTCCGGCGTCGCCCAGGTTCGACGACCGGACCTGGCGCACTGTCGATCTGCCCCATGACTGGGCCGTGGAGTTGCCTTTTGATCGAAGGGGCGATGGTAATCATGGATCGAAAGCCATCGGCAGGAACTTCCCCGAGAACAGCGTCGGCTGGTACAGGAAGACCTTCACCATTCCCGCCGAAGACCTCGGTTATCGAATTGGGATTGACTTCGATGGCGTTTACCGGGACTCGGTCGTCTGGGTAAACGGTTTCTATCTTGGAACCGAGCCCAGCGGTTACAGTAGCTTTCACTATGATTTGACGAACTACCTCAACTACGGCGGCACAAACGTAATCGTCGTGCGCGTGAATGCGACCGTTGAAGAAGGCTGGTTTTACGAGGGTGCCGGGATCTACCGCCACGTATGGCTGACCAGGACGCCGCCACTGCACGTGGAGCACGATGGCGTGTTCGTGACCTCGAAGGTTGATGACCCGGGCGCAGAGCACCCGAATGCCGAAGTGACGGCTCTGGTCACGGTGGAGAATGACAGTGACAAAGACGCCGGTTTTAAAGTGCAGGCGGAAGTCGAGGACCCGTCCGGAAAGGTTATCGCTGTTTCGAGCAGCACTGACTCTCGCGCCTCAGCCACAAGTACGACGGACGTCTCCGTGCTCGTTCCGGTTCGCGATGCCAGGCTCTGGTCGCTCGAATCGCCTTATCTTCACAAGTTGATCACCACGATTCGGAGTGACGGCAACGTAGTCGATCGATACGAAACCACGTTCGGCATTCGCACTATCCGTTTCGACCCGGACCATGGATTTTTCCTGAATGGGAAGCACGTCGAAATCAAAGGCACGGCCGACCACCAGGACCACGCCGGTGTGGGCGTCGCCGTGCCCGATGCCCTGAATGCGTTCCGCGTGGCGCGATTGAAGGAAATGGGATCGAATGCGATCCGCACCTCCCACAACCCGCCCACGCCGGAGTTGCTCGACGCCTGCGACCGCCTGGGCATGCTGGTTCTGGACGAAAACAGAATGATGGGTACGACGCCAGAGGATTTCGATCACCTGAAGCGTCTGATCGTCCGCGACCGCAATCACCCCAGTGTGATCTTGTGGTCGCTGGGCAACGAGGAGTGGATGCTGGAGTGGAGCCAGTTTGGCGAGCGGCTGACTCGGGATATGACGGCTTTCGTAAAGCGCCTGGACCCCACGCGCCTCTCCACGATCGCTTTGAGCGGCTCCGGCGGTGGCAACTCCCTCGCGGCGGAGGTTTTCGGGTTCAACTACCATGTGCAGCACCACATCGACGAAATGCACACGCGTTTTCCGGATCGGCCCGTGATCGCAACTGAGGAGTCGTCGTCGGAGCACACACGCGGCATCTACATCGATGACCTGGCGCATCAGCACCTTGTTGCCTACGACTTTGAAGCGGACGGCAAGCATGTCTCGGTGGAAGCGGCGTGGCAGTACCATATTGCGCGACCCTTTTCCGCGGGACTCTTCTACTGGACCGGTTTCGACTATCGCGGCGAGCCAACTCCGTTCGACTGGCCGGCCATAAGCTCGCAATTCGGGATGCTGGACACCTGCGGCTTTTTCAAGGACAACGCATATCTGCTTCAGTCGTGGTGGACCGGAAAACCGATGGTCCACGTGTTGCCCCATTGGAACTGGCCCGGCAAAGAGGGCCAGCCGATCGAGGTACGCGTGTACAGCAACGCCGCGGAGGTGGAGTTGTTCCTGAACGGCAGGAGTCTGGGCCGCAGGACGATGCCCGGGGATTCGCATC
This sequence comes from Bryobacteraceae bacterium, assembly GCA_050013535.1. GTDB lineage: Bacteria > Acidobacteriota > Terriglobia > Bryobacterales > Bryobacteraceae > CAWACP01. Next base: position 661 of record JBEKFB010000302.1, on the reverse strand, counting down.
TGGAGTGGAAGGTAACGTATGCACCCGGAAAACTGGTGGCCCGTGGATATGGCGCCGATGGCAGGGAAGCCGCCAGTGATACCGTCGAGACAACCCTGATGCCCGCCGCGGTTCAATTGATTCCGGGCGAAGCGAGCATCGTGGCCGATGGCGCTTCGGTCACTGTGATCACCGTGCGTGTCGATGACGCGGAGGGCCGCATGGTGCCGGACGCGGGGAATCTGGTGTCCTTCCAGTTGTCTGGCCCCGGCAGGATCATCGGCGTCGGCAACGGCGATCCGGCCTCGCACGAGCCGGACAAGTACATCGAATCGGTACGCTCGATCGCAGTGACGGAGTGGCGCACACGCGCCATCGATCCGCGAGGGAGTGGCCCGGAGACGGAGCCCGATTTCGACGATTCAGGGTGGGAGAAGGCGCGTGACCCACGCTGGGACGAGCGCAGGATCGACCCGCCAGCCAGCGTTGAGCGCGGCGCTTTCGATTTGCCTGCCGGTCTGGAAAACGCAGCGGTTAAACTGGTGCTCCGCAGCGTGGGGGATACGCAGTCGATCTATGTGAATGGCCACGTTCTCGGCCAGAATTTGAAGCCCGACGCGGTTGGCTATGAATACGCGCTCGACCGCGGCTTCCTGCGGCCAGGGAGAAACGTTGTCACGAT
>JBEKFB010000301.1:0-5785 GCA_050013535.1 Bryobacteraceae bacterium | reverse complement strand
CTCATCCCGTGACGGCGGCACACGCCCGAAAGCATCTCCCACAATGCGTCGAGTGCCTGGGCGGAAGCCTGCTTCACGGCGTCGGCGTTCGCGGCGGAAACATGCTGCTCCAGCAGACGGCGTTCCACGGCGGAGTGCTCGACGTCGGCCTCTTCGTGCACCACGAAATATTGGAGCGCTTCCGGGCTGTCCTTGCCATAGAACCGTTTCAGCCCATCGATCTTTGATGTGGCAACCGCGGGAATCTGGCTCTCATACGAATAGAGCGCCGCCAGGCCTTCGGCCGTCGAACCATCGCGGCACAGGCGCCGGAAGGTCTCCACCAGATTCCTGGTTTCATCCCACGGCTCAGCCGCTCTGACCTCCCCTTCCGATGCTCCCGCCGCTTCGGCGAACTGCATCCACAACGCGGGATGATTCGGCGACCCCGCTTCTTCATCGATGAGATTCTGCAAAATGTGGCGGCGAGTCGACGCGTCTGCTGTGTGCGAGTGCAGCGCGGACAGATACGTCGGGAATGCCTCCACATGGCGGTAATACTGAATCGCGTAGTCCTTCAATGCTTCCGCGGTCAGCTCCCCGCGCGTCCACGCCTGATAAAACGGATGCGTCAGGAGGCTGCGGCCGGCAATCTGTTCGTCGAGTGATGTCAGGTGAAAAAGCGAACGGGGCGTCCCTGAGGAATCGCCCCGTTGTCGCGTCGTTCGGATTTGACCCTGGAATTGTGACTTCTCGGTCCCCTTCTCATCGGGGCGCAGGATCACTCGAATTCTATCAGATCTTCTCGGCGATGGCCTTGCCCTGCAGGAACTGCAGCAGGTAATCCGGGCCGCCGGCTTTCGAGTCGGTACCGGACATGTTGAAGCCGCCGAACGGATGCGCGCCCACCATAGCGCCCGTGCACTTGCGGTTGAAGTAGAGATTGCCAACGAAGAACTGTTCCCGCGCCTGCCGGATCTTTGTGCGGTCGTTCGTGAACACCGCACCGGTGAGCCCGTATTCAGTATCGTTGGCCAGTTCCAGCGCGTGCTCGAAATTGCGAGCCTTCGTCACCGCCAGCACCGGGCCGAAAATCTCCTCGCGGAAAATGCGCGCGTTCGGCGCAACATCGGCAATCACCGTGGGCCTGATGAAATAGCCATCGCCCTCGACCGCCTCTCCGCCAGCGACCAGCCTTCCTTCGCTCTTGCCGATATCGATGTAGCCGAGGATGGTCCGCTTCGCGCCCGCGTTGATCACGGGGCCCATATAATTGCCCGTGTTCTCGGACGGCCCAACCTCGATCGCGTCCACGCTCGGCGCCAGCTTCTCCAGAAATTCGTCATAGACCTTCGCGTCCACGATGGCCCGCGAACACGCCGAACATTTCTGACCCTGGAATCCAAATGCCGAAGCCTGCACCGCCTTCACCGCCGCGTCCACGTCGCTATCGCTGTCGACGATGATGGCGTCTTTCCCGCCCATCTCCGCCACCACGCGCCGAATCCAAAGCTGGCCCTTCTGCGGCTTCGCGGCGAGTTCGTTAATGCGCAGGCCCACATCGCGCGAACCCGTGAAGGAGACAAAGCGAGTGCGCGGATGCTCCACCAGCAGATCTCCGATCTCGCTCCCGCTTCCCACCAGCAACGAGAAGCTTTCCGGGGGGAATCCCGCTTCGAGCAGCACCTCGGCGAATTTCTGCGCGATGGTCGGCGTGTCGCTGGAAGGTTTGATCACCACGGTGTTGCCGGTGACCAGCGCCGCAACGGTCATGCCCACCAGAATGGCCAACGGGAAATTCCATGGCGAGATGATGATGCCCGGCCCCAGCGGCACGTACACCATCTCGTCTTTCTCGCCGGGCAACTGCACCACCGGCTGCGGCTCGGCCAGTTCCGCCATTTGGCGCGCATAATATTCGCAAAAGTCGATGGCTTCGGCTACATCGGCCTCGGCTTCCGGCCAGGTCTTTCCCGCTTCCACCACCAGCCACGCGTCGAACTCGAACTTCCGCCGGCGAATGATGTCCGCGGCGCGCACCAGCATCCCGATCCGCTTTTCGGCTGGCGTGCCGGCCCATTGCGGGAAGAATGTCCACGCGGCTTCCACCGCTTCCCGCGCCAACGCCGCATCGGCCTTCGTATGAATGCCGACGACCTCACTCGGATGCGACGGATTCAGCGATGTCAGCTTGGGGCCCGTGCTGACGCGCCTGCCCGCCACCAGCAGATCATAATTGCGGCCGAACTCGGACCGCACTTTCGCCAGCGCCACATCCGCTAAAGCGCGGGTTCGCGGATCGGCGAAATCGGCATACGGCTCGTTCACAAAGGCGCGCAAGGCCGTAGCGGGCTGTATTTCAACGGTGCTCATATTGCCGAATTGATTCAGACGCGCGCGTTGCCGATGGCGTTCTCGGCCAGCTTGCGGCCGCGCTCAAACATCTCCGCGGCGTCGTCGGCCACTTTGCGGCCCTTTTCGTAAAGTTCACGCGTGCGGTCCATCGCCGCGCGCCCCTGTTCGGCGAGAGCCGCTCGTCCCTCGTCGCCTTTTTTCGCGAGCAGCTCGCGAGTTTCCTTGCCAGTGGCGGGCGCAAAAAGCAGTGCGATTGCCGCGCCCACCGCAGCCCCCGCGACAAACCAAACGATGCTGTTACCGGAGTCTTCCTGGGCCATAATTGCCTCCGCTCCTATTCTAGCGGGTGCATGGTCCACAACAAGAGACGACCGCAGTCCTGCGAGAGACCCCTCAGTTTCACCGGACCGCGCACGACCGTTATACGATAACGGCAGAGTGCGGAGACTTATCGTTGTTGTTGCATTTGCGGGCACCGTCCTGTCCTTCGGTCAGGCGGACCCGGGCTCTCCGGCAAAGCCACTTCCTCGATTCGAGGATTTCGGGGTTTCCACGCCTATGCCCGGGCGGAAGGACGCATCGGCCATGGGCAGGCCTCAACCTACGTCGATCGGGAATCCCTACGAAACGGCCGCCAACATCCGCCGCCGCATCCGAGCCGCTGCCAGGGAAGGCCCGGATTTTGCGGGACATTACGCGATCATGTCCCAGGGTTGTGGGTCTGACTGCTTCAATGTCATGATCGTCGATGTTCAAACGGGCCACATCTACAGCACGCCTCTCGTCGGCGTTAACGGATGTCCGTACCACCTGCACGAGGTATTCTCGTATCGCCTGAACAGCCGGCTCTTGGTTTTGACCGGAAGCCTTGAAATTCCCGATGAACCACACCGCACGTTCAATGACGGGCCATGCGGCGTCCATTACTTCGAGTGGAACGGGACGACTCTTCGCTTTCTGTTGTCCACGCTGTTGCGCTGACCGAAGCTCCCCCGCTGCTATCCTCGAATCATGGCAGCCCAATCGGACCACGTCACCGTCTACCGCTCAATGGACCCCAGCGCTGAGGAGGATTGCCGAGCCATCCTCGAAGCCCTTACCAGTGCGGGGCTTCCGGCTGTCCTGCTAGACGACGAAGCCCCCGGCGTTCCCGAGGGTGTTTGGGAAGTTCAGGTGCCAGCCGCGTATTCCGGACAGGCCGACCAGATCATCGCCGCCAGGCCCAAGCCCATGCTCGACGTTTCCGGCGACATGGATCTGGTGCCCATCTACGAGAGCGGCACGCCCCTCGCGGGCGCCCTGGAAGTTATGGGAATCAAGGCGATTCTGGAGGCCAACGGCATCCCAACGGTGAGCACGGAAGATTCCGTTCAGCCTGAGCTGCCCATCTCATTGAGGGTTCCTCGAGATCAGGTGGAAGAAGCCAGGCGGCTCCTTGCCGAGGCGCAGTCCACAGGGCCAGCCGCAGCCGATGCCGCCGAAGCCGAATCCGAGCGGGGACGGCACTAATCCACCGGATAGCATGTTCATTCGACTCCGCTTTCTGCCCGTTCAGCGCCCCCATGGCGCGGCACGGTTCGAAACCGATACGGCTCCCGGTAAGGTGTGGTTAAATAGTTGAAATCACGGATGTCTGACGCGGCTTTCCATTTTCGCCGGAACGTCAGCGCGCTGAAACGGCGCCTGCGGGAACTCAGGTTGATCCTGAAGGGAGCGCTCTCCTCCCGGCACCCGGTAATGGCGCACATCATTCCCATTCGCCGCTGCAATCTCGCCTGCACCTACTGTAATGAGTACGACGATAGCTCCAAGCCGATCGCCAAAGACGTGATGTTCCAGCGGCTTGACCGGCTGGCCGAGCTGGGCACCACCATCGTCACGTTCAGCGGGGGCGAGCCTCTGCTGCATCCGGAACTCGACGACCTCATCGCGCGCGTGCGAAAGAACGGCGCGCTGGCGTGCCTGATCACCAACGGTTATCTGCTCACGGCCGACCGAGTTCAGCGCCTCAACCAGGCCGGGCTCGACCACATGCAGATCAGCATCGACAACGTCATGCCGGACGAGGTCTCGAAGAAGAGCCTCAAGGTGCTGGATAAGAAGCTGCAGATCCTCTCCAGGCACGCGCTGTTTCACGTGAACATCAACTCGGTTTTGGGCGGGGGCATCAAGAACCCTGAGGACGCGCTGGTGGTGGGGCATCGCGCGCTGGAGCTTAGCTTCAGCTCAACGGTGGGGATTATCCACGATGGTGGCGGGCAGTTGAAACCGCTGGGCGAGCGCGAGCGGAAGGTCTTCACGGAAATGCGCGGGCTGGAGAAGTCAAACTTCGCGCAGATCAATTACTTCCAGGACAAGATCGCGAACGGCGAGCCAAGTGAATGGAAGTGCCGCGCCGGCGGCCGGTACCTCTACATTTGCGAGGACGGCCTGGTGCACTATTGTTCGCAGCAGCGCGGCTACCCTGCGCGGCCGCTGCTCGAATACACGCCCGCCGACATCCGCCGGCACTATCTGACCAAGAAGAGCTGCGCTTCCTACTGTACTGTCTCCTGCGTGCACCAGATTTCCTATTTCGATTTCTTCCGCGACCCGCAAACGCTGGACGATGGCGCGTCAATGGAACACGCCGTGCCGAGCAACGGGCTCGTGCAGATCGAATAGAATTCTCGGAAGGAAAAGCGGGCCGGAAAATCGGCCAGGACAGCCGTCCCGCTACCCTGGCCCTCAAAGGAGATCGAAGCTAATGGACGTCTATCTTGAGTTCTGCGTCTGAGTGCTCGTGGCGCCAGTTCCAGTAGGCCGCCTGGTCCTCCGCCTTGAGTTTCGCGAAAGAGCGATACTGGCGGTGGTTTTCTTTCACCCATATGCGGTACGCGCGGTTTTCGCGGTCGTTCCACTGGTGATCGTCGTTATGTGCGGCGTCATGATAGACGCGGTCGTCGGCGCGCAACATCGTCGGAGCTACTGCAATCGGGGTCACCAGCGTTGCGCACAACAACGCGGCATTCAGGAAACGGGTCATCATCACCTCCCGATGCAGCCGAGCAATCGTGACACCAAACAGGGCGACAACGGGAGTGCGCCATGCAAGTTCCTGAGGGGATTAGATTAAGACCGTGAGTTTTAGCGTTCGATCCCGAGGTTGTCCTGGCGTTGGTTCCTCGCTTGGTGAGTCATATCTTCACGCCCGTGCAGACCGGAGTGCAGCTTGTTCCGGCTAGCGAGCGGCAAGGGGCTCGGCCGGGTGAGGCGCAACCATCCGGTACGAGACGAACGCGAATCTCTTGCTGTCCGGCGCCCACGAGTTCACGTTCAAGGTCCCCTGTCCGCCGAAAAGCGTCACCAGCACCTTCGGATCGCCCCCGGCGAGAGGCGCGAGTTTCAGCACCACGTCTTTGTTTGGCGGATGCTCCTTCACCGACTTGTCATAGCTGATGTAGGCGATCCA
>JBEKFB010000300.1:0-5166 GCA_050013535.1 Bryobacteraceae bacterium | reverse complement strand
TCGATCATGGATTACATTTTCCGATGGCTGGGCGCGCGGTTCCTGGGACCGGAGTACGCGATAACGGAAGCGGGGGAAACGTCCACGCTGCGGCCTACAGAGCCCACCAGCCCGCAGCAGGAACTGCCCTTCGCGCCGATGACCGCGGATGCGCCGCTGTGCGCGGAGTGCGGGTCGATTATGACGCGGAATGGGAGTTGCTATAAGTGCGGGAATTGCGGTGGCACAAGCGGCTGTAGCTAACGTCAGCACCGGATTCAACTTTGGAATCAATCCATTAACGGTTGGGCTTTGGCTATACTTGGTAAAGTAACGTGACAGGGTTTCTAAGAGCGGCGGATCAGGTCCTGCGAAATCGTAATGAACCGCTGAGCGCGCGCGAGATAACAGAAATCGCGATGCGCGACGAATTGCTGCGCACCGCTGGCCTGACGCCCTGGCATACGATGAAGTCCAAACTTTCTACGGATATTCTTCGCAGGCAAGACCGCTCATCTTTCATGCGCACTGGGAGGGGGCGTTTCGCCCTCCGCGAGTGGAAAGGGCGACTCGACGAGCATGTGGCCGACCGATACCAAAAGGCCCTGATAGACGAAGATATCGTCGTCTTTCCGGCCTCATCTCTGTCTCGCTACGTCCCAGGTGTTGGGATACACCGAAGAGATTGTGATCAAGAGGGCCTCTTGGACGAGTGTAGGCCGATGCGCAGGCGAGAAGCGGAGGAAGATACCTCCGTCATTCAGCTTGTCTCCGTTTTCATCGTCCGCCATAACGACCGCTATCTGACATACAAACGCACGCGCCGGCTCCCTGAGGCAAGGCTGCACGGCTGTTATTCGATCTCGTTCGGCGGTCACCTCAATCCAAAGGACATAAGTCCCCTGCTGAACATTTCCGACCCGACGCTTGGGGGCCCGCTACTGACACGTGAGCTTGGGGAGGAGCTCCGGCTCAGAACAGGTGAACTGGCGGACATGTCATACAGGGGCCTGCTATACGATAACTCACGCCCAGTAAGCCAGCAACATCTTGGGATAGCATACGACGTTATCCTGCGGACGGGAGAATTCGAGATCGGGGAACGGGGCTTTTTGATGGACCCTAAGTTCGAGACCCTTCAGCAGATTTCGGATCGTATCGGGGATTTTGAGAATTGGTCCCAAATGATCTTCAGGGCCGAGCAGGCCGGCAAGGCGAATGTCCAATCAGGCGATTGACGGCTTTTGGATCAACATCGTCGCAGACGTCGTCGTGCTGGGGTTGACCGCCCTGCTGAAATGGGTGCACGGCAAGCTGGCCCTTGCGAATCCTGCAGATCGAGTCTGGCGCGTGGCGGCTGTCGGGATATTTTGGATCGTAATCAATACCGCATACGCCTACTTTTTCGCACGCAGCGCCGCGCTTATCATTTTCCTCTCGTCCGTATTGATTGGCTGGATCGTCCGGTCGGAGCTCAACCAATTCTGGAGGATAGGCCTCGTCGGAGCGGATGACCAGATCCAAGCCGGAATCAATTTCAAGAGAGCGCTTGGGATGGTGTCGAACTCCATGGATTTCCTCGGTATCGGCGCCGCCAAACTTACAGACGAGAAAACGGAGTTCGAGGCTGCCGTGGGCCGATGCCAGCGCCCGGCGAGACCGGTCCGGTTCCTCCTTTGCCGGCCGGATAGCGACAAGCTCATCGAAATGGCGCAAAGTGCCGAGAAGGACCGTGCCCTTTACCAGAAGAAAGTGCTGGACTCCCTCCGAGCGATCGCGGACCTCCGGATCAAGCGAGCGTGGAACGTCCAAGTCAGGTTCTATCCGGAGTTTCCTACTTTCAGGCTCATGTTCATTGACGACGCGATATGCCTTGCAAGCCACTACGTTTTGGGCAAGGGGTCCGGGGCAGAACTGCCCCAGTTGCACGTCGTAAGGCCGACGGGATCGCGCGACGTGGACTCGCTCTATTACGGCTTCAGCTCTTACTACGATCGTTTCTGGGCTACTGCTGACGATTGGGACTTCAAACAGTACTTGGAGGAACCATGAGAGTCGCCGCCGGGTCCGTCCACGGCAGATTTCAGCCCTTTCACAACGAGCATCTCGAATACGTGCTCGCAGCCAAGGACCGGTGCGACTCTTTGTGGATCGGCATTACCAAGTATGACATTACTCCATCTGAGTTCACACCCCTCGGCCGTCCGAGGGAGCGGCCGGAGAACAACCCCTTGACGTACTTTGAGCGGATCAGCATCATTGCCGAGGCACTTGTCGATGCTGGCATCGCAAAGGGATCATTCGCTTTTGTTCCATTTCCGATTGAGACGCCTCAGCGGCTTCCCGAGTTCATGCCCACCTCGGTCCCTTGTTTCACCACGGTCTGCGAGGACTGGAACAAGGAAAAGATACGCATCCTCAGGGGCTACGGCTACACCGTCAATGTCCTGTGGGAACGCACCAAGAAACTCGTCAGCGGAGGAGAAATCCGTGAAGACATCATCAAAGGCGGAACGGCCTGGCGGTCCATGGTACCTGCGGCAACCGCAAGGGCGCTGGACACCCTGAACATCCACGACCGGCTGATTAAGCTTCGCTCATTTGCCGCTAGCGGTGAAAGCGGGCCACTGAATATCATGCGAGACCAGTGAAAAACCAAGAGCCAGCATTGCCCTTTCTGAAGTGGCCCGGCGGTAAGCGTTGGGCAAGTGGCGTGATCGTAGATGTTCTTCGCAGCAGGTTGCGAAACATTTACTACGAGCCGTTTCTTGGAGGCGGCTCAGTTTTCTTTGCATTGCAACCTCGGCTTGCGGTGCTTTCGGACATTAATGCGGACCTCATCAACACCTACCGCCTCGTCCGCGATCGTCCGGCTGAACTTATTCGGCGACTAAAACGCCTGCCCGTCGATAAGTCGACCTATGATCGGCTGCGGGCAAGCGATCCCGAACCACCCATCGAGCGCGCTGTACGTTTTCTTTACCTCAACCGTACCGCTTTCGGCGGCATCTATCGGCTGAATTTGGCTGGCCAGTTCAACGTCCCCTACGGCGGTGGTGAACGAACGCCAGAAGTCCTGTGGCGCAGGGACTTGTTGGCCAGCGCCTCTCGAGTCCTTGCGGACGCGGACGTCCGTCACGCAGACTTCGAGCTCGTCGTGGAATCGGCGCGGCGTGGTGACGCAGTCTACTGCGATCCAACCTACACTGTCGCGCACGAGAACAATGGCTTCGTCCGATACAACCAGAGAAATTTTTCTTGGCAAGACCAGGAACGATTGGCCTGCGTGGCTCGACGCGCCGGCGAGCGAGGCGCGGCAGTAGTCATCAGCAACGCGAACCATGCTTCAATTCGACGCCTTTATAAAGGCGCCAAATTTCAGGTTTTGGAACGATATAGCTCAGTTAGCACTGACGTATCCAAACGCCGCCAGGTCCGGGAGTCGCTCGTCGTTATTGGTCCAGGCGTCGTTTGATCATCGGCCCCACAGTCGACGTCAAGCAACCGTAACAATAATCCTTGCCACTCGCCGCGACCGTGGTTTGCTGCGAATGACAATCTCCACATCCCGGCCGAGCGCATTCAAGAAGTGCATCAGTCGCTCGACGGAGAAGCCTTCCAGCCGGTAATTGGCAAGCGCGGAGACCTTGGGCTGGTTGATGCCCAAGTGGCGGGCAGCTTCGGCCTGGGGGAGACGCCGCCGCTCCAGAATCTGGTTTATTGCAAACGCGAGGCGAACCTTAGTCTTGCGCTCTTCGGCGTCGGCGAACCCCAGGTCGGCAAAGACGTTCCCGGAACTCGGGGCGACGATCGGGTCCTTTTCATTCTTGGGCATAACGCTCCTGGTAATCCTTGTGGGCTTGCTTCAGGCGCGCCGAAACCAAATCCACGTCCCGGCGGGATCCCTTCCTGGGATTTCCTCGTCCCAAGACGATTCTATCCCAAAACTAGGATAGTGGTGATTCGCGCCCGTTTTAGTGGTCCTAAAGTTGCCAGCGAGGCCTTTGTGTCCGCGCGATCCCGCGGCGTCAATACATAATGTAAATATGGCGCCATGAGATCGCCTGGGATCCGGCAAAAGACCGGCGCAACATTACCCGTCACGGAGTTGCGTTCGAAGATGCAGCCAGGATCTTCGATGGGCCGACGCTTGAGCGGGCGGATGATCGATATGAGTATGGCGAGATCCGGGTCTACGCCATTGGCATCGTAAACGGTGTCGAGATAACGGTGATCTACACCGAAGTGTCTCGGAGTGAGCGTCGAATCATTTCGGCGTGGAGGGCAGAGCGACATGAAAGAGAAGCTTACTGGAAAAACCTCGGGTAAGGAACGCAGCGATTGGAAGCGGCTCCGCTCTATGAGCGATCGTCAAACTCGACGGGCTATCGAGAGCGACCCGGATGCCCAGCGGACTGACACGAAGTTCTGGAAAACGGCACGCGTGGTTATTCCCGCGCCGAAGCAGACAATCACCATCCGCCTGGATGGCGACGTGCTCGAATGGCTTCGAAAGCAAAAGGGGTACCAAACACGAATCAACGCTGTGCTGCGGACCTATATGGAAGCAAACTTGACGTCGGGACGACGAGGTTGAGTTCAGCACTTCCGACTGCTGGCGCAACCTCCGGCGCGCCGTGCCATGCGATCGAAACGGCCGCGGCGCTCCGCATCGAGTAGCGCGTGGCAGCACGCTACCTCCCTGGCTCCGCCCCTTCAATGACAGGCCAGAGGCCTGTCCTACTACATCTTCATCAGCCGGATACTGCCGTTCGACGTGCTCAGTTCAATCGCCGGACCGCCCGCGCCGATCTTCCCTTCCAGGTGGTGCTTGTCGAGCGTGCCCTGCGTGGCTACCTCGAATTCGGTCGAGATGGAAGAGTTGCTGGCATGCGCGGTCAAGTTCGCCCCGATGCCGCTGGGCAAGTGCACGGTGATGCCGCCGTTGGAAGTGGTAGCGTGTATTTCGTTCTGGTTCACGGCCTCCATGGTCAGTTCGATCGGGCCATTGGACGTCTCCAGCTTGACGGGCCGGCCGGCTTCGGGCTTCAGCAGGCGCACGTGGATGCCGCCGTTGGAGGTGTCGGCTTCGAGCGAGCCGCGCACGTCCTCGGCATGCACGCGTCCGTTGGAGGTGTGCAGCGACGCGCTGCCTTCCAGGTTCTGCACTTCGATGCTGCCGTTGGA
>JBEKFB010000299.1:0-8604 GCA_050013535.1 Bryobacteraceae bacterium | reverse complement strand
GAGCGCCGCGCGCGGGCTGTTCGGCAATGCCAATGCCGTGGGCCAGCGTGTCAGCGAGGACAAGCAATCCTATGACGTGGTGGGCGTGGTTCGCGATCTGAAACATGGAATGGCGGACGACGACGACCCCACGTTGGTCATGTATATCCCCCTGACGCATCGCGATTTTGCGAATCCGCCCGCCGGCGGCGTCACCATCATGCTGCGTTCCAATGCGGGAGCCGATGCGCTCGGCGGCGTCCGGCGCGAGATCGCATCCATCGATCCGAATCTCAACGTCTTCGATGTGCGAACGCTCTCGGAACATCTCGAACTGAGCCGCGCTTACATGCGCGTCGCTCTCGATACCTACGGGGGCATCGGAGTGTTCGGGCTGGTGCTGGCCGCAATCGGACTCGCCGGGGTCACGGCGTACGCGGTGGCGCGCAGGCGCAAGGAGATCGGAATTCGCATGGCTCTGGGAGCGCGCAAAGCACAGGTGCTGCGGCTGGTGCTGCGCGAAGGCGTGGCGCTGGTAATTGTAGGATCGGTACTGGGATTTCTGGGCGCGATGGCCATTGTGCGAGTACTCTCGTCGCTCACCAGCATGTTTGCCGATTCGTTTAACGTTTCCGTGAACGATCCGCTCCTGGTTGTTGGCGCACCGCTGCTCCTGGGCGCGCTGGCCCTGATCGCGTGTTACATACCGGCGCGAAGGTCGGCGAAGATCGATCCGCTGAAGACGTTGCGCGAAGAATAATCAGAGCAGGATTTCGAAATACACCAACGGCGCGGTTCGATACGTGGCGCGGCCTACTTCGCGGAAGCCGCATTTCCGGTAGAACTCGCCCGCGCCCGCCGCGGCATCCCAGGCATCCAGACGAATGGCATCACCCGGCCATGCCGTCGCGATGCGGCGCGCTTCTTCCATGCAGCGCCTTCCGGCGCCCTTGCGTTGGGCGTCCGGCGCAACAGCCATATTCGTGAGATACAGCGGCCGATTGCTCGCGGCGAAGTACTTCTTGTCGATAGCCCATGGCTTTCGCGTGGAGAGCGTCAGCGTGGCGATGGCGCGCCCGCGATGCCTGGCGATGTAGACGGTGGCCCGTCGCATGGTGGCGAGCATGCCCCTCTCCGTCACGGCCGCCGACCAGGGGCCCTGGCCGTATTCCGACGTCAGGCGCTCGGCCGCCGCGTTGCGCAGCGCCACCAGATCCGGGACATCAGCGGCCGTGGCGATCAGGAGTTTCATTCACTCATATCTTAAAGCTGCCATCGGGTCGATTCGTGTTGAACGGCGGGCCGGCAGCCAGCACGCGATAAGCGCGACCACCGCGAGCGCGATGACCACGGTTATGAAGGTAAGCGGGTCTCGGGCGGTCACGCCAAACAATTGGCTGGCCAGCCAGCGCGTGAGTGCCAGCGCCCCGGCAATGCCGCAGCACAATCCAACGGCGATCAGCAACGCGTTCCCGCCCACCACCAGTCGCAGAACGTCGCGCGGCCGGGCTCCGATTGCGATGCGGATGCCGATGTCGTGTTTAAGTTGATTCACGTTATACGCGCTCACGCCGTAAACGCCCACAGCCGCCAGCAGCAGGGACAGCACGCCGAACACGGCATACAGCGCCATGGAAAACCTCTGCCGCCCAACCGTACGGGCGATGTAATCTGTCATCGGCATCACATGCAGCACCGGCTGCTCCTTGTCTACGCCGTGAATGGCTGCGGTCACCGCGCTGGCCAGCGTTGATGGATCGCCGGTTGTGCGCACCATCACGGTCATAAAGCTCACCGGCGCCTGCGCGTTGGGCAGGAACAGTTCGGGTTGTTGCGATTCGCGCGGGCCGAATTGGCGCACGCTGCCGGTGACTCCGACGATTTCCGCCGAGCCGAATAACGTTCGAATATGTTTGCCCACCGCGTTTCCGCCGGGCCATATGCGCAACGCGAGCGCCTGATTGATAATCACCACGGGCGCGGCGTGCGCGGCATCGAAAACGGTGAATGGCCTTCCCTGCAGGAGCGGCGTTTTCATGGTGCGGAAATAGCCGGGGGTCACCATATTGATGAGAGTCCACGGGCGTTGGCTGTCCGGCGGGGCCGGCCGATCCTCGGGTGCGTAGGGAGAAGTCCAGCAGGAACCGCCACCGATGCCGCCCATGGGCGGGCACATCACGGCGTCGGCAGATTCCGCGCCCGGCACGCGGCGGATTCTGTCGAGTGCCTGCGAGAAGAAGTTGACTTCGTATGCCGGGTTGACCTGCGGGCCGGACACCGTCACGTCGAGAGCGAGAAGTCCTCGGGCCTCGAAGCCGGAATCTACACCGAGCGTTCGTACCAGGCTTCGGAACAGCAGGCCCGCGCCAATCACCACGACGACCGCAATGGCCACCTCGGCCACCAGCAGAACCGACCGCAGCCGTTGACGCATCGGTCCGGACGCGGCCCGGCGAGTGGCGCGCAGGCTTGGCGCGAGTCCGAACAAAAGCCCGGTTACCAGTGAGACGGCCAACGCGAACAGCAACACGCCGCTGTCGAGGTGGATGCCGTCGAGATTTGGAATCGACGGTGGCGCGAGACGCAGAAGCGGATGCACGGCCCAGGTGCCCAATCCAACTCCCGCTGCTCCGCCCAATATCGAAAGCAGAAGGCTTTCTGTGAGCAACTGGCGGATCATGCGCATCCTGCCCGCGCCCAATGCCGCCCGCACGCCGAACTCCGGTTCGCGCACGATGGCGCGCGTCAGCATCAGGTTCGCCACGTTAGCGCCGGCGAGCACCAGTACGAGCGCCGCTGCCGCGGCCAGTTGCAGAAACATCGGACGAAGGTCGCCCAGCAGGGTCCGATAGAGCGGCGCAATGACGGCGGTCTCGTCCTTGTTTGAATGCGGATAGGCAACGCTAAGCCGCGCCATGATGGCGTTCAGGTCCGCGCCGGCGTCCTTCATGGAGACTCCCGGCCGCAGGCGGGCGAGCACGGCGATGCCCGGGTGGTCCCCGCGATCCATGTAACGGGGCGAGGCGGCGTTGATGCCGATCGGGTAATATACGCCAACTTTGTCCAGGACGAAGTGAAAGTCGGGAGGCAGCACGCCAATCACGGTGAATGGATATTTGTCGAGGGCGATTGTTTTGCCGACGATCGCGGGGTCGGAGCGTAGCTGATTTCTCCACAAGTCGTAGCTCAGCACCACCGTGGGCGCGGCGCCGGGACGGTCGTCGGCTTCCGTGAAGAGGCGGCCCATCGCGGCGTGCGTGCCAAGCAGCGGGAAGGTCTGCGCGGAAACCATGGCGAGCGGTACCGGCTGCGGATCACCGTAGCCACTGAGAATCGATTCATCCGGCGCGTACGCGGCCATCTGTTGAAAAACGTGATTTTGTTCGCGCCAGTCGGCGAAATCGGGCCACGCGACGTTGAGCGGCGTCGTGGGCAGGCGCTCGCGCAGAATCACCAGGCCGTCAATGTCGGGGTAAGGCAGGCTTCTTACCAGCACCGCATTCATCACGCTGAAGACGGCGGTGTTCGCGCCGATGCCGAGGGCGAGCGTCAGCATCGCCGCGGCTGTGAAGGCGGGGGCCCCGCGCAGCATGCGCGCGCCGTAACGCACGTCCTGCCAGAATGTTTCAAGCGATACGAAGGTCCACATTTCGCGGCACCTCTCCTTCAGGCTGGTGGGGTTGCCGAATCCGCTGCGCGCCGTTTCGCCGTTGCTGGCCTCGCGCATCGCCAGATGGAAAGCGAGTTCGTCTTCGAGATCGCGGTCCAGCTGGCGCCGCATCGCCAGCGCCTTCAACCGCAGCCGTAGCGTGTTCCAGGCTTCGCGCAAGTTATCCCTCCGCTGTTTGCATCACCCGTCCGATGGCCGTCGAGAGGCGGCTCCATTGTTCCGTTTCCGCGCGCAGATGCCGCCGTCCGGCCGCAGTGAGCGAGTAATATTTCGCGCGGCGATTGTTCTGCGAGACGCCCCATTCCGATCCCAGCAGGCCGCGCAGTTCGAGACGATGCAGGGCAGGATAGAGGGCGCCTTCTTCCACGCGCAGCACGTCTTCGGAAGTCCGGTGAATCCACTCGGCCACGGCGTAACCGTGCTTGGCGCCGCGGGCGAGCGCTTTGAGGATCAGCATGTCGAGGGTGCCCTGCACGAGGTTGCCGGGTTCAGTCGGGTGTCCCATAAATCGTTTAGGGAAGAGTGCCACAGTATGGACGGCGGGTCAAGGGGCAGGTTAGGCAGGAAAATGAGGCCTTGGAACTACGGCTGGAGCCGCGGGAAAAGATCGCCGCTGACGGATGGATCGACTGGTGCGCGTCCCTGGCGGCGCCTCTTCCGTGGTTCGCTGATTTCAGTTGGGGCCCCTCACACCTTGCGCCCCGCATTGCATGGGTTCTGTACCCCGCTTCCCCAAAACACCTCCCTCCGCCGCTTGCGGGCCGGCCCCGCACTTTGTTAGGCTGGGTCTGGCGTCGTCACAAACCGAACAAAACGCTGGCGTTGGGGTGATTGAAACGAAATCTTCAAATGCCCCTTGCCATGGGCGGCGAGGTTTGTTAGATTGGGAGACGGCGACGAAAGACAGTAGAAGGCAGGCAGGTTGAGTTCCTCCCTTCCAAAGTAGTTCTTTTAGCTCCCAAAAGTTTCTGGTTCGGGCGGTACCGCGTGAAAGCGCGCGTATGCTCGCGCCGATGCGGCTTTCGAGGCCGCGTAGCCGTCCGGTCTTCTTCGGATCGCCGGTTGGCTGCGCAGATCTTTGACAATCTGATTGGACGCAATGAAGCAATCGTCAGAACGATGAGTTAAAGCGAGACGACTTTATGCCGCGTCACCTGTTGAGGGTGGCGTAAGTCTCAAATGGTTCAAACGAGAGTTTGATCCCGGCTCAGAATCAACGCTGGCGGCGCGCTTAACACATGCAAGTCGCACGAGAAAGCCCGCAAGGGTGAGTAAAGTGGCGCACGGGTGAGTAACACGTGGGTAATCTACCTTCTAGTGGGGAATAACTCTGGGAAACCGGAGCTAATACCGCATAAGCCTGAGAGGGGAAAGCAGCAATGCGCTGGAAGAGGAGCCCGCGGTCGATTAGCACTGAAACACGGGCCAGACTCCTACGGGAGGCAGCAGTGGGGAATCTTGCACAATGGGGGAAACCCTGATGCAGCGACGCCGCGTGAGCGATGAAGCCCTTCGGGGTGTAAAGCTCTTTCGACGGGAAAGATAATGACGGTACCCGGAGAAGAAGCTGCGGCTAACTACGTGCCAGCAGCCGCGGTAATACGTAGGCAGCGAGCGTTGTTCGGAGTTACTGGGCGTAAAGGGTGCGTAGGCGGTGCTCCAAGTCTGGTGTGAAATCTCCCGGCTTAACCGGGAGGGTGCGCCGGATACTGGAGTGCTTGAGTGTGGGAGAGGAAAGCGGAATTCCTGGTGTAGCGGTGAAATGCGTAGATATCAGGAGGAACACCGGTGGTGTAGACGGCTTTCTGGACCACTACTGACGCTGAAGCACGACCGCCTGGGGAGTACGGTCGCAAGGCTGAAACTCAAAGGAATTGACGGGGGCCCGCACAAGCGGTGGAGCATGTGGTTTAATTCGACGCAACGCGAAGAACCTTACCTGGGCTCGAACGGCTGCGGAAAGCCGGTGGAAACACTGGTTCTCCCGCAAGGGATCGTAGTCGAGGTGCTGCATGGCTGTCGTCAGCTCGTGTCGTGAGATGTTGGGTTAAGTCCCGCAACGAGCGCAACCCTTGTCCTGTGTTGCTAACCGAAAGGTGCACTCTCAGGAGACCGCCAGCGATAAGTTGGAGGAAGGTGGGGATGACGTCAAGTCATCATGGCCTTTATGTCCAGGGCTACACACGTGCTACAATGGACGGTACAGAGCGCTGCAAACCCGCGAGGGGGAGCTAATCGCAAAAAACCGTTCTCAGTTCGGATCGCAGGCTGCAACTCGCCTGCGTGAACCCGCAAGGGGGGCAGCGGCCCAAGGTATGACTCATGATTGGGGTGAAGTCGTAACAAGGTAGCCGTAGGAGAACCTGCGGCTGGATCACCTCCTTTCTAAGAGAGAACGTGGCCGGAGTCACGGAAAGGCCGACCGCCCCGCGAGGGGCAGGGAAGCCGAGTAAGTGGCAGCCGTTCCGGTCCATGCTATGTCGTTTTGTTCTCTGCTCATTTTCTGCGATTCTTCAGGATTGGGGTCTGGTATCCCGGTCCTGCGTCCAATTGGCCTCGAAAAGTAACCGCGGATGCGCGAACCGGTTTGAGTCAACCAGACTCCCGGTTTCGCGCTTCTGCCGGGTTTAGGGGGCTGTAGCTCAGCTGGGAGAGCGCCTGATTTGCATTCAGGAGGTCGCCGGTTCGATCCCGACCAGCTCCACCAGATGTGATCGCCGCGGGCCTGTAGCTCAGGTGGTTAGAGCGCACCCCTGATAAGGGTGAGGTCGGTAGTTCGAGTCTACCCAGGCCCACCAATCAAATGGAGTAGAGAAGGTAAAGGAACTATAGGGAAGCGTACTCCCGGTAATTCCCTTAATCCCTTCCGTCAGAAACTGCAAGTGGGCGCTCCGGATTTGTCCCGAGCGCCGACTTTCAGCGTCTGCGCTGAATGATCTTTGACAACTGAATATTGATGGGCATTAACACAAATCGCCGCGCCGTGCGGAAAAATATACGGCGCGAGATGAGCGCTGACTTCGGCCGTGTCCGGAGTCAATTTTATGGTCAAGCTACTAAGAGCATGCGTGTGGATGCCTTGGCACAGTCAGGCGATGAAGGACGTGGCCAGCTGCGATAAGCCTCGGGGAGAAGCAAGCATTCCGTGATCCGGGGATTTCCGAATGGGGAAACCCGCCTGGTGCGAACATCAGGTATCGTGCGCTGAATACATAGGCGTACGAGGCGAACTCGGGGAAGTGAACCATCTCAGTACCCGAAGGAAGAGAAAACAACCGTGATTCCGAGAGTAGTGGCGAGCGAAATCGGAAGAGCCTAAACCGGACGATCCGCAAGGAGAGTCCGGGGTCGTAGGACCACAAACCTCAACAGGTTGGATCGGGGCGACCCGGTACGATCTGTTGAAGTAAAGAGGGATAGGGAAGCGTTAATGGAACGGTCTGGAAAGTCCGGCCATAGAGGGTGACAGCCCCGTACATGAAAATGCAATCCTACTTTCGAGTGGCTCCTGAGTACCGCGGGACACGTGGAACCCTGCGGGAATCTACCGGGACCATCCGGTAAGGCTAAATACTCGACTGTGACCGATAGTGAACTAGTACCGTGAGGGAAAGGTGAAAAGCACCCCTGCGAGGGGAGTGAAATAGTACCTGAAACCGCATGCTTACAAGCAGTTGGAGGGCTATGGCCTTCGGGCAAAGCCTGACATCGTGCCTATTGAATAATGAGCTGGCTAGTTAATCTCAGTGGCAAGGTTAAGCGAAAGCGAGCCGTAGCGAAAGCGAGTCTGAACAGGGCGTTCAGTCGCTGGGATTAGACGCGAAGCGGGATGATCTACCCTTGGCCAGGATGAAATCCGTGTAACAGCGGATGGAGGTCCGAACCGGTGTTGGTTGAAAACAGCTCGGATGAGCTGAGGGTAGGGGTGAAAGGCTAATCAAATTCCGTGATAGCTCGTTCTCTCCGAAATAGCTTTAGGGCTAGCCTCGTGTGGTCCGTCGTGGTGGTAGAGATCTGAATGGACTAGGGGCCTTCCCAGGTTACCGAATCCAACCAAACTTCGAATGCCATGAACGTGTAGCACGGGAGTCAGACAGTGGGGGCTAAGCTTCATTGTCGAAAGGGGAAGAGCCCAGACCATCAACTAAGGTCCCTAAATTTATGCTAAGTGGGAAAGGAAGTCGAGGGGCATGGACAGCCAGGAGGTTGGCTTAGAAGCAGCCATCCTTTAAAGAAAGCGTAATAGCTCACTGGTCGAGCCACTCGGTGCCGACAATCCAACGGGGCTCAAGCATAATACCGAAGTTATGGATTAGCAGCAATGCTAATGGTAGGAGAGCGTTCCTGCAGAGGCGAAGGTAGACCGTAAGGACTACTGGATCAGCAGGAAGAGACTCTGCCAGCATAAGTAGCGAGAAACCAGGTGAGAACCCTGGTCGCCGAAAGTCTAAGGTTTCCTGAGAAAGGTTAATCCGCTCAGGGTTAGTCGGAGCCTAAGGTGAGGCCGAAAGGCGTAGCCGATGGACACTGCGGTTAATATTCCGCGACTACCTTAATTCGATCAAGACCGATGCGGGGACGCAGCACGTAAGCTCTGGTGCGTAATGGTTTCAATCCGGAGTGAAGTGAGGCTGGAACAGGCAAATCCGTCCAGTCGTCTGCCAGGAAAATCCGCTAAGGAGAGTTGAGGTATCCGTACCACAAACCGACACAGGTCGACGAGAAGAGTATTCTCAGGCGCTCGGGTGATGGATTGTTCAGGAACTAGGCAAATTAACCCCGTAACTTCGGGAGAAGGGGCGCCCTCAGCAATGGGGGCCGCAGCGAATCGCGTCAGGCGACTGTTTAACAAAAACACAGGTCTCTGCAAAGTCGAAAACGACGTATAGGGGCTGACGCCTGCCCGGTGCCGGAAGGTTAAAGGGAGAGGTCAGCCGCAAGGCGAAGCTTTGAAC
>JBEKFB010000298.1:0-5240 GCA_050013535.1 Bryobacteraceae bacterium | reverse complement strand
CTATCCAGCCGCCGCCCAGCACCAGATCGCCATCGTAGAACACCGCGCCCTGGCCGGGCGTGATGGCGCGCTGCGGATCGTCGAAACGAACTTCAACATGCTCGGCGTCGGCGGCGGGGATCAACCATGCCGGCGCGGCCACGTGTTTGTTGCGAATCTTCACTTGAGCGCGCACGGGCTCAATCGGCGCCCCAATTGAGATCCAATTCACCCCGCTTACCTGCATGTCGCTACGCAGCAGGTCCTCGTTTCGGCCCACCACCACGCGCTGCTCGGAGGGCACGGTGGCGATCACGTACAGCGGTTCTCGCGCCGCGATGCCAAGTCCCCGCCTCTGACCGATCGTGAAATGATGCACGCCCGCATGCTCGCCCAGTAACTTGCCATCGGCGTCGATAATCTCACCCTGTGACGCTTCCCGCACAATCCCACGCTCGCGGAAATATGCGTCGATAAAGGCGGCGTAATCGCCGTTGGGCACGAAGCAAATCTCCTGGCTGTCCGGTTTCTCGGCAACCGGCAGCCCCAGAGAACGCGCCACGTCGCGCACCTGCGGCTTGAGCATGCCGCCTAGTGGGAACAGCGTCCGAGCCAGTTGCGGCTGAGTGAGCCCGAACAGAAAATAGGTCTGGTCCCGCGCTTCATCCACGGCCTTGCGTAATTGCCAGCGGCCCGTGGCGTCGTCGAAGCCGATGCGTGCGTAGTGTCCCGTGGCCATCGCATCCGCGCCAATGCCCGCGGCTCTCTCCAGGAACTCGTCGAACTTGAGAAAGTTATTGCACAGCGTGCAGGGAACCGGCGTCCGGCCGGCCAGATATTCATTCACAAATGGCCGCACCACCTGCTCTTCAAAGCGTTGCTCGAAATTCACGACGTAGTAGGGAATGCCCAGCAGCTCTGCAGTGTGCCGCGCATCGTACACGTCTTCGATGGAACAGCATCGGCCGGTGACACCGCTTTCGGGAATCAGCTCCGGTAGCCGCCGTTGATTCCAGAGCTGCATGGTGAAGCCGACGATGTTCCGGCCATCGCGATGCAGCATGCCCGCTACGGCGGAGCTGTCCACTCCGCCCGACATGGCCACTGCAATGATGCTCTCGGGGTTCACGGCCGATTATGCCGTGACTTTCCACGAAGGCGAAAGCCTGCGCAACTGCGCGGCGGATTCCGCCACCGCTTCGATCAACGCGTCCACCTGATCCAGTGTGTTGCCGCGGCCCAGCGAGAATCGTACGCTGGAACGGGCCTTCTCCGGCGTGAGGCCCATGGCGATCAGCACGTGCGACGGCTCTACGGCGCCACTCGAACAGGCCGATCCGCTGGACACCGCGAAACCCTTCAGGTCGAGCGAAATCACCATCGCCTCGCCTTCAATCGCCTCGAACGAGATGTTCGTGGTGTTGGGGCTGCGTGGCGCGGTTCCGTTCAAAATCACCGCGGGCACCCGCTCGCGTATGCCTTCTTCCAGCAGATCGCGCAATTCCCGCACCCGTTCCGCCTCGTCGTCGAGGTTCGCGGTGGCCCATTCCACCGCGTGCGCAAAAGCCACCATGCCAGGAATATTCTCGGTGCCCGGACGACGGTCGCGTTCGTGATGCCCGCCGTGAAGTATCGGTGCGAGCCTGGTCCCGCGGCGTACGAACAGCGCGCCCACGCCCTTCGGCGCATTCACTTTGTGCCCGCTAATCGAATACAGGTCCACGGCCAGCCGCGAAACGTCGACGTCCACCTTGCCCAGTGCCTGCACGCCGTCCACATGAAACGTCACGCCGAGCTCCCGCGCCAGTGCGCCGATCTCCGCTATCGGCTGCAGTACGCCGGTTTCGTTGTTCACGTGCATTACCGAAACCAGCACGGTCTCCGGCCGCAGAGACAGCCGGATATCGTCGGGATCCACGCGCCCGTCACTGCCTACAGGCACGTACGTGACATCGACGCCTTCTTCTTCGAGTTGTGCGCAGGCCTTCAAAACAGCCACATGCTCAATGGTGGTGGTCACCACGTGCTTCCGCGACGCCGGATGGGCGCGCACACTGCCAAGGATGGCCAGATTATCGGCCTCGGTGCCGCCGCTGACGAACACGATCTCGCGCGGATCGGTCTGCATGGCTCCGGCCACGGTGCGGCGAGCCATTTCCATTTGCTGCTTCGCTACCTGCCCGAAGTAGTGAATGCTCGATCCATTGCCGTACACGCCGGCCAGCGCGGGGATCAGCACTTTCAGAACTTCGTCCGATACCGGAGTTGTCGCGTTGTGATCGAAGTAAAACCGTTGCACAACTAACCACAGCCTCTCAGGAACATGTTAGCAACCCGGCGGCGTTACAATAGGCGCGTCCATGCGCCGTCCGGTCATTTCGCTCACTACGGACTTTGGCACCTCAGACCATTACGCCGGCACGATGAAGGCCGTTATCCTGGGCATCGCGCCCGCCGCCCGCATTGTCGATGTCAGCCACGAGGTGCCGCCCTATGCGATCCACGATGGCGCCTACGTCATCGCGCAGGCCGCGCGATTCTTTCCCCCGAAATCGATTCACGTGGTTGTGGTCGACCCCGGCGTCGGCTCGGCGCGCCGCCCGATTCTCGCCGAAACCGGCGGACAGTTTTTCGTCGCTCCCGACAACGGCGTTCTTTCCATGATCTTTGAAGCTCTCCCGCCATCCAGCGAAAAAGTCCGTCACATCACCGCCGATCGGTATTTTCTCCAGCCGCTAAGCCAAACCTTCCACGGCCGCGACATCTTCGCTCCCGTCGCGGCTCATATCGCGGCAGGCGTGCCGCCCGCGCGCTTTGGCAAACGCATCAGCGATCATCTTCGCCTCGACTTCTTCCGGCCCCGGCGCACCGGCAAGCACGTATGGACCGGTCTGGTTCTCCACATCGATCGCTTCGGCAACCTGATCACCAACTTCCGCCTCGACGAATTCCGCAACATCTCCACGCGCCCGTTCGAGCTGAACGCGGGTCTGGAGAAAGTCACGAAGCTGGTACCCAACTTCACCGAGGCGCAGCCGGGTGAGCTCACTGCAATCCCCGGCAGTTCCGGGTTTCTGGAGATTGTCATCAACCAGGATTCCGCGGCACGGCGCCTGGGATGCGGTTCGGGCGCGCCAGTGGAGCTTGTTTTGTACTAAGATGGCTGGTACAGGCCCGGTGCTTGCATCGGGCGGCAGTGGTGTGTCGACTGCGCCCGCTTTCCCCCGCCGAAGCACTGTGGCGAATAAGCTGGTTTACTTTCAAACACATAAGATGCTACGCTGATAAGTTAAAATGCGCACTGTAGACCTTATTCATCGCAAACGGGATGGCGAAGAACTGAGCCAGGAAGAAATCGCGTATTTCGTGGAAGGCTATACGCGAGGCGAAATCCCGGATTATCAGATGTCCGCGTTTTTGATGTCCGTGTTTTTTTCGGGCATGTCCGACCGCGAGGTGAGCGGCCTCACCGATTGCATGTTGCGGTCCGGTGAGGTACTGGACCTTAGTGGAATCCCTGGTCTCAAAGTCGATAAACACTCCACCGGCGGCGTCGGCGACAAGACCAGCCTCATTGCCGGACCGTTAGCCGCGGCTGCGGGCGTGGTTGTGCCCATGATCAGTGGACGCGCGCTGGGCCACACCGGCGGCACTCTCGATAAGCTGGAATCGATTCCCGGCTTCCGCACAGATCTCAGCGTCGATGAGTTTCGCGAGCTCCTGGCCACGCATAAGATCGCATTTGGCGGGCAGACGCCACAGATCGCTCCCGCGGACGGCAAGCTTTATTCGCTGCGCGACGCGACCGCGACGGTCGAGTCGATCCCGCTGATCGCGTCTTCCATCATGTCGAAGAAGCTGGCCGAGGGCATTGACGCTCTCGTGCTGGACGTGAAGGTGGGCTCTGGCGCATTCATGAAGCGGCAGGTGGACGCCCGGCGTCTGGCGCAGATGATGGTTGGGATTGGCCGCCGCGCCGACAAGCGCGTGCAGGCGCTCATCACCGACATGAACCAGCCATTGGGATTTGCCATCGGCAACGCTCTCGAGGTGATGGAAGTTTCGCAGACCCTGCAGAATGCCGGGCCCACGGACCTCACCCGGCTATCGCTCGAGCTGGCCGCGCGAATGATTTTCCTGAGCAAGATCACGGCGACGCTCGATGAAGGCCGCGAGCTGGCGCAGAAGATGCTGCTCGATGGCTCCGGCTACCGCAAGTTCAAAGCAGTGATCCAGGCGCAGGGCGGCAACCCGCAGGTGCTCGACCGTTTTGAGCTTCTGCCCAACGCCACCGGTGCGCGCGAGATTCTCTCGCCACGCGCGGGTTACGTCAGCGCTATCGACGCCGAATACATCGGCCAGGCTTCCAACATGATTGGCGCGGGCCGCGATGTGATGGGCGAGCCCATCGATCCCGCGGTTGGCGTCATCCTCGAAGTGAAGGTGGGCCACAAAGTGGAAGCCGGCGGCGTGCTCTGCCGGCTCTACTACACCGGCGACGAGCACCTCGAAGAAGCTGCTCAATTAATCGAAGACGCGTTCCGTATCTCGGGGCAGGCGCCCGATGAGCGCGAGCTGATTCTCGAAGTGGTTGGCTGATTCCGATACACTGTCCTGATGGCTTCCCGGTTTACCGGACTTCTGGGGATCGCCGCGATTCTCGCGGTTTGCTTTCTGTTCTCGAAGCACAAGCGGTCCATTCGTTTCAGCATCGTCCTGTGGGGACTCGGCCTGCAGTTTTTTTTCGCGTTTCTGGTGCTGAAGACACCGGCCGGCTGGCTGTTCGATAAGGCCAGCGAGGGCGTCACCGCGATGCTGCATTACTCGGAAGCGGGAAGCAGCTTCGTCTTCGGCAACAAGCTGGGCGCGGCGTCACCGGAGTTCGGCGTGATCTTCGCCTTCCAGGTGCTGCCCATCATCATCTTCATCGCCAGCTTTTTCGCCATCCTCTATTACTTCGGCGTCATGCAGCTCTTCGTGCGTGGCATGGCCGTTGTGATGCAGCGCGTCATGGGCGCCAGCGGCGCGGAATCCACCAACGTGGCGGCCAGCATTTTCATGGGCCAGACCGAGGCCCCGCTCACCATCAAGCCGTTTCTCGCGGGCATGACCGAATCCGAGTTGTTCACCATCATGGTAAGCGGTATGGCTCACGTCTCCGGGTCGGTAATGGCGGCCTACGTGATGATCGCGCACGTCGACGCCAAGCATCTGCTCACTGCCGTGATCATGACCGCGCCGGCGACCATCATGCTGGCCAA
>JBEKFB010000297.1:0-5277 GCA_050013535.1 Bryobacteraceae bacterium | reverse complement strand
CGGGGCTTCCGTGGGCGCCTGGGCGAGTGCAACAAGTGCGAGTGAGACCAACAGCGATATTCTGATCACAGCCCATCCAGTATACGAATGGCGGCGCGTTCAGTCGAGCGTTTCCGGCTGCAGGCCGATGTTTTTCTCGCCCGCGGCCTTCTTCTCCGCGTAGTTCTTCAGCCAGGCCTCCCAGCTCTTGCCGGCAGCCATGTCACGGCCGCTGAACGCGAGCCCGGCGATCTCCGACCAGGCTACCGATACCTTCACCCGCTGGTTTTTCGGGTAAACGCGCACGAACGATTCGGCCAGTGTCGGGCCGGCGTGCCGATCGAAGACGTAGCCATCCACGATGGAGCCGTCCTGCTTAGTGATGGTCACGTCGCCACGGTAATCGAAGGCCTTCTCAAGAGCCGAGCGCAACTCCTCTTCCGAGGTCGACTGCAGGACCAGACCTTCCAGCGTTTCGTGCGTAGTGCCCGGCGCGACTTCGAGTTCTTCCGGGTTCATGCGTTGACCTCAGTCCGGAGTTGCACCAGTTCCGTCCGCGCGTGCACCGGCTCGTCGAGCATTGCGAGGGCAGCTTCATCGGCGTGCTTCGTAGACAGCGATGCGCGAACCGTTGCCAGGAATCCTTTCAGCGAACCGAACGTATCGTCCACGGCCGACGCCTCATATCCACTGTGCACCATGCAATTGGCACATTTCGGATTGCCCGATTCAGTGCCGTAGCGATGCCACTCCGTGGCCTGCATCAGTTCCGCGAACGTTTCGGCGTAGCCGTCCTGCAGCAGGTAGCACGGCTTCTGCCAGCCGAAGACGTTGTAGGTGGGCATGCCCCACGGCGTGCACGCGTACTGGCGTTTGCCCATCAGGAATTCGAGGAACAGCATGGACTGGTTGAATCGCCATTCCGGTTTGCGGTTGGAGAGAATCGCGCGGAACAGCTTGCGGGTGCGCGCGCGGCCAAGGAAGTGCTGCTGGTCGGGGGCCTTGTCGTAGGAGTAACCGGGCGAGAGCATCATACCCTCGACGCCGAGCTCCATCATCTCGTCGAAGAATGCGCGCACGCTTTTCGGGTCGGTGCCGTCGAACAGCGTGGTGTTGGTTGTGACGCGGAACCCGCGCGCCACAGCCTCGCGAATCCCCTCGATGGCTTTGTCGAAGCCGCCTTCGAGGCACACCGAGAAATCGTGTTCATCCTTCTGCCCGTCCACGTGAACCGAGAACGTGAGGTATTTGCTCGGCTTGAAGAGGTTAATTTTCTGTTTGAGCAGCAGCGCGTTCGTGCACAGGTAAATGTACTTCTTCCGCGCCACCAGGCCCTCGACGATTTCACCGATCTGCGGGTGCAGCAGCGGCTCGCCACCCGGGATGCTGACCATGGGCGCGCCGCATTCCTCCACTGCGCGGAAGCATTCCTCGGGCGTGAGGTCCATTTTGAGGATGTGGCCGGGGTACTGGATTTTGCCGCAGCCCGCGCACGCCAGGTTGCAGCGGAACAGCGGCTCCAGCATGAGCACGAAGGGGTAGCGCTTCCTGCCGGTCAGCTTTTGTTTGAGGACGTAGCTGGCGACGGTCCACATTTGGGAGATGGGCACGGACATCCGGGTTGGGCCTCCTGGCTAACGCGAACGCGAACTCTCTTTCGCTTTTACCATTGATTGAATGGGAATGTCAATGCGTTGGAGGCTCTCGGCTCCGATCTCCTGATCGCCGATCAAAACCTCGCACGCGCCGTTCAGTTCCTCGAGTCACGTTTCCATGAGGCACGTCCGACCGCTTAACGCCAGTCTGGAGGCGGTTGTATAATGCCACTGCGATGCGAACCTTGGCGCTGGCGTTGCTAGTGGGCTTCGCCTGCTCGGCTGAGCAGTCCGACCTCAAATACAGCTTACGTACGCCGAAGGGTTGGGACGTGTGGGGACTCACTGACACATCAGATGCCGCGCGAAGCGCGTACACATTCGCTGGTGACGGGGAAAGTAAGGACTATATCCAAGGAAAGATCAAGGCGGGTGTATATACCAGATACAAGCCAGGAGACGTGGTCGTCCGCACAGGTGAGGAAGATGGTGACGTCTGGCGGGTCCGGATCATTGAGGGCACAAGCGTTGGTGGGGAAGGCTGGGTTCACCGGGCCCTGCTAGATATGACGGAGGAATCCAAAGCATATGTCGAAAAGCTGGAGCAACGAGAGCGCATCGCGGACGCGAACAGGCGAGCCGCTGCCAAGAGGTCCGCTGAAGACAAGAAGCGCGCAGCCGACGAAGCCAGACGTAAGGAACTGGAGTATATCGACTCGCTCCCGAAGCTGATCGGGCCGAGCGAGGACGTCCTAGTTGCCACATCTTTCGACTGCGCTAAAGACCTTCAGAACACCGTGATTTTCGGTCGGAAGAACGGTACTGGAGTTGAGTTCAGAAAGAAGGTGTTGGAGCTCATGACATTGGGTTGCGCGGTGACCATGGTTAGCGGTACTCCGATGGAGCACGCCACCAGAGACGGCCAATTCGTCACGTTCACGGCCTACAAATCCGGCAAGCGTGCCGTCGCCTTGTCGGAGAATGTTCGGTGGCGCTGACGCATCTTCAAAGTGCGTGGTAGAAGTTAAAGCGAGTCTCTTCGGGATCCGCCGATCCGATCTATCAGACAGTCGGCTGCGATTCCTAGCTCCGCCCGCACGGTCCTGGTCAACTCGCTTCTCTGCGCGTCAAACCGTTTCATGATGCCCATATAATAAGCAGAACGCGAATAATAGGCAGAACGCGAAAGCGAAGTCTCTTTCGTTTTCACCACTGAACTTATGGTAATGTCAATCAGAGAAAGGTTCGGTGCCATTCTCTCAATGAGATGCTAATTGCCTGTCACTGAGGTAAACCGGCGGCCGTCCATGTTTCGGTTCATATCGGTCGTCTCCAGAGCTAACCATGCAATTCAATTCTCGACACATGCTGCCGACGGTCCTGCTAGGCTGCATTCTGGCGATGCAGGCGTCCCCGGCAAATGCAATCACTATCGTCTCAGTTGCCCCGGGTTCCCCGGGCAGTCCGGCACTGAGTTCGTCGCAGTTCCTGATGGAGAACTGGACGTCGACGGTGGCATTCACTGATGTGACGATCAGTGCATTCGTGTACTCCGAAAACGGCGCGGATACGGCCGCAACAGCATACCTTACAACTCAAGCAGGGGCCGGCGCCACATCGGCTTCGCTGGTTGCACAGGCCAATGTGACGCTGCCCGCTGGAGCAGTCGGGACAACTCCCGAATTGCAGCTGTTCTCCGGCCTCACTCTTCCCCCAGGGACGTACTACCTGATACTGGCAACCACCGACAGTTCCAACAACGAAGGGTGGCTGAACGGAGATCTGCCGGCCGCGGCGGCGACGGCGACGGGTGTCACCTTCAACGGCCCCGCCTTTTCAAACGGGGGCGGACCGGTTGCTACGCCTTATCCGCCCGCGACAACATTTTCCGGCTCGTACGGGGCGGGACTCGCATTCGATGTCACTGGTGAGCCGCTGGCAAGCGGCGGAGCCGTCGGTTTGATCCTTCCCCAGATCGTGGACGGCGGCGCGTGGCAGACTACCCTCGTCATTACCAACACCAACACAACACCGGCAAACGCAGCACTGCAGTTCTTCCAGACAACCGACGCCGCCGGGGATACGGTGCCTTGGACACTACCCACCGTCGAAGCCATCTCTCTCTCTGACATCCAACTGGCGGCTGACGCCACGATCATCGTGCACACCCCGGGCACCGCGTCCACCCTCACTCAGGGGTTTGGCGAGCTGGTGGCGGACTCCGGCGTGGTGGCATACGCCATTTTCACGCAGCGCGTTTCCGGCCGTCCGAACCAGGATGGAACCGCGCCGGCCGCCGCTCCGGGGTCGTACTTTCTGGTCCCCTTCGACAACTCCGCCCCCGGCTTCGCCACCAGCATCGCCATTGTGAATACCAGCGAGGCTCCCGAGACGCTCTCCGCGAACCTGTTGTTGGCCTCGGGTCAGACCTTGTCGGGCTCGCTCCCGAGCATTCCCGCACTCGGGCACGCGGCTTTCGCGCTGACCACGCAGTTTCCGTTAAGCGCCGGGCAGCAGGGCACGCTGGAACTCTTCTACCCGGCCCAGATCGACTCCACTCCCGCAGGTGGTGCGCACCCACAGGTCGCTGTCATTTCGCGCCCGACGTTCTCGGTAATTGCGTTGCGCTTCAATCCCACCGGCGCCTTCACTGCGCTCCCGGTGTACCTGATAAGCACTACACTGTTCTAAGATGCCAGCGACAGTGGCGAGGGCCGCCTCGGTACGCCGCACCCCCGTGCAGGGGCGCAGCAGCGGGACGGTCCAGCAGATTTTCCACGCCGCTTCCGCTCTGTTGGGACGCGTCCCGCTCGAGGAAATCACCACCAGCCGGATCGCCGCGGAAGCTGGCGTTTCGGTAGGCGCACTGTACCGCTTCTTCCCCGACAAGCAGGCTATTATCGATGGCATCGCGGTGCAGAGGGTCGAGGAGTTTCGGGCATCGCTGGAACAGTGCCTCGCTGCGTCGGACGGAATGGAAGCTCCGGCATTTATGGACATGGTGATCGACGCCTATGTCGCCTTCCTCGACGCACATCCCGATTTCCGCACCATCGCGCTGGGTCGTCACATCAGCGCGTCCACACGCGAGCGGCAAGTGCGACCGGATGTGGGTCCGGCGGCAATCGTAAAACGGTTCATTCTGGACCGTCTCGGTATCGACGTGCCGCCCGATCTCGATCTGAAGCTGCGTATCGTGAGCGAGACTGGCGACCGGCTCATCGCCTACGCCTACGAACAGCCGAGCGACACCGAGCGCGCACAGGTGATCGCCGAGCTAAAGCGCCTGCTGGCTGGGTATTTGTTCTGAGGTCCATGAGCCCGGAAATATCGAAGTGAAGCTATGTCCGCAAGCCATGGAGGCTTTACAAGGCGTGGGCGCTATCAGCTAGTCGTCCGTCTCTTCGAGGAAACAGCTTGCGAATGCGCGGTCGAGCAGATCGTCGGTGAGGGCGGAAGGCCGCTTCTCGAAGTGGATCAGGTTCACGGCATGCGAGAGCACGTCGCGCGGGTGGCACCGCCGAAACGCCTTGCTGGTGCGGCGGTAGTGACGGTCGACGAAGCGTTCCAGTTGGGTCTCGGTGAACGCCAGCTCGTTCGAACGGCAATACTGGCGGAAGATTTCGCCGAACTCGGCTTCGCCCGGACTGCGAATCAGCATCTTGTACTGAATGCGTCGCAGGAACGCTTCGTCGCCGAGTTG
>JBEKFB010000296.1:0-5287 GCA_050013535.1 Bryobacteraceae bacterium | reverse complement strand
GATGACGAGTATGCGCTGGTGTTGAATCAGGATTCGGGAGACATGGCCGTGCTTTGGATTCCCGCGCTCACTCGGCATCACGGCAGGATTTCACCGCTGTTCAATATGATTCCGGTTGGTTCAAAACCGGTGGCGGCGGCAGTCCTGCCGATTTAGAAAAACGCGGAAAGACCGCGGATCACGGTCGCGATCTGTCTGCCCATTGACAGGCCGACGCGCGGGTCCACCGCCAGCATGGCGATGGCGGGCCAGGTTCGCCGTTCCGCCAGACCATCAAGCGCGCAGAGCAGGAGGAGCGGAGTCAACGTTCGTCCGAAGGAATAGACGTCCGACCATGTGTCGCCGGGCGCGAGAACGATGGTGAGCAACGCGAAGGCATAGATGGCGATGCTAAGCGGCATGAGGACGCGGCGTAACGCTCTGCGAAAGGCCCAGAGCAAGGCTGCGGCGATTCCGGCCAACGCAAGCAGATCGAGGACGTCGGCGAGGATCTGAATTCCGGGTGAAGCGGCCAGCGCGAGCGGATGAAAAATGCGGCCGACGATTCCCGAGAACAGCAACGGCGTAAGCAACTGGACCGAAGCGGGTGTCGTGTGGAATTGGACAAAGAGGTACCAGCATGCGGCTGGGAGCGCCGCCGTCGCGGACAGCGCTGCATCGCGGAGCCGGCGCTCGAACAGCAGCCAGAGGACGAGAGCTGCGATCAGCAATAAACCTGTCTCGCGTGACAGCGCGGCTGCTGCCAGCACCGCGTACAGTTTCACCGGGCGCCACTCGCGCACATACAGTGCAAAGCCGGCGCAACACGCCGCGAGCGCCACATCCACGGTGAGCCGGTCGATGGAGATGAGCACCGCGGGAACCAGAGCGAACAGCAGCCCCAGCCATGGTGGATAACCGAGCAACACAGCATAGAGCCCGGTCCAGTACGCGCCCAAGAGGACAAAACCCAGGACAACGCCAATGTAGGCGCTATCGATTCGGCGATCATCACCGCCTGCGAACAGCCACGCGAGGCCCGGCACAAGAATGCGTCGATAGCGCAGCCGCGGCGCATCGACGCTGCGGGCGAATCCGCGGCGGAAGAACGGATCGTGAGCGATGTAGTGATAGGCTTGCCCGTCGTAACCGAAACTGTTCGGGAAAATGTAGATGTGCTCGGATTGCAACTCGGCGGGTGGCGCGAGATACAACGCCCCTGTGCAGAACAGGCCGGTCCAGTTTCCCGCGTAGCTGAAGTGAACCGTGAGCGCCTGCCAGAGGAGAAGGGACGCCGCGCCAAGGAGAGCGAACGCCACACAGCGCGCGCGCATCGCGCCGTTGATCCCGGACACTGGTGAAGTATACTACGCGATGCTGCACCTGGCGTTGATTGTATGGATAGCCGCGGGTCTTTTCGCGTTGATCGCGATGGGCGCTGCATACCAGTGGATTGGCCTGCGGCGCGATTCGCGGCGGTGGCCGCCGCCGGGCCGTATGGTGCAGATTGGCGGCGGGCGCAGGATTCATCTCTATGCGCTGGGCGCTGGCTCCCCCTCGGTCGTCTTCGAATCGGGCATTGCGGCAACAAGCCTGAACTGGCGTAGTGTGCAGGAGAAAGTTGCCCAGCGGACTCGGGCGGTAGCCTATGATCGGCGTGGGCTTGGCTGGAGCGATCCGTGCAGTCCTCCGCTAACGGCATCAGGCATCGCGGCAGAGTTGCACACGGCGCTGCATGCCGCTGCCATAGGGCCTCCCTACGTGCTGGTGGGCCACTCTTTCGGTGGTTTGGTCGTCCGGCGCTTTGCGTCTATTTATGCGGCGGAAGTCGCGGGTCTCGTGCTGGTGGACGCGGTGCAACCGAAGGAATGGTCGCCGCTGCCCGAAGATCGCCAGCGCATGCTGCGGTTCGGAGTGCGATTGGCGAGACGCGGGGCATTCCTCGCTCGCATGGGTCTGGTGCGTTTGGCCGTGCGACTCGCGATGGCCGGATCCAGGTGGCTGCCACAGGCCATCGGAAGGGTCACCAGCGGGGAGGGCGCCGGCGTGATCAATCGCATCGCCGGCGAAGTGGGCAAAATGCCGCGAGAATTGTGGCCGATGGTGGCGGCGCATTGGTGCAATCCCGCGTCCTTCCTCGGGATGGCCGCGCACTTCGACGCTTTGCCAGCGAGCGCGGACGAAGTGCGAGCAGCGGGTCCGATTGACGGGATTCCCGTGACGGTCCTCAGCGCCGGAAAGAATGAGCCAGTTCGCGATGATGCCATCCGCGCCATTGCGTCCGGCGCTCGTCACGTCGTCGTCCACGATAGCGGGCACTGGATTCACCTTGACGAACCCGAAGTGGTTATCCAGGAGATCCTGGCAATCGTAGAATCGGGCCGTCCACCGGCTCAGTGATCGGACCAGACGGATAGCTCGTTGCCGCTCGGGTCGGTGAAATGGAAACGGCGCCCACCCGGAAAAGAGAAGATCTCTTTCACGATGGTCCCTCCCGCGGCTTTCAGCTTTGCCTCCATGGCCTCGAGCCCAGAAGCGTAAATCACCACCAGCGGTCCTCCGCGCTTCGCGTTCTCGGCCCGCGCAAAACCGCCGGCGATCCGGCCGTCTTCGAAGCTTGTGTAGTGGGGACCGTAGTCGGTGAATTTCCAGCCGAATACATCGGCGTAGAAGGTCTTCGTCGCGGCGATGTCCGTCGCATGGAATTCGATGTAATCGATGCGGCCGTCGTTTGATTTTGTTTCCACGGGTTCTTCTCCTGGCACCAAGTATCGGCGAGTGCTGCTGACAGCGTGGTGTCAGCAGTGTTTACATGGAAGTACATGGCCAAAATTCAGCGCGCGCTATTGAGCGTGACGGACAAGACCGGTGTAATCGAATTTGCACAATCCCTGCATGACCTGGGAGTGGAGTTGATTTCGACGGGCGGTACCGCGCGTGCTATCCAGCAGGCGGGCATCCCGGTGCGCGAAGTGGCGGAAGTGACCGGATTTCCCGAGATGCTGGACGGGCGAGTAAAGACCATTCACCCGCGCGTGGCTGGCGGCGTGCTTGCGATGCGGAGTAAGCCGGCGCACCTTGCGGCGCTCGCCGAGCACGAAATCCCGCTCATCGACATGGTGGTGGTGAATCTCTACCAATTCGAAAAAGTGGCGGCGAAGGCGGGTGCCGGGTTTGAGGAACTGATCGAGAACATCGACATCGGCGGCCCGACGATGATTCGCGCCGCGGCCAAGAACTGGCAGGACGTCGCGGTGGTGACGTCGCCTGAAGATTACGATGCGCTTCTGAAGGAGATGATCGACAGCGGCGGTGAATTATGTGAGCCGACGCTGTGGCGCCTGATGCAGAAGGCTTTCGCAACAACCGCTGCCTACGATCGCGCGATCAGCAACCGCCTGGCGCATGTCACCGTAGCGCAGGATGGCGCGGTGAAGGACGCCGTAGCCGATTCCGAGGAGCTTCC
Organism: Bryobacteraceae bacterium; assembly: GCA_050013535.1. Taxonomy (GTDB): domain Bacteria; phylum Acidobacteriota; class Terriglobia; order Bryobacterales; family Bryobacteraceae; genus CAWACP01. The sequence goes on along the minus strand of JBEKFB010000296.1, from coordinate 1,842 downwards.
GGCGGTGCTCGATATTCGTGCGCCACGCACGCTCAGCCTTCGGTACGGTGAAAATCCGCATCAGGCAGCCGCATTGTATTCGAACCGGCTCGGAGGCATCGCGGCGGCAGAACAACTTCAAGGGAAGGAACTCTCGTACAACAATCTGGTGGATCTGGACGCGGCCTGGCAGCTCATTCAGGAGTTTGACGAACCGGCGTCGGCCATCATCAAGCACACCAATCCCTGCGGCTGCGCGGAAGCGGCGACGCTGGCGGACAGCTATCGGAGGGCCTACGAGGCGGACCCGATTTCGGCATACGGCGGGGTGCTGGCATTCAACAGACAGGTGGACGAAGAAACCGCGCAGGAGCTCACGAAGACGTTTGTTGAGGCCATCGCCGCGCCCGATTACAGCGCGGGTGCGCTGACGGTGTTTGCGGCAAAACGCAATCTGCGTGTGTTGAAGGTGCTGGTAACGGCGCCGGGCGAGCCCGTGATAAAGTCGATCACCGGCGGCTATCTGGTGCAGACCGGGGACCTGCACAAGCTGGATCGAAGCAAGGCGCAGGTGAAGACCAAGCGCCAGCCGACGGACGAGGAATGGAAAGCGCTCGAATTCGCGTGGAAAGTGGTGAAGCACGTGAAATCGAACGCTATCGTCTACGCGCGCGCGGGGCAGAGCGTGAGCACCGGCGCAGGCCAGATGAGCCGCGTCGATTCGGTGAAGGTGGGGGCGATGAAGGCGGTGCTTCCGCTGGCGGGCACGGTGCTGGCGTCGGATGCGTTTTTCCCTTTTGCTGACGGCGTGGAAGAAGCGGCGAAGCACGGAATTACGGCGGTGATCCAACCGGGCGGATCGGTACGCGATGATGAAGTGATCGCCGCAGCGGACCGGCTGGGACTGGCCATGGTGTTCACGGGCGTGCGGCACTTCCGGCATTAAAATCAGTGCGGCGATCATGGAGCGCTACAAGAGTTCTGCGAAGCCGTGACGTTCAAAAATGTCGGCGCACCCCATCAACGCTCGTTCCGCATCCGGCGCTGCAGCTCGCCACTATCGGACCTCTGGCGGTGTGACCGGGCGCGGAGAGCGTCGGCTCGCGACCAGAAGTCGTCAGCCTCACCTGCCCTCAATGCTTCGGCCAGTATCACCCGATGTTCGGCATCCGTAGAGCGCCCGTGCTTTGCCGCGCGCAAGCGCAAAGCCCGGACTACGTCATCGGAGACGTGGCGGACAGTGAGTTGAGCCATGACTGTCTTCATTTTAATCGATGAAGAAGACATTGCCTTCAACCGCTCTTACCGCCGTTCCACTTCCTGGCTGTCGGACCACGCGAAACCAACCTCAGCGGCAGCGATGTGCATACTCGAAAACCAATTCAGGATGAATAACGAGTAGCATTGTGTCCCTTCCGGAAGAGCCGGTGCCACACTTTGCGGTATGAGCTCAGGTGGCGTTCGCTCATATTTGAACCAGATACTCCCTGGGTGCTGAAAGGTGCGTTCGGCCCCGGGCGGTTCGATCGAAAAGAACTGCACGCCCTCAAATACAATGACGCCCGCTCGATAGCGCTCTCTATCGGGAAGAGGCTGACCTGGCAGTCCGATCAGCACGTCGACTCTTAGTGTTAGCCGTAACTGCTCGTAGTCCATGGTGACCGCCTGAATGACAGAGTCGTGCAAACCGTTCGGCAGAGATTCTTCGATCTCTTCAAGTGTCATTCAACCACTTCTCCCGCCCCAATCCACGCCGCCGCCCGCTCGATATCCGCGGTGAAGGGCCGGTCGCCGGTCCATACCGGCACAATCTCGCCAAGCGCCGAGCGCACCTTCTCGATCACAGGACTCGACCGTAACGGC
>JBEKFB010000295.1:0-5287 GCA_050013535.1 Bryobacteraceae bacterium | reverse complement strand
TCCACGCGCTTGGGGTCCACCATGATCATGCGAACTTCGTCGGGCGTCGACTTGAACAACACCGACATGATCAGCGAATTGAGCATGACGCTCTTTCCCGATCCGGTGGATCCGGCGATGAGCAGGTGCGGCATCGATTCAAGCGCCGCCACCTTGATTCGCCCGCTGATGTCCTTGCCCAGGCAAATCGTCAAACGAGACGTTGAATTCTGGAACTCGTCAGATTCCAGAATCTGGCGCAAACTGATCACTTCCCGCTTCGAGTTTGGCACTTCGATGCCGACGGTCGGCTTACCCGGGATGCGTTCGATCAGAATAGACTCCGCCTGCAAACCAAGACACAGGTCCTCGGAAAGCGAAGTGATCCGGCTGTACTTAATGCCCGCTTCGGGTTTGTATTCGAACGTGGTCACCACCGGACCGGGGTTGATCTGCACCACGTTGCCCAGCACATTGAACTCATCGAAGCGTGACTTGATGCGGACGGCAATGTCCTTGAGTTCAAGTTCATTGTATGGGTTGCGCGCCTGCGGTTCGTTCAGCAACCCTGTCGGAGGAATCTCGTAGAAGTTAACGCCGCTCTCCACCGGACCGGGCTTGCGCGGAGCTGGCAATGGCTTTTCAGCTTCCGGCGTCACGGGCTTCACAGGTGCCGGTTGGGGAACTGCGTACTCGAGCGTGTGGATGGGAATCTCGTCCGCCTCGAGTGCGGGCGCGAGTTCAGGCGACTCCCAAGGGGGAGTGTCTACTGGCGTGTCCACAACCTCCGGAGGCGCGGGCAATTTCTTCGATACCCGCTCGGCGTTGCGTTTGGCCTCGATTCTCTCGCGGCGCAGCCGGGCCCGTTCCGCCGCTCTCGCTCTTCGCCGTTCGCGCCAGACATTCCAGCGCGCCAGCATTCCGGACAACACGCGCATCGGGCCGGACAACCACGCGTGCAGGGCCATCATCGAAAACTTCGAAAGCAGGTACAGTGACAGGATCAAACCGACTCCCGTGACCAGCGCGGTTCCCATTGGATTCAGCGATGAGATCAGGTATTCCGACATAAGCGTGCCCACCACGCCGCCCACCGCAAACGCTCCGTGCCAGGGCCGCCACGATGTAATCAGGCACGCGCCGGTGGAAAGGCTCAGCACAAGAAGGGTCGAACCAACCACCCGTACCCATGCCGCTTCGATCGGCTGGGAGCGGATCCATTTCCACGCAAGAGCCCAGATGAGCACGGGAAGTCCGAAAGCAGTCAAGCCGAATAACTGCAGGAGAAGATCGGCGAGATGGGCCCCGGCGACGCCCGTGAGGTTGTGTGCGCGAACTGCGCCCGTAGCGGCATTCCAGGATGGATCCTGCGGAAAATACGAGACAAGGCTCAGTGCAAGGAAGATGCCCGCAAATGTGTACACAACCGCCAGGGCTTCATTGAGCCTGTCGTGCCGTGTAGGTCCCAGAATTTTCATCCCGCGATTCGCGGGCAGCCAGAGCGAATCCATTATGACAGAAAACCAACGGGATGTGCTGGCCGGGACACGCGGCGCAGTCGCGTTCTCGCCTCCCGAGGAGGAGCGCGGCTGTCTCCGCGCGTCCACGGTTCACCAGCTACACTGAAGTTACATACCTGACCGAGAGGCTTCCTTGTTTCGCAAGATACAGTTTGTTCTGTTAGGCGCCGCAATCGTGTTTGCCGCCGCGTGCACAGAAAAGAAAGTGCAGACCGCGGGTGGTGGTCCGCCACCTGTCCCGGTGAGTGTTGCCACCGCCGCGAGCGAGTCGGTTCCCGTGGAAATTCGCGTCGTAGGCGATGTCGAACCCTCGTCCACTGTCCAGATCAAATCGCAGGTTGCCGGCGAACTCACGTCGGTGCATTTCACCGAAGGCCAGAACGTCGAAAAGGGCCAGCTCCTGTTCGAGATCGACGCCCGGCCTTATGAAGAAGCCATGCGCCAGGCTGAAGCCAACGTCGCCCGCGACGAGGCACAGTTGAATCAGGCGGAAGCAACTCGCCTGAAAGACATCGCCTCCTTGAAAAACGCCGAGGCCGATGCCGACCGCTACACTGCACTACAGAAAGAAGGCGTGGTTTCGAGACAGCAGGCGGACGCCTCTCGGACCAACGCGGACGTGCTGAAGGAATCCATCCGCGCCGACGAGGCCGCCGTCGAAAGCGCGCGCGCTTCTATCAATGCCGATGTTTCCGCGGTGGCCACGGCGAAACTGAACCTGAGCTATTGCCGCATCGAGTCGCCGGTCTCGGGCCGCACCGGCAACCTGCTTGTACAGGCCGGAAATCTGGTGAAGGTGAATGACGTACCGCTGGTTGTGATTAACCGGATTGCCCCCATATTCATCAGTTTCAGCGTCCCCGAAGAGCAGCTCTCGCAGGTGCGCGCCCGATATGCTTCGGGAAGCAAACTAGGCGTGGAAGTGACGCCACAGGATTCACCCGGCGCTGCCTCGCACGGCGTGCTCACGGTTGTCGACAACACCGTGGACACCACCACAGGCACCATTAAACTGAAGGCAACGGTTCCGAACGATGACCACCGCCTGTGGCCCGGGCAGTTTGTCAACGTGGTGCTGACGCTGGACACGCAGAGGGACGCTACCGTCATACCGTCGGAGGCGGTGCAGGCCGGACAGCAGGGGTCGTTTGTTTATGTGGTGAAGCCGAACAAGACCGTTGAGGCGCGGCCCGTCACGGTGGGCCAGACGCTGGAACGACGTGTGGTCATCGACAAGGGGCTTGCCGCGGGAGAGACCGTCGTCACCGACGGACAGTTGTTGCTGGCGCCGGGTGCGCCGGTCTTCGAGCTACCCGGACAGCCCAAAACGGGAGCGTAGTCATGCATCCCTCGAAACTCTTCATTGAACGTCCAATCATGACCACGTTGGTCATGCTGGCGATTCTGGTTTTCGGTCTGATCGCCTTTCGCGATCTTCCCGTAGCCGCTTTGCCCACGGTCGACTATCCGACCATTCAGGTCACGGCTTCGCTGCCGGGCGCCAACCCGGAGACCATGGCATCCAGCGTGGCCACGCCGCTCGAGCGTCAATTCTCCACCATCGCCGGCGTGAAGCAGATGAGCTCGTCGAACACGCAGGGCGGCAGCACCATCACGGTGCAGTTCACGCTCGACCGCAATATCGATGCCGCCGCTCAGGACATTCAATCGGCCATCTCCAAGGCTGCGGGACTCCTGCCGCCGAACCTGCCCGCGCCGCCTTCCTTCTCCAAGGCGAATCCAGCCGAGCAGCCGATTTTCTACCTCGTTCTCACTTCGGACACCTTGCCGCTGTACACGGTTGACGAGTACGCCGAGACCACCATCGCGCAGCGGTTGTCGATGGTCAGCGGCGTCTCTCAGGTGCAGGTGTTCGGCGCTTCTCCCTACGCGGTCCGCGTGCAGGTGGACCCCGATGCTCTGGCTGCGCGAAACATCGGCATCGACGAAGTGCAGAAAGCCGTGCAGCAAAGCAACGTCAACCTTCCCACCGGCAAGCTGTACGGCGCGCGCCAGGCATTCACTGTGGAGTCCAGCGGGCAGTTGACTACGGCGGCAGCATACCGGCCGCTCATCGTTGCCTATCGCGGAGGAACGCCCATCCGCCTCGACGAAGTTGGCCAGGTGATCGACAGCGTCAGCGACGACAAGATCGCCAGTTGGTACAACGACAAGCGCAGCCTCATCATGGGTATTCAACGCCAGCCCGGCACGAATACAGTGGAAGTGGCGCGGAGCATCACGAATCTCCTCCCCGAAATTCAAAAGGAAATTCCGCCTTCCGTGAAGATGGAAGTGGCATTCGACGCTTCGGACTCCATCCGCCGCTCCATCAATGACGTCGAGTTCACCCTGGTCCTCACCGTTTGCCTCGTGGTGATGGTCATTTTCCTTTTCCTGCGGAACATTTCTGCGACGTTGATCCCCGGCGTCGCGGTTCCACTGTCCATCATTGGAACGTTCGCCGTTATGTATCTGCTCGGCTACAGCCTGAACAATCTCTCGCTGATGGCCCTGACGTTGTCGGTGGGGTTCGTGGTGGACGACGCGATCGTGATGCTGGAAAACATCGTGCGCTACATGGAAATGGGCCATCCGCGCATGGAGGCCGCGCTGCTGGCCTCGAAGGAGATCGGCTTCACCATCATCTCCATGACCGTCTCCCTGGTGGCGGTGTTCATTCCCGTCTTGTTCATGGCCGGGATAGTGGGGCGGTTGCTGCACGAGTTTGCCGTCACCATTGCGGTGGCCATTCTTATTTCCGGCATCGTCTCGCTCAGCCTCACTCCTATGCTGGGCAGCCGCTTCCTGCGGATGAGCGGGCAGGCGCACCACGGCGCGATTTATCGTGTGCTCGAAAACGGATTCGAACGCCTGGCGCGCTGGTATGACGTCACGCTGCGCGTCGCTTTGCGCTATCAGTTCGCCACTCTCATGGTGGCGTTCGCGATGCTGGCGGGAACGCTCTATCTGTTTTTCACCATGCCCACTGGTTTCATCCCCAGCCAGGACAGCGGGTTCATGTTTGGCGTCACCATGGCCGGCCAGGACATTTCCTTCGATGCCATGGCGCAGAAAACGCGGGCAGTGGCGAGGATCGCCGGGAACGATCCGAACGTTTCCGACGTGGGAGCTTTCGTCTCCGGAGGGAATCAGGGCTTCTTCTTCGTCGGTCTGAAGCCACGCGATCAACGGACAATAACGGTGGATCAGTTCATCGCCGCCACGCGGCCGAAGCTGTTTATGGTGCCAGGAATTCTGGCGTTCATGCAGAACCCGCCGCCCATCACGGTGAGCGGCCAGTTTGCCACCAGCGTGTACGATTTGACGCTACAGAGCGCCGACCTGAAGGAAATATACTCGTGGACCCCGCGGCTTGTGGACAAAATGCGCACGCTGCCCGGTTTTACGGACATCAACAGCGACCTGCAGGTCAGCGCGCCCCAGGTGATGGTGGACATCGACCGCGATCGTGCTCTGGCGCTCGGCGTGACGCCGCAGCAGATTCAGGACGCCCTGTACACCGCATACGGCAACCGCCAGGCATCGACGATCTATTCGCCGTCGAACGAGTATCAGGTCATCGTGGAGGTGGAACCGAAGTTCCAGCGCGATCCGAGCGCGCTGTCGAAGCTGTATATTCGCTCATCGAACGGTCCGCTGGTGCCGCTGGACACCGTGGTGCATACTTCGCGCACTATGGGCCCGCTCAGCATCAATCATTTCGGCCAATTGCCGGCGGTGACCATTTCGTTCAACCTGCTGCCCGGATTCTCACTGGGGCAGGC
>JBEKFB010000294.1:0-5745 GCA_050013535.1 Bryobacteraceae bacterium | reverse complement strand
GAGAATAGCAAGAGCCGCTTTGCGTGGCATGGTCAGAACCGGCTATAGATGAACGGCGCAGACCCGGTGGCCGCCACGTAACGAATACCCAGGATGAGCGCCGCGAGCGCGGTCGCCTGCACTGGAGCGGGCATGCGCGTAAAAGCGTTCACCGACGCCGTGTACCAGGAGTGCGGAACGTAGTGCGCGACCACCGCAATCGCGAGCACCATCCAGAATCCCGGGGTTACATTGGCGAAGGAGACGGTGCCTGAATCGATTTGCCGCAGTACGTCGAGCGCGGTGCTCACGTTGGCCGAGCGGAAGAAAACCCAGGTGAGCACTACGAAATGGAATGTCACGAAGATGCAGGCGAGGCGCAGCCACAGACCCGGTTTTGGTTTCCGTTTTCCACGCATGGCCTGCAGTCCGCGGACCACGGCGAGCCCCGTGCCGTGTAGCGCGCCCCATATGATGAACGTCCAGTTTGCGCCGTGCCATAGCCCGCCTAATGTGAAAGTGATGAAGAGGTTCAGATACGGACGCCGGCGCGATCGTTGCCCGGGCAGCGAGAAGAACAGATAGTCGCGCAGCCAGTTGGATAGCGAGATGTGCCAGCGCCGCCAGAAGTCGGCCACATTGATGGCCGCGTAGGGCCGATTGAAATTCGCTGGCAGAACGATGCCCAGCAACAGCGCCGAGCCGAGGGCGATGTCGGTGTAGCCGGAAAAATCGTAATAGAGCTGGAACGTGTAGCCGTAAGCGCCCAGCAGCGTTTCCGTGCCCGAATAGAGCTTCGGCAAATCGAAGACGCGGTTCACCAGGTTTTCACCGAGGTAATCGGCGATGAGCAGCTTCTTCACCAGACCGAGGCCAATGAGAAACAGCGCGCGGCCGCCATCCTCGGCTGAGAGAGTGAGGCCCGCGTTTTCGATTTGCGGAATCAGAGTCGCCACGCGCGTGATGGGTCCGGCGACGATGGTTGGGAAGAAACTGACCGAAGCGAGATAGCTGAGCAGTGAGGTCGTCGGCGTGGCGTCGCCGCGATAAATATCAATGGTATAGGTCATCGCCTGGAATGCGTAGAACGACAGGCTCAGCGGCAACAGCCATTCGAGGCCGGCGAGGCCGGGGTGCGCCGCGGTGAACGGGTCGAGCAGGAACGGCACGTAGTGCGAGGTGAGGATGAGACCGCAATTCAGCAGAATGCTGAGGGTGATCAGAAAGCGGCGGCCTGAAGATGACTTGCTCGCGCCGAGTGCGCGGCCGATTAGGAAATCACAAGCGGCAGCCAACGGAATGATGCCCAGATAGATCGGATGCCATTTCGCGTAGAAGAAGTAATTGGCGCAGAGGATGACCGCGACAGCCAGCTTTCCGGTGTGCCGCGCAAACCAGTACGCGAAGAAAACCAGTGCCAGGAGAACGAAATACTCCGGGGACGTGAGCTGCATAGAGAGGCTGTCTGGTTACTAGGATACAGGGGGTAATTGGTATCATTGCAGCGTATGGCGGAGATGCGATTAACGGCCGTGTACATGAAGGTGCCCGAAGGCTACGTCGCGTTCGTCGAGGAACTGCCCGGCGCAAACACGCAGGGGGAAACCATCGAGGAGGCGCGCGCGAACCTCGAAGAAGCCGTCACGATGGTCCTCGATGCAAACCGCGAGCTTTCTGAGCAGTCGCTTCAGGGCGCCGAAGTTGTTCGGGAAACTCTGATCCTGCCCGCTGCGTGAAACGTACCGATCTCGTCAGTCGGTGGCGGGGCTTACGCCGTTAGGAAATCGTCCGGATCGATACCTGCTTGTTTCAAAATCGCCCGGAGCGTGCCCTCCGGCATGTCACCGGGATGATTCGGTACCGTCGTATAGCGGTTCGTGACGGGATTGAACCAGATTTCGTGGCTGCCTGCGGCTGGCGATCAAACGCAAAGCCACAAGCCTTCAGCTTTCGGACTACGTCTTTATAGCGAAATCCTGCGAGGCGGCCCATTCACGCAGCGACTATGATCGTGTAGTCTTGCCGGTCGCTCGTCGTCGGCAGATCCGGCAACCCACCGCGTTCGCGCCGCGCCTCAATGAGTTTGCGGGCCACGTCGCGGGCGATGTCGAGAGCTTCGGCTACCGTTCGGCCCTGAGCGACGAGACCCGGGAGTTCATTCGACGTCGCCAGAAAAAGTCCTTCGGGCAACGCCTCTACCTGTATCCGAATGGCCAGTTCCATACGAGTTGATGCTAGCACTGAACGACGCCCTCATCTCGATGCCAGGACCTCGGCCAAATGCATTGTACGGATGTTCAGGCCCGCGCGACGCATCGCTCCCTGTAATTGCATAAGGCAGCTCTGATCGGCGGAGACCACCGTGCCGGCCTGGGTCCGCAGAATGGAATCGATCTTCGTGCGGGCCATTGCCCCGGAGACATCGGCGAATTTCACCGAAAAAGTTCCGCCGAATCCGCAGCAATCATCCGCAGCATCCATCTCGCGGAGTTCGAGGCCACGCACGTTCGCCAGCAGGCGGCGGGGGCCATCGCGTATTCCGAGCTCGCGCAGCGCGTGGCAACTGTCGTGGTAAGTGACGGCGCCTTCGTAACGCGCGCCGACGTATTCCACCTTCGCCACTTCCAGCAGGAACCGTGAGAACTCCCACGTGCGACTGGCCACATGCTCCGCGAGGGCTCGTGCTGTCGGGTCATCGGCAAAAAGCTCCACAAAATGATGCGCGATCATTGACGTGCAGGAGCCAGATGGGACCACGATGAACTCGGCGTCCTGGAACACGTCGAGGAAATGCCGAGCCATCCGGCGGGCTTCATCGCGATATCCGGAATTGAAGGCCGGCTGGCCGCAGCAGGTCTGACGCTCGCGAAAATCGACGCCATAGCCCAGGCCTTCCAGCACATCCGTCATGGCGATGCCCACTTGTGGAAACAACTGATCGACCACGCACGTCACGAAAATGGAGACCCGGCCGCGCGTCATGATCTAGCATTGTATACGCCGCCCGATTGCATGACTCGAAGAACGGTTTTATCGCTGGTTTGCGCGGCCGGAATTGTGCGCGCCGAATCGCTGAAGGAAGCGTCTCTCCGCGGAACACTCACGCGGACCCCGCAGGGACAGCCATCGGTAACGACAGCGGAAGGCAAGACCGTCCTTCTCGACGGCGATGAGGGCACCCGCAGCGTGGTGAACGACGAGCGGCTGCGCGGTATGGATTTCGAGGCCCTCGGGCATTTCATCACGGCGGATCGATTCATGATCGATCCGATCTATCAGCGCGCCATGTTTGTCCACAAAGACGGGAAGCGGCTGTTCATCACTTATTGGTGCAACGTTTGCTACATCCGCACCTACGTGCCCGGCAATTGCCGTTGCTGCCAGAAATACACGGATCTGGATCTCACCGAGAACGACGCGCAGTAAAGGTCACTCAGCCGCCAGGCGGCCGATCGTGCGGATCGCTTCATCGAGCCGCGGCGACCACGGATAACCGCAGTTAAGGCGAATATAATTGCGGAACCGCTGGCGGGCCGAGAACATGGGTCCGGGACTGATACTGATTCCTTCGGCGAGAGCTCGATCGAACAACTCCGATGAATCCACTCCTCGCGGCAATTCCACCCATAGCACGAATCCGCCACGGGGGCGCGTCACGCGAGTGCCGGCAGGAAAATGTTCGCCCACGGCCGCGGTCATCTGCTCAATCTGTAAAGCGAACGCAGCACGCATTCGGCGAAGTTGGCGGTCATATGCGCCGCTTTCCAGATACTGTGCGATAGCGGCTTGCAAGAGTGGCGGCGTGGCGAGTGTCGAGGTCAGCTTCAGAGCTTCCACTCGGGCCTGGAACCGTCCCGCGGCGAGCCAACCGACGCGATAGCCAGGAGCGATCAGCTTCGAGAACGACGAAAGAAGCAGTACGAGACCCGTGCGGTCGAAGGCTTTTGCCGCTTTCGGACGCGCCTTGCCGAAGTTGGTATCGCCGTACAGGTCGTCTTCGATGAGCGGAATGCCCCGGCGCGTCAGCATATCCACGAGATCCCGTTTGGCATCGTCGCTCATGCAACTTCCGAGAGGATTGCTGAAGTTGGTTGCGACGACACACGCGCGTACGCGCTGGTTGCGCAGAGCTTCGGCCAATGCGTCCAGGCGCAGGCCATTTTGCGGATGGCACGGGATCTCCAGAGCTTTCAGACCGAGCGCCTCCAGTTGCAGGAGGATTCCGAAGTACGTGGGCGATTCCACCGCCACCACGTCGCCAGGCTGAGTGACTGCCCGGATGCTGAGTTGCAGCGCCTCCGTCGCGCCGGACGTAATCAGGATGTCGTCAGGACCCAGTCGGCCGCCCCAATCGAGAGAACGCCGTGCAATCTGCCTGCGCAAGCCGCCATCGCCGAGCCCGAATTCGCAGCCGTTGGCGTGCTGGCCAGGGCGGCGCAGGAGACCCGCCAATATTCGATTGAGCCGGCGGCCGGGCAACAACTCCGGGGAGGGAAACGCGGCGCCGAGGGGGATCACCTCGGGTTCGGAGGCGGCAAGCAGAAGTTTCGACATCAATCCGCTCACACCGACGCGTGTGGCTTGACGGCCAGTCACGGACGTGTGCGGTTCGGGTGGAAGCGCCGCCTGACGTGCTCTCACGTAGAACCCGGATTGCGGCCGCGCCTCAATGTAGCCGCGGCTCTCCAGCAGCATGTACGCCTGCATCGTAGTGGAAACACTGACGCCCTCCGACGCACTTGTGTGGCGCACCGAGGGCACGCGCTCGCCCGGTCGAAGGACGCCATTGTCGATCAGGCCGGCGATCTTGCCCGATACCGCGCGGTAGAGATACGTTCTGTCCTGATCGGCCATCTCAACTGTCATGGTAGCAGAGTCGTACATCTGCATCTGTTATGCAAAGCAGAACGAACGTAGAATTCGAAATATGAAAGAGAAAAGCTCAATCTGCGATCCGATCCTGCTCGGGTCCGCGGCCCGGCGCTCGGTGCGCTACCTGAACGAAATCGGCAAACGCCGGGTCGGGCCGTCGGCGGATGCGGTGCGCGCCTTACGCGGTTTCGACGTGGAGATGCCATCCGGGCCTGTCCATCCCGAAACCGTCCTGGACACTCTTGACCGCCTGGGTTCGCCTGCTACGGTAGCGAGCCTTGCCGGCCGTTATTTCGGATTCGTGATGGGTGGAAGCCTTCCCGTCACCGTGGCTGCCAACTGGCTGGCGACGGCATGGGACCAGGTCACCGTGGCTGCCAACTGGCTGGCGACGGCATGGGACCAGAACGCCGTGATGGAGGTTACTTCGCCAGTGGCGGCCGCACTCGAGGACGTGGCATCGCGCTGGCTGCTGGAGATTCTGGGGCTGCCTCGCGAGTCCGCCGTCGGGTTTGTTGGTTGTGACACGGTGGCGACATTCGCTGGCCTGGCCGCCGCCCGTCGTGCGTTGTTGTTGCGCGAGGGCTGGGATGTCGATGCGCAGGGGCTGTTCGGCGCGCCTCCCATCACCGTCGTGGTGAGCGAGGAAACCCACGTTGCGGTGCACAAAGCACTCGGGCTGCTGGGGCTCGGACGCGAGCGCGTGATCCGCGTCCAGGTGGACGGGCAGGGAAGGATGCGGGCGGACAAATTGCCCCCCTTTGAGCGATGCACCATCGTCTGCGTGCAGGCAGGGAATGTCAACACCGGGTCGGTCGATCCCGCCGGAGAGATCTGCGCCCGAGCGCACGCTGCCGGTGCCTGGGGGCATGTCGATGGCGCATTCGGAATCTG
>JBEKFB010000293.1:0-5305 GCA_050013535.1 Bryobacteraceae bacterium | reverse complement strand
TTCCCACCGGCTTGAGTTTTACGTCGAGGCTCGATGTGGCAACGCCGGTCACCCGAACGTGCCTGTCGAGCTCATCCCCAAGCACCCCGCCGTAGTCCTGACAATAGACGTCGATTGGCGTACCGCCCTGGCTGATCCTCACCACAAAGAATGGAGCGTACTGCCTCGTCCGGGCGCGCTGAACTACGCCTTCCACGGTAACCAGACGGTTTTCAACGTTTCGCGTTCCAAACGATCCCGCCGTGACGAGAGGCGCCTCCGGAAGAGGCCCGGAGCCATGAACTGTGATCTTTGCGTTGAGAATGACCGGGGAGAATTCAGCGTCGCTGATGAAACCGAAAACAGTGACTCGCTGTCCAGGCGAATACCGGGGTCCACCCTCATCGATACTCACACGCACGCCGCCGGTGGCGTCCTGCACGAACAGCAAACCGCTCGCTGAATCGAAGTAGGTGACCACTCCCTCAATGCGCGCGGCGGGAAGGCTGCCCGATTGGGCTGCTTTCCAGTGAGCGACTTCCTGTGCCGAGGTGGCGATGCGGCGTTCTGATCCTGATTTTGGGAGGATGAGCACGACCAAAGCCACCACGGCTGCTGTTGCAAGCAGAATCCGGCTTGATGGCTGTGCCAGTCGAGACATGGATCTTAAGGGGGATCCCAATAGTTCCATCGGCCAATTCTTTCATAGCTTTAGTCGGTAACGGGCTATATTCCAACAATTATGTCCGGAGGCGGAAGAGCAGGGCCGAACCGCGTCCCGCGACGCGCAGCAAGGTCGACCGGTGTCTGATATTATGCCCGCGACGGTGATGGGATATTGGAATCTGTTCGTGGTTTCGTTCGTAGTGGTCGCCGTGGCGGCTCAGGTGGGTACACTACCAATCGATCCGCTGGCGCCCACGCACGGAGTAAAGTCGGCTGAGGAAATCGATCGCGAGTGGCAATTGTCTGTGGCGAAATACGACGAGCGCCGCGATGCACTGCTGACCGAAGCCGACAAGCAAGCTCACGATGGTCCTTACCGCCCCGACTGGGAAACACTCCGCGATTACCAGATTCCGCAGTGGTACAACGACGCCAAGTTCGGCATTTTCCTGCACTGGGGTATAAACGTCGTCCCCGGCGCGGTGAACGAATGGTACCCGCACAATATGTACCGGCCTGGCGATCCGGCCTACGAGCACTTCACCAGGACGTACGGTTCCCTGGAGAACCTGGGGTACAAGGATCTGATTCCGAAGTTCCGGGCTGAAAAATGGGATCCCGCCGACTGGGCCAGCCTGTTCAAACAAGCCGGCGCAAAATACGTGATCCCGGTTGCGGAACACCACGACGGTTTCTCCATGTACGATTCGGCCCTCTCCGATTGGACGGTGGTGAAGATGGGTCCGCATCGCGACACTCTGGGTGACCTGGCCAGAGCGGTCCGCGCGGCCGGACTGCATTTCGGCCTCTCTTCCCACCGCGCCGAACACAACTACTTCTTCGATGAGGGCCGCTACATACGTTCGGATGTGAACGATCCGAAGTACGCCTCGCTCTACGGACCGGCCCACCCCTGGATGAACGATCCGCACTTCATCACCTACGACGAATGGTCCTTCGTCAGCGAAGCCTGGACGCGCGACTGGCTGGCTCGCTCGGTGGAGCTTACCGAGAAGTACAAGCCAGAGGTGTTCTATTTCGATGGAGGGATCGGCCACCCGGCGTTTCGCCGGAGCGTCGCGGAGTTCGCGGCGTTCTATTACAACTTCGCCAGCCGCAACGGAATTTCTGGCGTCATCAACTTCAAGGACTATTCGATGGACTCGATGGCGGGAGCGCGGGATTTCGAGCGGAGCCTGCGCCCGGGGATCGAGGCACGGCACTGGCAGACGGATACGCCCATCAGCAACCTCTCCTGGGGCTACATGGAGCACGACCAGCTGAAATCGGCCGATTTCCTGATTCACCAGCTAGTGGACATCGTGAGCAAGAACGGCAATTTGTTGCTGAATATCGGGCCGCGGCCGGATGGCACCATTCCCGGCCAGGTGCGGGCGATACTGCTGGAGATCGGCGCGTGGCTGGAGCAGAACGGCGAGGCGATCTATTCGACCGAACCCTGGAAGACCTACGGCGAGGGGCCAACTCAAATCCAGACGGGGTTTGGACACGACGTGGATACGAAACCGTACACTCCATCCGATTTTCGTTTCACCCGCAAGGGCGATAACGTTTATGTCATCAGTCTGGCCTGTCCGGCGGACGGAACAGCAACCATACACTCCTTCGGTCTGGCCGGCGAAGGCAGCGGCCTGCAGATCCAGGAAGTCAGTCTGCTGGGCTCCGCGGATAAGGTCGACTGGCTCCGCACAACCGACGCGCTCAACGTAAAGCTACCCCGGGGCGCCGCGTGCAATCACGGCTTTGCGCTTCGGTTGAGAGTGGCGAACCCGAGCAGAGTCAATTAATAGGTGGCCAGCGAGACGCGCAGCACTACAGGTTCCGAAGCGAAGTTGAGGCCCCAGTCTGTTTCGTCGCCGTTCCAGATGCGAAGGAACTTAAAATCGCCGTTCTCATAAGTTCCCTCTTCCACGCGCAGGAACTGTCGATGCTTATCCGGATCGGCGGGCCGGAAGTCCACTCGGCAGAAGAATCCCGTCACAAGGAACTGGTTGTCTTTGAGCTGGGCCACCAGTGCGCGTCCTGTCGGCTCCGCATTTCCGACAGCCTGGTTGTTGCGTCGGGCTCCATATGACACCACCGCGTTCCAGTCCCCCAATGGCAGCGTCTCGGAGACCTTCGGCGGCACTTCGGCCACCGCCTTCAGCCTGCCTTCGAAGTTAAGGCGCGCGATCTCGCGCTGCATCGGCCCGAGCAAGCGGTAATTCATTGCCCAGGCATTGAACTCGTCGGGCTGCCGCGAGCCCGGACCCGTATCGCGACCTCTGCTGTAATCCATTCCGAACGGCGAGAATCCTATGCTCTGGAAACCGAGCGCGGAGAAGATGAACCGGGCGTTGGCGGCGCCACCGGTCTCCGGCACGAACAGGGGGTTGTCGTCACGATGATAGAGCTCCAGGACTTTCAAATACGCGGCGGGATCGTTCTGGTAAATATCTGGTGCAAGTATATCCAGCGCCGGCGCCGCGACTTTCCAGATAGCGAGCACGTTGTCCGTGGGACCGCCGCTCTCATAGGTTCCGGGAGCGCCCGGCCTGAGCGGATCGCGCAGCGCGGCGTTGGCATAGAGCGGCAACGGATAGACGGACTTCCCCGCGGCGGCCACTTGTCCCACGTATTTCGCTACCGACCACGCATGGAAGCAGACCTCGGCTTCGGGACCGAAAGCTTCCTGCCAATTCGGAGATGGCGAAGTGGTCTTCACCTGCATCGCGGTTAACACCTCCGGCGGAACCGGCGCCTCAAAGAGCTTCTGTGCAGCCGGGGAGTAATCGCGAACGGCGCCCCACGTTCCGGCTTCGTTCTCCACCTGAACCATGATCACAGTGCGTTGAGGATCGGCCTCCCTGAGGTGGCGCATAAATGCCGTGAAGGCAGCCTTGTCCGCTTCGAGCGAGGCGGTCGCGTAGGGAGAAGGCGAGTCCACCGCGCGCCCGTTCCTGTCCACCATGTGCGGGTAGCGAACCGGGTCCAGCTTCATCCACTCGGGCATGTAGTGCTGGCTGCCGTTCTTCCACGTCCCGAACCAGAGCAGGACCAGGCGCACGCGATGCTCGCGAGCCTGGGTCAGCACCGTATCGATCATTGAGTAGTCGTACTGGCCCTGCCGTGGTTCGAGCTGCTCCCAGTAGATCGGCATCTCCACCGTGTTGACGTTGAGGAATTCCATGGCGGGCCAGACCTTCGGAAGCGTGACCGGCCAGGTGCTGGAATTATGCACCTGGGCGCCCAATATCAGATAAGGCGCGTCGTCGACGAACAGTGCGAAGCGTCCGTCCCTCTTCACTACGCGGGGAATTGGGCGCTCGTCGATCTGAGCGTGAAGAGTAAGCACGAGGCTCGCGCCAAGACATGCCCGAACAGCAGAAGCAAGTTTCATGTTATGAAAGTCCCTTGACAGAATATCAGTGGAGTTTCCAGCGGAAGCCGGCGCCCATTCGTCGTCCGGCAGCGGGCGGTCAACAGGCGGGTCGGCAGCGATTTCGCCGTACATGATTGCCGGCGGAAAAGACGAAGCAGACGATCTCGCAACAGTAGCCGTAGAGGCGAGACAATCCACCGAGCCGCGTGCCCGACTATCTGTGATATTGATATCTCAGCGCCTCCTCATGAGACTCCGGCCACGTTCCGTCATTCTGCCTCTGCTTCTGACCGTTGCCACGGTCCACCCCGTTGCCGCCGCTGAACCGTTTCGCGATTCCACCCTGCCACTTGAGCAGAGAGTGGACGATCTGGTTTCGCGGCTGACCCTGGATGAGAAGATCGCGATGCTCGGGCAGGTCCAGCCGGCCATTCCGCGTCTGGGAATCAAGGCATTCACGAATTTCACCGAGGGGCTGCACGGCTTGGGCTGGGTTTGGGGCGGCAGCGTCACGGCCACTACTTTTCCGCAGTCGGTAGGACTCGGCGAAACCTGGGACCCCGAGATACTGCGCCTGGTTGGAGCCGTCGAGGGTTACGAAGCCCGTGTCTACTTTAAGAAATACGATGGTGCGCGAGTCGGCCTTGCCATTCGCACACCTAACGTGGACCTTGCTCGCGATCCCCGCTGGGGGCGCACGGAAGAGTCGTTCGGAGAGGACCCTTACTTCGTCGGGACGATGGCGGTCGGCCTGATCAGGGGGCTTCAGGGGGACAACCCGAAGTATCTGCTCGCCGCCTCCACCATGAAGCACTTCCTGGCCAACAGCAACGAGGACGGCCGGACGAGTTCTTCGTCGGACTTTGACGAGCGCAATCTTCGCGAATACTATCTGGTTCCATTCCGAATGGGCGTCGAAGATGGGAACGCGCAATCGTTCATGGCGTCGTACAACGCGGTCAACAAGATCCCCGATACGGTGTCGCCGTTCATCCGGGACATCGCGGAAAGCGAATGGAAGTTCGACGGAATGGTGTGCACCGACGCCGGCTCGCTCTTCAATCTCACCCGGCAGTTCCACTACTATCCGGATCCCACGGCCGCGGTGGCGGGGTGCGTCAAAGCCGGCATCAGCGTATTCCTCGATCCATACGCGTCGCCCTTACGGGACGCTCTCGCGAAGAACCTGGTCACCGAAGCCGACATCGAGCGCAACATCCGGGGCAATCTGCGGATGCGCATGCGGCTGGGCGAATTCGATCCGCCCGAGCTGTCGCC
>JBEKFB010000292.1:0-5564 GCA_050013535.1 Bryobacteraceae bacterium | reverse complement strand
TCGCGGAGCGCCTCCACCAGTGCGGTCTCGTCCACGGAGCTTCCGCGCCCGATGTTGATAAGCACGGCTTCTGGCTTCATAGCTCGGAGTTCCAGCGCGCCAATGATGTGCCGCGTCTCCGGGGTCGACGGCATGGACATCAGGACGTAGTCCGATGCCGCCAGCAGTTCCTGCAATTCGCCGGGAGTGTAGATGCGTTCGGCAATGCCGTCGCCACCCGGCTCGTCAGCGATTCCCAACGATGTGCCTGCTGATTGCGCATTATCAGCGGAACGTTTTTTGCGAAATGGAGAACCGCCGCGATAGCATATTCTCCCAAAGCCTCCGCGAAAACACCCCGGGCATTCGTGAGCGGCACGGGGCTGGCGACGAACTCAGGGCTTAGCATTCCCTCCACACCGGCGGCCAGAGAATGGACCCAGCGCGCCCGCTTGGCCAGTGTCCATATCGTCTTGAAAAGACCACCATCGAAGTTGCCGACAAGCACGATGTCGGCCAAGGGAGCTTCACGCGCGAGGAAATCCGGGTCTTCGCCGATTCGAAGATCGGTGGGTTGTGGCAGTTCGTTCAGGAGCCGGAAATGGGCGGCGTCCGGATTGCCGATCACAAGAACACGTGGGACGGGCATCAGAACTCAGGGTACCGAACCGCGTTGTGCGGATTGTGTTTCAGAAAGAATGCGCAGACAAAAAACGGCGGCAGGTCTGATTGACCGCCGCCGGGAGAAGCTGGACTCACAAGGGACGTAGACTGAAATCGCTAAATCGCCGCCTTGCGCGAGGGCACGCGGGAATCGATGGAAACGAGGCGCCGGCCGCGCCGGGTGTCGTTCATCTGCTCGTTCGCCATGGCGACGGCTTCCGAAAGCGGCTGATGGTGCACATCGGCGCCACCCCAACTGAACACGATGGACCATGTGCTGATGCCGCGAAGCTGGTAATCCCAGAGCTGCTCGGCAATCTGAATCAGCCGGCGGTGCGCATCGGCGCCCCCCAGCGCGGGGCAAACGATCAGGAATTCGGCGTCGCCGGAACAGCAGGCGAATTCTCTGTCATTCAGCAAGCCGCGGATGAAGGAACCGGTGGATTTCAGCAGATCGAAGTTCTGCAACGAGCTGCCATCCAGATCGTTCACTCCGATAGAAATCACCAGGCCGCGGAAGGGCTTGCCGGAGGCCATGGCGCGGTTAAGAATCACGCGCTCGTGCATGCCGGGCGGCAGCATAACTTCCCCGGCGTTCGGCCCAGCGCCCTCGATGACCTCGAAGCGAGACTTTACGAGAGCCAGGCTTTCCACCATCGCCTGCATCGCTTCTTCGTCGACGAAGGTTTCCCGTGCCGTTGACCTCGACTCGGCCGGGGCAATTGGGCCGAATCCTTCGATCTTTCGAGTGCTCAGAAAAACATTCACCGCCCGCGGAGCAACGGGAACAGGGCCCGCGGGGGCCAGAGCCGCTGCCGGTGCGCTTTCATTGGTGTCTGCTACCGGGGCGTCTTCTTCCGGGGTGTCTGATGCCGCGGCGTGGTCCACCGACTCGATCTCGTACGCTTCGTGCCGCCTTGCGATGGAGCGGCAGAGGGCTGCCTGAATCTCATCGGCGGCGGGCGGGCAGGGTTCCTTCAACGCGGGCGATGCCGGGAGAGAGACCTCATTTGTATTTATCCGTGACACCGCTTCCTCCTGTATTCTTTTCGCCGGGAGATTCGCGGCGTGCTCATCCAACCATTCGGCAAAAGCCTGCCGAGGGTCCATGTCTTCAAGTCGTGGCCGCTGCCCATCGGGCGGCGGAACGGGACGCTGACGAACACGGCCGTACGTTGGCATCGGCGCGGGTTCCGCGGGGACCGGCTTTTCTTTTCTCGATCCGGTTACTCTCGCTACGAGCGGGCTTGCCGCCGTCAGGTCCGAACCACGGTTCAGCACCACGGCCATCTCCGGCCACTGCTGCGACTTGTTCCGCAGATAATCGCAAACCAGCGCCACGGCGGCGGCGGCGGCAATCAGAAGGACGGTCACCACGAGCTGTATCGTGTTCGGTTCCATTACGTTGTGATTTTAGGAGGCGCGCCGCGAGGAACCAATAGTCCGCCGCTCTCAAAAGTGCCCGGTACTCGACCGGGGGTTTGGGTGGAGTACCGCAGTACCCAACGCCAGTAATGAAGTACCGGGCGAAGCGGATCGCGACGATCGCCCGCCCGGAACCCGTTATTTCTTCTTGCCTTGGGCTGCCACCGCGTCCATCGCGGCTTGAATCTTTTCCTGATCGCCGAGATAGTAATGGCGGATCGGCTTCAGATCGTCGTCGAGTTCGTATACGAGTGGCACACCGGTAGGAATGTTGAGGCCAACAATCTCGTCGTCGGAGATATTGTCCAGGTACTTTACCAGCGCCCGCAGGCTGTTGCCGTGGGCGGCGACGAGCACTCGCTCACCACGTTTCACGGCCGGAGCCACGGTCTCATGCCAGTAGGGCAGGAAGCGGGCAACGGTGTCCTTCAGGCACTCGGTCAGGGGTAGTTCTTCTGCAGTCAGCCGCTTGTAACGGGCATCCTTTCCCGGATAGCGCGGATCGGACGGCTCCAGCGCCGGTGGGGGCACGTCGTAGCTGCGGCGCCAGATCTTCACCTGATCTTCGCCAAACTTGTCCGCGGTCTCGGCTTTGTTCAGGCCCTGCAATGCTCCGTAATGGCGCTCATTGAGGCGCCAGGTGCGATGTACCGGTATCCACATGAGGTCCATCTCATCCAGCACGATCCATAACGTGCGGATAGCGCGCTTAAGCACGGAGGTGTGGGCCACGTCGAAAACATAGCCCTCGGCTTTGAGAACGCGGCCGCCCTCTTGCGCTTCGGCAAGGCCTTTTTCAGAGAGGTCCACGTCGGTCCAGCCGGTGAAGCGGTTTTCGCGATTCCAGTCGCTTTCGCCGTGGCGAATCAAGACGAGCTTCTTCATAACGTGGCCTATTGATGAAATGCTAACTTGCCGGCGTACTGCGCGGCCGCGCCGAGTTCCTGTTCGATGCGAAGAAGCTGGTTGTATTTGCAGATGCGGTCTGTGCGGCTGGCCGAGCCGGTTTTGATCTGCCCGGCGCGCGTGCCCACAGCGAGATCGGCGATGAACGCGTCTTCGGTTTCACCCGACCGATGCGAAATCACGTTAGTGTATCCGGCGCGGCTGGCCATCTGCATGGCCTGCAGCGTTTCGGTCAGCGAACCGATCTGGTTCACCTTAATCAGAATCGAATTCGCGACGCCGGTATCGATGCCCCGCTTGAGACGATCGGTGTTGGTGACGAAGATATCGTCGCCGACAAGCTGAATGCGCTTACCCAGCTTATCGGTAAGCAGCTTCCACCCATCCCAATCGTCCTCGGCCATTCCGTCTTCGAGAGAGATGATCGGATACTTCGCCACCCAGGCGGCCCAGAAATCCACCATCTCGGCGGGAGTACGCTCACTCTTGTCGGATTTCTTGAAGACGTACTTCTTCTTGTCGGTATCGTAGAACTCACTGGCGGCCGGATCGAGAGCGATAGAGATCTCCTCGCCTGCTTTGTAGCCCGCCTTGCCGATGGCATCCAGCACCACCTCGAGGGCCTCTTCGTTGGATTTCAGGTTCGGAGCGAATCCGCCCTCGTCACCAACCGAAGTCGAGTAGCCGCGTTTCTTCAGCACTCCTTTCAGCGTGTGAAACACCTCCGCGCCCCAGCGCAACGCTTCGGCGAACGTGGGGGCGCCGAACGGAACGATCATGAACTCCTGCGGGTCCACGGAATTGTCGGCATGCGCGCCGCCGTTGAGGATGTTCATCATGGGCACGGGAAGAAGATTCGCGCCGACTCCCCCCAGATAACGATAGAGCGGCGTCTGCTGGGAATTCGCGGCGGCGCGAGCAACGGCCATGGACACTGCGAGAATGGCATTGGCTCCCAGCTTGCTCTTGTTAAGGGTGCCGTCGAGATCGATCATCTTCCGGTCGATGGCGGCCTGGTCCTCCGCGTCCATGTCGAGGACGGCCGGGCCGATTTTGTCGTTGATGTGAGCGACGGCTTTCGTGGTTCCCTTGCCGAGGTACCGTGATTTATCGCCATCGCGAAGTTCCACCGCTTCATGTTCGCCGGTGGACGCCCCGGACGGCACCGCCGCGCGGCCCATGCTGCCGTCCGCGAGGTAAACGTCCGCCTCCACAGTAGGATTGCCACGGGAGTCAAGGATCTCCCGTCCGAGGGTTCGTATGATTTCCATATGTAGCCATTGTATCGGGAGGCATTGGACGCCCGGCACAGCCGCGTTCGTGTTCATGCCGTGACACCATGAGAACGTTGCTGGCGCCGGGCATTCAGGCCTTGGGTATCATGGGGACGGTAAGCATGCCTGAGCCAGCCCGCCGGGGAATCGCTTCAACTTTTCTCTTTATCGCCACGAATGTAATCGCGCTCATCTGTCTCGCCTGGGTGCTGGCGGGCACGGACTGGGATGAACTTGGCCACAATGTTCGCCATCTGAACTGGGGATGGCTGACGATTTCCGCCGCGTCGAATATTCTTCTGTACCTGATGCAAGGATGGCGCTGGTGCCTGGTGCTGGCTCCGGTGGCGCAGATCCCGTTTTGGCAATCGGCGCGCGCCATTTATGTTGGCCTCTTTGCCAACGAAACGTTGCCGTTTAAAGCGGGTGAGATCATCCGCTGTTTCCTTCTGGGCCGCTGGAACGAACTGCCGATTTCGGTAACGCTGGCGTCCGCTCTGATTGAGCGAATTATAGACGGAATCTGGCTGATCGCATGTCTCGCGCTGGCAGTGCACCTGACGCCACATGTGCATCCGTTCATCATGCGCGCAGGCGTTTTCCTTACCGTGCTCGTGGCGGTGTGCGCCGCGTTCCTGGGCGTCGCGATGTATTGGAAGAAGGGCGCGATGGATGCGGTGGCGAACACGCCGTGGCTGGGCTGGGCTCAGGTTCTGATCAAAGACCTGCATCTGATCGGGCATTCGCGCTATTTATACCTTGCTTTCCTGGTGAGCCTTCCATACCTGCTGTTGGAGGTGTTGCCCATCTACGCGCTGCTGCGCGCTTTCGGACCGTTGTCGGGACTTCCCATCAGCGTGGCTTTTGTGATGATGGTGTTTCTGCGGCTGGGTTCGGCCGTACCGCAGGCGCCAAGCAATATCGGACTGTTCAACATCGCGGCCGCCCGCACCCTGGAGATGTTCGCTGTCACCAAAGGCATGGCCTACGGGTTTTCGGTCCTGCTGTGGGCCGCTCTTACGCTGCCGTTGTTGGCGGCGGGCTTTCTGGCCGTCGGCGTTACGGAGGTGAAAATGAGCGAACTGCAGCGTCACGCCCGCGAGCACGCGCAGAACCGCGCCCAGCGCTGAGCTGACGGCCCGATGATAAGCTGTCGTCAATGATATGCGCCGGTTTGTAATTCCGTTTATATTTACGATTATTTCCTGCCAGGCTTTACGGGGTGCAGAGCAGTGGCTTCGCCTTACCACTCCCCATTTCGAAATGTTCACTACGGCCGGCGAGAAGAAGGGCCGTGAGTGCATCCTCTATTTCGAG
>JBEKFB010000291.1:0-5348 GCA_050013535.1 Bryobacteraceae bacterium | reverse complement strand
ACGCTCGGCAGCGGCTGGCCTTACGGAGGCCCGCACATCCCCATCGCGCAGGCGGCCGGACGGCTTCGCGTGGAGCGCGTCACCGTGCCGGCCGGCGCAACCAGCGTGGCCGTTCCCGAGCTGGCCGAAGGCGACTCGCTCATCGCGGCATTTATCGGGTCCGAGCGCCTCACCGAAATCGACGGCGGCCACGTGCATCTGCCGCCCGATTCGCAAAATGCGCGCACGGTGCAGTTCTTCATCGCCAGCCACACCCGCATGATGGTGAAGCGCGCCGCCATCGGAGCCGAAGGCCTGGTGCTCGATCATTATGACCGCGCCGCCGTCGAAAACCACCTGCGAACCGTTGGGGATCGCCTGGCCCAGGCATTCGGAAACAACCCGCCGTACGCCATTTTCAGCGACAGCCTGGAAGTGGAGCGCTCGGACTGGACCGGCAACTTCCTGGAGGAGTTCCGCAAACGCCGCGGCTACGATCTCCTGCCTTACCTGCCCGCGCTGACCGGCGACATCGCCGAGAACAGTACGGCCATCCGCCACGACTGGGGGCGCACGCTCACCGAGCTCGCCGACGACAACTACCTGACGCCGATTCGGAAATGGGCCCACGAGCACGGCACGCTGTTCCGCTCGCAAAGCTACGGCACGCCGCCGGTGACCCTTTCCAGCAACGCGCTGGTGGATCTTCCCGAAGGAGAAGGCTGGTTCTGGCGCCGCTTCTCTCCCACCCGCTGGGCCGCTTCGGCGAGCCATCTCTACGGCCGTCCGGTGACCTCGTCGGAAACCTGGACCTGGCTGCACTCGCCGGTATTTCGCGCCACCCCGCTCGATATGAAAGCGGAAGCCGATCTGCACTTTCTGATGGGCATCAATCAACTGGTGGGCCACGGCTGGCCGTATTCGCCGCCGTCGGCCGGGGAGCCCGGCTGGCGCTTCTACGCGGCGGCGGTTTTCAACGCGCACAATCCCTGGTGGATAGTGATGCCGGACGTCGCGCTCTATCTTCAGCGCATCAGCTATCTGCTTCGTCAGGGCAAGCCCGCGAACGACGTGGCGCTATATCTGCCCACCGACGACGCGTGGGCCGGCTTCACTCCAGGCCACGCTTCGATCAGCGAGGCGATGGACGCGATCCTCGGCCCCAACGTGATGCCGCAGGTCCTCGACGGCGGTTACAACTACGATTACATCGACGACCGGGCCATCGCCCAGGTGGGAATTCCCTACTCTGTCCTGATCCTGCCGGGCGTCGAACGCATCCCGCTCGCTACGTACCGGCGGCTGGCAGAGTACGTGCACAGGGGAGGCATTCTGGTGGCGACCCGGCGCGTGCCGGCGCTCGCGCCCGGCCTCGTCGACGCCGGCGAAGCGCCGAAGATCCGCGAGTTGTCGCGCGAACTGTTCGAAGCGCCGGGCGCTCCGGGCCATTTGGTGACGGACGAAACGGAGCTCGGAGCGGCTCTCCATCGGATGCTGGCGCCGGATGTGGCCACCGCGGCCGAGGTCGGTTTCGTCCACCGCAAGCTCGATTTCGCGGATGTGTATTTCCTCGCCAACACGGCCAACCATCCCGTTCACGCCGCCGCCACATTTCGGGCCGGTGGCCGCCATGCGGCGTGGTGGGACCCGTTCGATGGCAAGGTCACCGCGGCGGCCGGCACGCGTGTGGACCTTGACCTTGCGCCTTACGAGTCGCGCGTACTGGTTTTTTCCAATGAGACACAGCAGGCCGCGAACGCTCCCACACCCGCCATGCCCGCGCCCGATCCGCTGGACGTGAGTGGTCCATGGAAAGGCTCCTGGACCGAAGACGACGCCACAAAGTATTTCTCAGGACAGGCGACCTACGAGACCACCATCGCCGTTCCACCCGCCATGCTGGCTTCCGGACATGCGCTTTACCTGAGCTTCGGCGAACCGACCCCGGTAACTGCGCAAGGGCGCTATGCGGGCCCGGGCATGCGCGCGATGCTGGAAAGCCCGGTGCGGGAAGCGGCGGTGGTTTTCATCAA
Organism: Bryobacteraceae bacterium; assembly: GCA_050013535.1. Lineage (GTDB taxonomy): Bacteria > Acidobacteriota > Terriglobia > Bryobacterales > Bryobacteraceae > CAWACP01. The sequence continues at coordinate 3,336 of JBEKFB010000291.1, read as the reverse complement.
CGGCGCCCGGGCCGGGCCGGTATGGCGGCCGCCCTACGAAATCGAAATCGGGCCCCTGTTGCACGCTGGTGAGAACACCGTCCGTATCACGGTAGCCAACACCGCCATCAACGAATTGGCAAAAGGGCCGCTGCCCGACTATGGCGCCCTCAATGCGAAATACGGCGAGCGATTCCGGCCGCAGGACATGAGCAACATCCAGCCATTGCCCAGCGGGTTGCTGGGGCCGGTTCAACTGGTGGCCCGGTAGAGGAACTGTATGAGCGATTTCGAGAAAACGATGGAGCCCCTGGAGAGGACGAGCCGGACCGGGTCCGGGCTGACGCATCGCGTTCCGATTCATGGCAGCGGCCCCATCACCCGTTCCGTCACCCAGTCTGTGACCGCGGCGGTAACGCCCGAAGAACGCAAAGGCGCGCCAGTGAGGACCGCATCGACGAAGTTATGGACGCAAGGGTAGTGCAGGTTCTCGTGTGCCGGGAGCTGCTCGCTGCCGCCTGGATAAGTAAGCAGCGGACCGTTGAGCGGGGCCAGGTTCATTTCCCCTTCCGTGCCGCGGATTCGGAACTCGTCACGCGCGACCTTCGAATGCCAGCGTACATCCACCAGTGCTCGAACGCCGCAGTGATAATCGACCATCACGGTGGCGTTATCCTCCACGCGGGTGGGATGAACTAAAGTGGAGCGCTGGCCGCATACGTGTCCGGGGTCTCCGAAAAAGTAGTTCATGAGATCGATCCGGTGGGAAGCAATGTCAAACAGCGGGCCGCCTCCGGCCATCTCCGGCTCAATGAGCCACGAGCGGAATCCATCCACGGGGTAGAACCAGTCATGACACGTGGCCTCCGCAAGCACCGGCGTGCCGATGACTCCCTCCGCGAGGAGTTGCTTGGCCCGAACCACTTTCGGGTACATGCGTCGATAGTAAGCGATGCCGAGGACGCGACCCGCAGCCCGCGCGGCCTCGTTCATGGCCACGGCCTGGGAATGATCCATACCCATCGGTTTCTCACAGAGAACGTGCCGCCCCGCCCGCAGAGCGGCAATGGTCTGTTCCGCGTGCAGAAACACAGGCGTCGAGACATAAACGGCCTCCGCTTTGCTGTCCTTCAATGCGTCGTCCAGCCGCGGGAAGCACGGCAGGCCGTAGGCCTCCGCGCGCTGCGGCTTTCGCGTCACCAGTCCCACAAGCCGGCTGTGGGGTTCGGCGAGGATCGCCGGAATCACGCGCTTGGCGGCAATGTCGCCAACCCCTATCAACAACCAGTTCAGCATCGGTACTCCCGCGGCCCAACTACGTTTGGCAGTTCCTGAATATGACCTTCCGCCCGGCCTCAGCGCAGAAATGCGGTCTCCAGCCCGCCGTCCACGGTAAAGATCTGCCCGGTTGTTTTCGAGCAGCGGTCCGACAACAGGAAAAACAGCGCTTCGGTTTGGTCGGCCGTCGTTATGGCCTCGGCTGTCAGTGTCCGGTGGGCGTAGAACCTGGCCAGTTTTTCCCGCAGTGCTTCGGTATCTTCCGACTGTTCAAACGCGATTCCATACTTGGTCAACGACGCAATAACGCGATCGCGCGGGAACATGCCGGAGCCCTCCACCACCGTTGCCGGCGCCAGCGCATTCACACGAACCAGTGGCGCCAGTTCGACGGCGAGACCCCGCATCATATGGTTGGCGGCGGCTTTCGACGCGTCGTAGGCCAGCGAGCCTTTCTTTGAAACCACTGCATTGACGCTGGTGGTTAGGACAACGCTGCCGCGCAACCCCTGTCTGGCGAAAATCGCGCGCGCCTCGTCGGCCACCATGTAGCTGCCCATGACGTTGACGTCGAAGGTGGCGCGCCATTGTGCATCCGTGACGCGGCCCTGCAGGTCCGGAGCTACGAAGACCCCGGCAGTAACTACGATATTGTCCAACCCGCCGTAGGCGAGAACCGTTCGTTGGAGCATGGCGCGGACACTCGCTCGATCCGTGATATCCACTTGTAATGCGATCGCCGGCCCGCAGTTCGAGACGCCGGAACCGGCGACGCCGATACCCATCCCGGAGATGCCGGTCAGTTCCCGGGCGGTGGCCTGGGCGGCCTCCGCGCTCAGGTCGGCACACACCACGTGAGCGCCTTCCCTCGCCAGACGATGGGCGGCCGCTCTGCCGATACCGCTTCCGGCGCCCACCACCAGAACGACGTTGCGAGCCAGTTCTTTCTCCGGCGGCATGCGCTTCAGCTTCGCTTCTTCGAGCAGCCAATACTCGATATCGAACGCTTCCTGTTGGGGCAGCGCGATGTACTCGTCGATCGCCTCGGCGCCACGCATCACTTCCACCGCGCAGTTGTAGAATTCCGCGGTCACCCGCGATTCGCTCTTGTCCTTGCCCCAGGCAATCATGCCGATTCCGGGGATCAGGATCACCGTGGGATTCGCGTCCCGCATGGCCGGGGAATCGGGACGTCGGCAGGCTTCGTAATATGCCGCGTAGTCTCGCCTGTACTGTTCGAGCCCCGCATCCAGCTTCTTCTTGAGACCATCGAGGTCGCCGGCGCCGGGATCCCACGCAACGTACAGCGGTTTGATTTTCGTGCGCAGGAAATGATCCGGGCAGGATGTGCCCAGTTCCGATAGGCGCGGCGCATCGTTGCTATTGACGTAACGCAGGATGGCCGGGTCGAATTGCACCGTGGCGATCAACCGCTTCCGTTGCGAAACGCGCCCGCGTAACCAGGGCAGCAGATCGAAAAGAACCGCATCCCGTTCGTCGTCGGACAAAGTGGAACAGCGTACTCCCCCGAAGGTCATGTCGCCTTTATCGTGAGCCTCGATAAAGGCTGCCGCCCGATCGATCAGACTCAGAGTCAGGTCGTAGCACTCCTTGCAGTCATCGGCCCAGTTGATCAGGCCATGCTGCGACATCACCAACCCCTTGAGGCGGGGTTTCTCCGTCGTGACTCTCTGCAATTCCAGACCGAGTTCGAAACCGGGGCGCAACCAGGGCGTCCAGCCGACGGTCCCCCCGAAAACCTTTTCCGTCAGTTCCCTGGAGTGGCGCGATGCGGCAATGGCGATCACCGAATTCGGGTGCATGTGGTCGACATGCCTGGCCGGAACAAACGAGTGCAACGGAGTGTCGATCGACGATGCGCGGGGGTTCAGATTGAACGTGCAATGGGGATAGAAGCCCACCATTCGGTCCTCGGCCGGGGTCTTCGCTCCGCGCGACGCCTGCTTCGCGTAAACGGATCGCAGACCGAGCAACTTGTCCTGATACAGGGAGGCGAAATTCGCCAGCGTGCTGGTGCGCAGGTCCCCGCCCGATCCTTTGACCCAAAGCACCTCCACG
>JBEKFB010000290.1:0-5352 GCA_050013535.1 Bryobacteraceae bacterium | reverse complement strand
GTGGCCCCGGTCGGAGATCTCCTGGACGGATCGCGCCTCAGGTTCTGCCAGGCACCTTGAGTAGCCGCCCGGCGGCATAACGCGTTCCACAGGCACTGACCTTACGTGCATTCAGTCGCCGGTGAAGGACAAGACCTAGACACAGCGGACGAGCTCGCCGCGAAAGATCCGCCTAATGCACGGAGGCGCCCGTCGCCTGCCTCATCCTCAACGGCGCACCGAACGATCATTCTGCCGCCGTCCGTGTGTGCGAGTGCCCATCGGCGTTCCGGCTGATCACGGCTCTATGCGTCACTTGGCGCCTCGCTCACATGCCGATGAGCGGGCGTCCCGTCGCTGGCGTCAAAGGTGCACCGAACGCCGAATATTTGCTGTCCCTAACCTTGCTATATGTGCTTCGGCCACCGATACAGATCAGTCAATTCTGTACGTCAATCTGGAGCCAAATATTGCCCGGAGGCGTACTTTGCCGTGGCGAGTGCCGGTGATGTCGTCCGGTACTGGTGAGCTTAGCGCGGTCGGCATAGGATCAGTCTATGGCCCAGCCCCCCGCTGTGGTCACGCGGACGTTCAAGCCTGCGGGACAACTGCGGCTTCATCAGCTCAGCAAACGTGCTAGCTTCCGATGCGTCCGTTGCAGGCGGCCCAGGATGGCCAGCCTTATCGCAACTGTGAGCGGTGATTGGAATCAAACGGTCTGCATCAGCTGCTACGGCGCTCAGGTCGTCGCAGAGCGGGACATGGAGAAGGCAAAGCAGCCCTCAACGCCGATAACGCCACGGCCGTCGAAGAAGATCAGAACCGGGCAACTGCAGAATAAGCCACCTCGGCCGATCCCTAAGAAGCTCAGGCACCGCCTGCCGGGGATTGACGGCTTTGCTCGCATTCTTCCGTGCCGCTCATGTGCGCGCGGAACTTGGACGCAATGGGCGCTTGTGGATTAACGGCTATCAGATCAAACCTCTCACACATCTTCCGCTGCCCGAGACGGCCGAGTGGGAGAAAGCTGTAGATGATATTGCCCTAAAGTACGTCGGCAACAAGTTCATCAAGGCGGTAGAGAACAATGGTCCCTTCGGTAAGGGGCTGCGTGCTTTCCTGCGACGGCGCGAGAAGGGGTTCGCAATCATGCGCGGCGATGTGCGGCTGGCGATAATCCATGCCACCCACGCGCAGATTCCGCATCGCAACGTCATCCACGGGAACTTCCTGATGCCGGGTCCCCATTGGCAGCAAGTAGCCGACGTCCTCCACGACGCCGAACCTGAGCTTTTGGCCGAATGGAAGCATGAGCAAGAGGCCAAAGCAGCCGCGAAGGCGGCCACAGCAGCCAATGCCAAGCTCAAAGTGGCCGCAACGGCAGTCTCAGCAACCGAGGTCACGCCAAGACGCGCAGCCGCGCGGCGGCGCATCGACCGTCTGCCAAACGGCCTCTCCCCGGAACTCACCCACGCCTGCCTGGACGCTAGCCGCCGGATACGCCTCGAGCGGCAAGTGGCCTACGAGCGTCCGGTAGTCCTGGAGTGTGACTTTGGCGAGCTGACGCTCCTGCCAATCGCCGGGACCGGAACCCGCTTGCTCGTGCCGTTTCGGCTCAACAAGGCGACGGAGACGCTGAAAGGGGAGCTCGTTCTTGGCGACCTCGATCCGCTTGAGTTGCTGATTGACGAAGATGTCACCGATGGGGACGTCATCAAGGCTTGGACCTGCATGCTACTCGGCTTCGCTGACGCGACATGCATCGACCTGGAGCCGGTGGAAGCGGCAGTGTCGCGCGAACCGAGACGACCGCGATGGCGTCTGTCATCCTCGGTGTCCCATCGTCGTACCTCTGCGCGGACGGTGCCACGAAGGCGGCCATGGCCAAGACATCTTGAGCCGGTTGGACAATGGGTCCGCTACAGCGGCTCGTTCGTTGCCGGCCACCGGCGGCGCCTTAGCGATGACCAAGAAGCCAGCGCCGAGGCGCGCGACCGGGCGCTCCAAGTCGGAATCATTCTTCGTTCGCACGAGACGTGGGTCAGACCGCATACACGCGGTGTCCCCGACGGCATCGAGATGCGTTTCCTGTGGCACACGCCGACCGAGCTTGACCTCTTCGGTGTATAACCCGTGTTCTGCAGCAGTCTCGTGGTCGCTTGCCATGCAGGCGGATGACGTGACTGCTATGGTACGCCGACTGTAGTCAGCGAAAGCGGAATCCCAGGTCGTTTCATCCGATGAGCTCGGAGGCTGTGCCCTCGTTGAAGCCATCAAGCATGAAGTCTGTAAGGCGTGGATCAAGAAAACGATATGCGGACTTGAGAGCAGCAACGTCGGCCTGCGTAGTGCGGTAATGCTCGATGCTGGCGTGGATCTGCGAGACGTCCAGATCGCTGGCCGCCACGCCGATCCGCGGACCACGATACGTTACGACAGAGCCCGCAAGAACCTTGACCGCCACCCGAACTACATCCTGGCCGCCTACATGGCCTCCGGCACCTGACCCGAGCGCTCGGGCCCCCGGAGACACTCGGCATTGCCGATGAGCGGACGCATTGGCTAACGTCCATAACTCCCCGCTCTACGAAGGCGCATCGATCATAACGACGGGTCGCACACTCCTCTGGGATGCCGAGCCAGCAATTCAGTCTGCAAGATCTTTGCTAGTGACGGCGAAACGTCACATCTAGCCTACGCAAGGCTGTAGTATAAACGCCAGTCACGCTAGGAAGAAGAAGTGTCATGTCGTTTTTTAGGAAACTAGAGATTGATCTTCCGGCACCCTTGGTTTCCCGAACGTCAGAGTCTTTTCGTCATTACGAGAAGCTAATATACTTTGGCCAGATATCTGTTCGGCTGCAGCAGACGACCACTAGCGCCCAGCAGTTCGTCTACTTTTCTGGCCTACTTGCTGCTGCTATCGTCTCGTCTGGTCTCGTTCATAAAGAAATACTCATCGTTATCCTTGCACCTTATGCACTTACGTTTGCTATAACATATCAGCTTCAACTATATACTGACGTCGAGTGTCTGACCACCCTGAAAGAGTATTTGGAGAAGGCTCTAAATAACGAGGACTCTGTACGGCCGTATCTTGAAGGTGTCGCTCTCTCGGTCAAATATCGGAATCGGCTGAGCATTAAGGCACTCCTGATCATATACATCGTACTTATAGCGGGCATTTTCACTGAAAGTATCCGTCTAAGTTACAGGCACCAGGCACGCTGGAAATCTGACCTTATTCCCTGGGGGGTACTCAATCTTCATGTTGCCAATGTAGCCGGAGTGACATTCTGTTGTCTCCTATTGTTGATAGCGGGCTATGAGCTAATCTCTGCGAACCCCTCTACTTTGAAGAGAATACAAGCACACATGGGCATTGCCGGTGAGAGGTACGTCGCGTCGACGACGTACCGCCGGTCGGGTGCGGAAGTTTCTACGCGCACCTGGATCGTCCCGCTGGATGGCGGCCGCGTGGGATTCTTGACGTCCTCGCGGGCAGGCAAGTACAAGCGCCTGTGCAACGATTCGAAAATTAACATGCAGCCCTGCAACTTCCGCGGCCGGATTAGGAAAAAGTCACGAAAGCTTGAGGGAACCGCGAAGCTGGTATTCTCCGGCCCCGAATTCGATGCGATACAGACCGAAATCCGCGACAAGTACAAGTTGATGGTACCGCTATTTCGGTTCGTCAACACCTTCTCCCACCTTGGCAGGGGAACTTTCCCCTACGACGTCGGCGTCGTCGTCTCCTTTACTCCCCAGTCCCAAGGATCCAAGGACGTCAAAGACGCTTAGCGGCAAGAAAGCTGCCTGGCCAGGCTATACATGCTGACGAGTTCGGTCGCGTGCTTCTTTGAAGAATAACCCTCAGCCACAGCAAATGCCCTTTTACTGTACAAGTCGAATCGTTCATGGTCGTCAAGCAAAGCAGAAACAGCCGAAGTATAATCCTCGTCCGAAACAGAGATGTAGGAATTTCCAAATATCGATCGATACGATGGCAGATCGCGCAATATAAGTGGCAATCCGGCCGTCGACGCCTCAAGGACAGCAAGGCCAAAAGTCTCCTGATGTGACGGAAGCAGAAAAATGTCTGCAGCTGTGTAGTGCTCATAAACCGCTGGTCTAGCAAGCTTTCCAGTGAACAGTAGATTTACTGGGGCGTCCTGAATCAGTCCCTGAAGTCGCCGCCTATCGGCCGACAAGGGACCGAACAAGAAACTGCCTACCCATACGAAGTCTGCAGCAGGCATTGCTTTAGCGACCAGAATAAAGTCATCAATTCCCTTCCTTGGTTGAACCTGCCCAACACCAAGTATTACCGGCCGCTGTGGAGACCAGCTAAATTTTGCTCGTAGTTGATTCCGCCTGCCCTGAAGTTCAGAAATGGCACTAGCGTTGATCGTGTTGGGCATGACCTCGATCGGTTTGCTCACATGAAGTTGCTGCTCCAAGTAGGTTTTGGTGCCTGCGCTAACTGCGAGGACGAGATCTGCCTTTTCGTAAAAGAATCTAAGGTATCTCGCGATCGTCGGCATGAAATGGGAGGCGTATTCAATGCTTCCCAGAAACGAGTCTTCTGTCAAATGTGCAGATGCAACTTTTGGGCCGGTGTGGCTGAGCAACATTGCTAGCGCGCCTGGTCCCGCTGAGTGAACATGGAGTATATCGGAGGGTCTTAGGTCCCATGGATCTACCAGTTGCACCCCGATCGTCTCGCGGAGGAGGTTCCGGCACTCAAGAAAAGCGGAATGGACACCATGTCCGTCGAACGTGATGGCTGATTCTGAAAAAACTCCTACCCGCAACATATGACCTTTGATAGTTAATTTCGCGTGGTGGTGGGCGCGGCGATGGGTAATCGGGAATTCTCGGCCGACGGATAGGGCCCGGTGGAACTGTCGTGCACAAGCCTTGTTCATCCTGGCACCTCGGCTGCCAGTTGCCCAGTCGGCACGCTATTGTAATAGTACTTGGCTTTTATGTTACCCTGGTTCACCGCTGTCAAGCTGTTGATCGGCTCAGCTTCTATTTGTCCACGCTTTGTAACGGGCCGCTGTCGCCCCCCGGCGCCCTCAGTCGGCAGAGACCCGCGCCAGGCTCGTCTTCCGAGGGGCTATGCGAACAGTCGATGCACTCATCTGCCGCGTAGGGCGCGCGTACTCTGTGCAAGATCCAGCCAGTGACCGCCCCCGGCGTTGGCCCGCAGGATCGACGCACACCTCGGCCGACAGTGACCTCCAGACCGGTCCTGCCGTGCAGGACGCTCGCGGACGGCCTCCAAAGAATGAGCGGCCGCATCCCCCGCCGGGCGGGGGACACCCAATCCATCATCATGTGACCGGGCTCTGGCCTGGAGCCCGCGCG
>JBEKFB010000289.1:0-5854 GCA_050013535.1 Bryobacteraceae bacterium | reverse complement strand
TGATGCAGCTCGTAGCGCTCGCGCAGACCGCGCAAGATGGAGATCGTGTCTTCCACCGACGGCTGATCCACCAGCACGGTCTGGAAGCGACGCTCAAGGGCAGCGTCCTTCTCGATGTATTTGCGATATTCGTCGAGCGTCGTGGCGCCAATGCAGTGCAGCTCACCGCGCGCCAGCATGGGCTTGAGCAGGTTGCCCGCGTCCATTGCGCCTTCGGCTTTGCCCGCGCCGACAACGGTGTGGAGTTCGTCGATGAACAGGATGATGCCGCCCGCCGACGACTGCACTTCCGTCAGAACGGCCTTCAGGCGCTCCTCGAATTCGCCCCGGAATTTCGCGCCGGCAATCAGCGCGCCCATGTCGAGAGCGACTACCTTCTTGTCCTTCAGGCCCTCGGGGACATCACCGCGCACAATGCGCTGCGCCAGACCCTCTACAATTGCCGTCTTGCCTACACCCGGCTCGCCAATCAGCACCGGGTTGTTCTTGGTGCGGCGGGAGAGAACCTGGATGACGCGGCGAATCTCGTCGTCGCGGCCGATCACCGGATCGAGCTTGTCTTGTTCGGCCATCCGGGTGAGATCACGGCCGTATTTTTCCAGGGCTTCGTAAGTGGCCTCGGGGTTCTGGGTGGTGACGCGCTGGCTTCCGCGAACCTCCTGAAGCGCCAACATAAGGCGGTCGCGGCTGAGACCGAGGTCATGGAAGAGCTTGCCGGCGTTTCCACGCTCCTGGGATACGGCAAGCAGCACGTGCTCCACCGAGATGTAGTCATCCTTGAAGTGTTTGGCTTCGTCCTCGGCTTCGCTGAGCAGCTTCTGCAACCGCGGAGTGATATAGACCTGATCGGGCGCGGCCGCCGGACCGGAGACCTTGGGGAAACGATCGATCTCCTGCTCAAGGCGGCGGCGAAGTGTATCAACGTTGATGTCGGCTTTGTTCAGAATGGAGGGAACCAGCCCGCCTTCCTGCTGCACCAGGGCGAGAAGCAGATGCTCAATATCGATCTGCTGATTGCCATGGCGGACGGCGAGAGATTGCGCCTCGCGAACGGCCTCCTGCATCTTCTCTGTGAAACGATTAAGATCCACTGCCAATGTTTAGTGCCTCACTATCAACTTACCTTAGTATACAACCGACATGTGGCATCCGCAAGAATTGGCTTTGATTTCAAAATAGTACCTTTGTTTGGAACGGTTTGAGCAGGCGCGAGTGGTGATTCACCCACGCCTGCCAAATAGGAGGGTCGATTACTCGACGTTGCTGACTTTGCCGTTGAGGAAGGTGATCTTCATGTCCGGGTAGATATAGATCTTCTTCGCACCGAGATTAACGATCTTGGAGGGTTGTCCGAGAGATCCGGTGACGTCGGCGATGCTTTGGCCGACGCTGATGTTGGCTGGCGCGGCCGGGGCTGCGGGAGCTGCCGGCGCGGCTGAGGCGCTGTCAATGGGACCAGATGCCGGAGCCTCGCTGGCCATTTCCTTCTCCGCGGCGTCGGCTTCCTGCGATTGCTGGTTGATTTCGGAAGCCACTTCGCTCTGCGACGGAGGCGGAGGCGCCGCGGCTACCATGGGCGATTCCGTTGGCGCGCCCTGCGCGGAGACGGGTACGGCAGGCAGACCTCCCTGACCCCCATTCTTCTGCAGATCCTGCATGCCCTGATCGATAGTCTGGCGCATGTGGTTTTGCATTTCCTGCAGGTCGGTGAGCTCAACCGAGATCACGTCGCCGTTCGGGCATTCCTTGCCGCCCTTGCTGGCGATCACAGTAACCGTGGCCGCCGTGGCATCCGCTGGGATGCGGATGGTGAGTTGAATGGCATCACCCTGGCTGAGGGCGCATTCGCCTTGCGCGGAGTCCACCACGTCGAGGTCCTGACCGGCTACGAAGACGTGGGGACGTCCATCCTCGACCAGACGCTGAATACTGCTCGATGCCGGGTCGGGTTCGGACACCGCGCCATTGCCGACCGACTTCGCCTCGGTGTTCTCGATGGCGATCTGGTTCTTTACCTCGTCGGCGATTTCCTGCTTCACTTCGGGCGAGAGCGGCGCCGGGGCAGCTCCGCCTTGTGCCTGCGCCGCAGCTGCAGCGTTAGCCTGTGCCGCCTGGTTCGCCGCATACGCGGCTTGGAGAGAGTTGGAGATAAGGTAATCGGTCAGCCAGAACGACGCGCTGGGGTAAACCGGGAAAGGCGTGAAATACGCGCCATAATATCCGTACCAGGGAGCGCCGCCCCAGCCCCATGCGTAAGGCACCGGAGCGACCCATGGATTGTAGGCCCAGCCGTAGAACGCCGGATGGTAGTAATACGGCGAATAGTACGGATTCACGTACACGCCGTGATAATAGTAGCGGCCATAATAGGCGTGATAATAATGCCCGTGATAATAGTAGGAGCGCCGGGCATATTCGTGGCCATGGTAATTGTAGGGCCGCTGCACGTAGCCGCGCCCGCCGCGCTCCGCATAAACACGGGAGTGATCGCCCCGTTCCACCATGACGCGGCGATTGCCGTTCAGCCCGTGATGGACATCCATGCCGCGGCGGTTGTCGTGAAAGCCGGCGACACGTCCGTCGGCACGGCGTTCAACCGAGCCGTTCCGCGTCTCAGCCACCGAATGACCCTTGGCGCCCGCGGTACCGCCCCCGTGTCCGGCAGACACCGGGCCGTGAGCGGGCCCCCCGGGACCATGCGACGGTCCTGCTGGCCCATGCGAAGGCGTGGAGGGGCTGTGCACAGAAGTAGACGGGCTATGTGGGGACGAGGTGCTTGGTCCGTGCGAGCCTGTCGTGGTCGGTCCATGAGAGCCAGTTGTCGTTGGTCCGTGAGAACCGGTTGTAGTTGGACCGTGGGAAGCAGTCGAAGGACCTTTGGATGCTCCGGCACCCGCCCCGCCCGCCTTGGGAGCCGCAGCTTTCGCTGGGGCGGCTGCTTTAGCTGGCGCCGCCGGTTTCTTGGTGTCGCTGAATGCCGGGCAGGCGAAAACCAGTACCGCGACTGGCACCACGAAATATCCGGCCGAAAACTTACGTAGTTTCATTGAAAATGTCTCCAAGATTCTTTCCCGGCTCACATCCCGGACCGGCATCGGTTACTCCACGTCCTTCACCTTGCCATTGACAAAGGTGACCTTCAGATCTTTATAGAAATAGATTTCCCGAGTGGCCGTCTTCGCCTTGCGAACGGGCTGGCCCAGTGCCGCGATCACCTGATCGGTTGTCTGGCCAATCTTGATTTCCACCGGGTCAGCCGGCGGAGGCGGCGGAATATCGAGCGGCGGCGGGGCTGCTGCCGGCGGAGGCGGAGGTGCGGGCGCGGCGGCCTGCTGAGGCGGAGGCGCCGGTCGCTGGCCTCCCTTTTGCGGCGCGGCGGGTTGCTGTTGCTGGTCGCCATTGCCGGAATTGGCGGAGTCGTCGGCGGGCGCCACGGTGATCACTTCGGCCACCGCTTTCAGAGCGTCATCGGGCGACGGCGTCACCGCTCCAAAGGGAATAGTTAGAGCGCCGATGTAGCGAGTATCGCTAATGGCGTCGGTGAAGAAGTCGAGGACGATGCCGTTGCTCCTGACGTCAATCTTCGTGAGCCAGAACTTCTCGCCGGAGACGAAGTTTCTCGTGGATGGCGCGCTGCCGCTTCCCGGGATCTTCCCGAAGCTGAACTTCCTGATCTTCTGACCCAGGCCGCACGCGCCGTTCGGTGTGATCTTCCCGTCCTTGTAAGTGTTCATGCACGGGTTGGCTGCGCTGGTGGATGCCACCATCATCACCTTGTCCTTGTGCAGCACAAGAACGGAACCCGCGGTTACAATGTCCGACTTGTCGTCGGTGGCCTTAGTGAGCTGATACTCGGATTCCAGCTTCTTCTGGATGGCTTCATGCGCGGGATCCCGATCGGCGGCAATCCCGCTGACGGCAAACAGCAAGGCAAGTGGCGCGCCCAGGGCGGCTGCCCGCATTCTCCTCATGACTTCCTCTCCTCCTGCCCCCTGATGGTGCACCCTGGAAGTGCTCTATTTGGCGAAAATAGTAGCACGATTATACAACCCATTGCCGTACCGTGCAATACGCGGCCAGTCCGTTAGCGGATTTGGAAAACGTATACATCCGACCGGCCATTCCATAGATCTGGCAGGCCTTGCGGGGCTGGCCACGCGCAACCGAGCCAGCACTTCGCTTTGCGTTAGAGACGTCGAAAAGCTGTCATGCGGCCACGGGCTGCGCCGGTTAACTGCCCATCTTTTGTTGTCTGGTCCGGGCACGCTCGCGCAACTCGAGACGATACTGCCGCCGGCGCTCGGCCTGTTCATACCTGGATTTCTCTTCGTCGGTTTCCGGAATCACGGGCGGAATCGCCCTGGGCTTGCCGGCTTCGTCGATGGCGACGAACGTAAGGTACGCCGAGGACGAATGTTTGCGGATTCCGGTGCGTAGATCCTCCACTTCCACCCGAACGCCCACTTCCATGGAAGAGCGGAACGCGCGGTTGACGCTCGATCGCAGGACCACCAATGAGCCGATGGGAATCGGGTGAAGGAAAGTCATGTAATCAACGGAGGCGGTGACCACCTGGCAATGCGCGTGGCGAATGGCGGCCATGGCGCCGGCCAGATCCACCAGGTGCATCACCTTGCCCCCGAGCACGTTGCCCAGCGGGTTGGCATCCGTGGGGAGCGCGAATTCGGTGTATTCGGAAATTGACTCGCGAACGAACTTTCCGGGCAGGTCGGCCATCAGCGCTCCTCAGTGGTTTTGCGGATCCAGCTCGCGGCGAAGGCGGCGGCCTGTTGACGCAGCACGTCCGTTCCCGTAGCCGCTTCGATGGCGTGGAGCGAGCGCGAGTAATCAAGAGTCCCATGATCGCCCGGCCACCACTGTTTCTCGTAGATGTACTGCAGGTGGATCAGGTCACCGTTTTCGCTGGCGACATGAAAGCGGACGGCGTCGTGAGGCGTGTCGGGCGGGAAACGAGGACATCGCGAGCGCGCATAGCCGGTATTGCAGGCGTCGGCATTGACCGATTCAGTTTCGTAGCCGGGCGCGCAGCATAGCCCGCTCCATAGCTCGCCCAGCGGTGCGCGTGGCGCCGGGCCGGCTCCGGAATTGGCCAGCGGCTGCCGGCGATGGAATTGGTACGAATCGGGAGCCCTGAGGACGCGGTGGAAGAATTTCGTCAACTGCTGGCGGCGAATCCGAATTATGCGGCCGGGTATTTTCACGGCGGGCAGACGCTGGAGAAGCTCGGCCGCGTGGAGGACGCGCGAGCGATGTACGAGCAGGGCATCGAAGTGACCACGCGAACGGGCGACGCGCACACGCGCAGCGAGCTGCAGGGAGCGTTGGATTTGCTGCCGATTTGAGACCCGCATGGATTCGGACAAGCAATGGCATATTGCTCCAGCCGCCAAATCTCTCTGAATGGGTCATGAACGGAGGATCCGATGGATTTGACCCCGATACATGCGGGAGAGTAATTGACTTCGGAACTAAAAGAGCTCGACATGAGCGCCGCAGAGCTGGCGCGCAAGCTGGATGTGCCGACCGACCGCATCACCGGCATTCTGAATGGTCAACGCGCCATCACCGGCGATACCGCCCTGCGTCCGGCCCATTACTACGACACAAGCGCGGAGTTCTGGCTCAATCTGTAAAGCCTCTACGAACTGGGCATCGCCCGGAAGAAAATCGGCAAATCGGCGCAGATCTTACCGACCCTGGAGCGCGCCGGACGCATTCAGGCCTGATCTCCGCGCAATAACCAACGCGATTGGGCCGCCGATTTGAATACAATCAAACCGGTAGCTCCATGCTCGAAAACATCAACCTGAAGAAGCAGATCTCGCGCGAGGAG
>JBEKFB010000288.1:0-5470 GCA_050013535.1 Bryobacteraceae bacterium | reverse complement strand
GCAAGGAGCGGGGATTGCTACAGTTCTTACTCGACGACGACCGGACGCTGTTCGAGGATTCGTTCCGGTTCGCCCAGCATCAGGTTCGCGAGCTGATCCACAAGTACCCGGATTTCTATCCAATGTACACGCAAAACGGGCGCTGGAAGCACGAAGGGCCCGCGTGGACCAACTGGTGCGATGGATTTCTTCCCGGCATGATGTGGATCTTCGAGAGACGCGCCATGCAGGAGAACGGCGGGCCCTCCGCCTGGCGCGAGCAGGCCATTCGCTACTCGAAGCCGCTGGAACCCCGCAAGCAGGATAAAGACGCCCAGGACCTCGGTTTTATCTTTCTCTCCACGTATCATCGTTGGTTCAAGCTGACCAAAGACCCGGCCCTGAACGATGTGCTCATCGAAGGAGGCCGTACTTTGGCGCAACGGTTCCAGGAAAAGGGCAGCTACCTACGGTCCTTCATCTCGCCTGACTCGCTCTTCATCGACATCATGATGAACGTCGGCATCGTCTATTACGCGGCGGCCGAAACCGGCGACCGGAAGTTGCGCGACATCGCTCTGCGGCACTGTCTCACGACGCGGCGTTATCTGGTGCGGGGCGACGGTTCCACCGCGCACGAGGGCATCTTCGACACGGAAACGGGCGAGTTCCTGAGGCAGAGCACGCAGCAGGGTTATCGAGGGGATTCCTGCTGGTCGCGAGGTCTGGCATGGGCCATGTACGGTTTCACGGTGGCCTTCGAATATACGCGCGACCCGCGTTTTCTGCAAACCGCCGAAGCCTGCGCCACCTACTTTCTTGGCAACACCCACGCCGATGGCGTCCCTCCGTGGGATTTCAATGCGCCGGCGCATAACCGCCAGCTTCTGGACACGTCGGCGGCGGCGATCGCCGCGGCAGCGCTTCTGCGTTTGCGAGGCGCCACGCCGGACCGGCTGCGCTCGCACTTTTACTGGTCCAGCGCGGCGCTCATCGTTCGGACGCTTTGCCAGAAGTATCTCGCGCGCAAGGACAAGAAATGGGAAGGCATCCTGAGAGGGGGCGTCTATCACATCCACAAAGAGCTGGGGGTGGACGAATCGGTGATGTGGGGCGAGTATTTCTTCGTGGAAGCGCTGGAAGGAATTTTACGGCAGATTTGAACCGGCCGTGAAACCGGGTGGCACAACTGTGCGTCCATCGCCACACGGTCGCCAATAATCTGGAAACAAAGAGTTTACATAAATCATCCATAAGGTATTGTGACGCGGGATTTTGCGAACTGGTGTTATACTGAGGCTCGGCCGGAACTGAGGGCGCACGCCGTGCTGACCAGAGTCCGCGGGTTATCCCGCTTCATCCCGGTTGTTATTTCGCTCGGATGGCTGGTTTGTGAAATGCCCGGTGGCGCGGACCAGGGCGCACCTCCTCCTCAAGATCCGGACGCGCACGTCGCCATTACCCCTCGCGTCAGCACCACCCCCGCTCCACAGCAATTGGTCCCCCACTCGAACATTCGCGTGGAGACGCAACTGGTACTGATCCCGGTTACCGTCACCGACCCGCTGAACCGGTTCGTCACCGGGCTGGAAAAACAACATTTCAAGATTTACGAAGACAAGGTGGAGCAGGCTATCACGCAGTTCTCCAGCGAGGATGCGCCGCTGTCGGTGGGTCTGGTCTTCGACACCAGCGGGAGCATGGGCCCCAAGCTGCAAAAATCGCGTCAGGCCGCCGCGGAGTTCTTCAAGACCGCCAATCCGCAGGATGAGTTCTTCCTGGTGGAGTTCAACGACAGCCCCGAGCTGGCCGTCCCGTTCACGCCGGATTCCGAGAAGGTGCAGGAGAGCCTGACCTTTACGCAATCGAAGGGACGCACCGCCCTGCTGGACGCGATTTATCTCGCCATGCACGAGATGAAGAAGGCGAGGAATCCGCGTAAGGCGATTCTGATCATCTCCGACGGCGGCGATAACAGCAGCCGCTACACCGAGACTGAGATTCGCAATGCCGTGCGCGAAGCCGACGTGCAGATCTACGCCATCGGCATTTACGAGCCAATGTCCAGCAGAGGCCGGACGCCGGAAGAGATGGCTGGGCCGGGCTTGCTGCAACAGGTGGCCGAGCAAACCGGCGGGCGCGCGTATGAGGTGGACAACCTTGCCGACCTGCCCGACGTGGCGGCCAAGATTGGTATTGAACTTCGCAATCAGTACCTGCTGGGCTATACTCCGAAGAATCCGGATCGAAACGGGAAGTACCGGCATGTCCAGGTGAAACTGGCGCAGCCAGCCGGGCTCCCTCCGCTGAAGGCATTTTATCGTCTTGGGTATTATGCTCCGAGTCAGTAGCCTGTTGATTCCGCTGGCGGCCTCCGTGCTGCTGGCGCAAAGCGACGACGTCCCACTGTTCAAGGCCGACACGCGGCTGGTGGTGCTTCACGCCAGCGTCGTGGACAAGAAGGGCAAGCTTCTCACGGAGCTGCCGCAGGACGCATTCAAGGTCTTCGAGAACGGCGCGGAGCAGAGCATCAAGGTATTCCGGCGTGAAGATGTGCCCGTATCGATCGGCATGGTGATCGACAACAGCGGCAGCATGCGCGACAAGCGTGCCAAGGTGGAACGCGCATCGCTCGATCTGGTAAAAGCTTCGAACCCGCAGGACGAAGTGTTTATCGTCAATTTCAACGACGAAGCCTATCTTGACGTGGAGTTCACCAACGACATGAACCTGCTGCAGCAGGGGATCGCGCGGATCGATTCGCGCGGAGGAACCGCGTTGCGCGATTCCATCAGCATGTCCATCGACTATCTAAAGTCCAAAGGCAAGAAGGACAAGAAAGTGCTGCTGGTGATCACCGACGGCAATGACACCGCGAGCAACGACCGCGACACGCTGGAGAAACTGGTGGACAAGGCCCAGAAAAGCGAAGTGCTCATCTTCGCGATCGGTCTGCTCAGCGACGAAGAGCCGCACGAAGCGAAGAAGGCGAAGCGAGTGCTGAGTTCGCTGACCACCGCCAGCGGCGGCCTCGCGTATTATCCGAAGGAGTTGGCGGAAGTAGACGAGATCGCCCTGACCGTGGCGCACGAGATTCGCAATCAGTACATCATTGCTTACACGCCGACGAATCCCGCCCTCGACGGCACGTTCCGCCAGATTCACGTCACCGTGCGAGGGCCAGGATCGCCAACCGTGCGCACGCGCACCGGCTATTACGCGACCGAGGCTGGCGCCAAGGAACCGAAATCGGCCAGCGCTCGCATGCCCTGATGCTGGAACTCCTGTGGCATTCAACGAAGGGCTACCGGTTGCGGCCATGGCGAAGCCCGTATATACGCTGGCGCGTGGAAACGTATCTGGGCCGGCCCGCCGAAGAGATTACTTTCCGCGAGTTCTGGACACTCTCATGGCGCCTGCGTCACGACCTGTGGCGTTACCTCCGCTGGGCTGACCGGATGCAGCCGTAGGCTTTTCTCCTGCCGGCCTGGTACTAATCTGAGCCCTTCCCCCGTACCTCCGTGGGTTGTTTCCGCCGCGCATCAAGCGGACAATCGACAAGGGGCGCTTCTCTCTTACGCTCAACGCTCTCGATCAGTCCCATGGAAAGTGACATGGCCGACAGCCTCGTTGCCTTACACAAGCATTTGTCGGGAGCTAACTCGCGGCGCTTCACCACCACCAATCGCCGTCGGCAGGCCGCGCTGCCCGCGCCATCGGCGATCGCAAGCGAAGTGCCCGATGCTCTCGACCGGTCGCGAATGGTGGCCTTGCTCACCGCCTGGAGCGTTCTTGTGTCGCGCATCGCGGATCAGGATCGCCTGCTGATTGGCGTTCACGCCGATGGGCGGATGTTACCGGTTCGCATTGACGCAGGGGGCGCACCGAGTTCGAACGAGCTGATGGAGCAATGCCGGCGCGAGCTGTATCAGGCCGAAAAAGCGTCCGGCCGGGGTTTCGCGGTGCTGCGCTTCCAGTTCACCTTTGGTCCTGTCGCGGCGCCGTCGTCGCCATTCCAGTTGCACATTCACGCCACCATTGTCGAAGGGCGGCTCACCCTGCGCTGCGATTACAGCCCGGCTCATTTCACCGAACGCGCGGGCAACGTGATTCTGGAGCAGTATCGCGCCCTGATCGAAGCCATGGCCGCCGACCCGGACCGCCCCGTGAACTGCCTTATAATCGGTCAGGCGCCTCCGGGGCCGGCCGGCTAAGCCGGTGCAAACAAGGCTAATTCCATCGGGATGCTACAATATCCCTAACTGCATGAGAACGTTGCCACATCTCCGTGCTTTGGAGGCCGAAAGCATTTACATCTTTCGCGAGGTGGTGGCCGAGTTCGAACGTCCGGTGCTGCTGTATTCCATCGGCAAGGACTCGTCGGTGTTGGTGCGGCTGGCGCAGAAAGCGTTCTGGCCGGGGCCCATTCCATTCCCGCTGCTGCACATCGACACCACCTACAAGTTTCGCGAGATGACCGAGTTTCGCGATAACTTCGCGCGAGAGATCGGGGCGAAGCTGATTGTCCATACCAACACGAAGGCGATTGAGGACGGCGCCAACCCGTTTCGCCTGGGCACGCAAAAATGCTGCGCTCTGCTGAAGACCCAGGCGCTGCTGGATGCGTTGCGTGAAGGTGGTTACGACGCGGCATTCGGGGGCGCGCGGCGGGAGGAAGAGAAGTCGCGGGCAAAGGAGCGCATTTATTCGTTTCGCGACAGCCATGGCCAATGGGACCCAAAAAACCAGCGGCCGGAGCTGTGGAACCTCTACAACGCGCGCATCGACAAAGGCGAGACTATCCGCGTTTTCCCGCTTTCCAATTGGACCGAGGTGGACGTCTGGCAGTACATCGAGCAGGAAAACATCCCGGTTGTTCCGCTGTATTTCGCCAAACCGCGGGAGATGATTGTTCGCAATGGCACGCTGATTCCACCCGAACACAATCCGCCGCTCGAGTCCGGAGAGCAACCGCAGATGGTGATGAGCCGGATGCGCTCACTCGGGTGCACGTATTGCACGGGCGCGGTGCGATCGGAAGCCGATACCGTTCCGCAGATCATCGATGAACTGATTCACGTGCGCCGTTCCGAGCGCGAGAACCGGGTGATCGATCACGATCAGGATGGCTCCATGGAGCTAAAGAAGCGCGAGGGCTATTTCTGATGGCGGTGGAACAAGCCGTTGCGAGGGGGTCTGTCGCAGCCAGTACGGTGAGCGCCGTACCCGCGCCCGAGAAGAGCCTGCTTCGATTCTCGACGGCGGGCAGCGTGGACGATGGCAAGTCGACACTGATTGGCCGGTTGTTGTACGAATCGCGCGGCGTTTATGAAGATCAACTTGCGTCGATTGAGAAATCGGGTCTGAACCGGTCGAGCGGTCCGCTGGATTTTTCACTGCTCACCGATGGGCTGAGAGCCGAACGCGAGCAGGGCATCACCATCGATGTAGCCTACCGGTATTTCTCAACCGCGCGCCGCAAGTTCATCAT
>JBEKFB010000287.1:0-5489 GCA_050013535.1 Bryobacteraceae bacterium | reverse complement strand
TCGTCGCAGGAGATGACCTCTCCTTCGTCCAGTTCGTCTTCATCGACGTCGATGGCTGCGTCACAGACGGGGCAATTCACCATGTAGCTCCTTCCTCCTCGGACGTCTTCTCTTCCCGTTCCTGATTTACCACGTCACCTCTGATTTACCACGTTCCCCGGGTGATTTACCACGTTCGCGGGCCGTCACGCCCTGGTTGGGGCCTGAGCCGCGGCCTTCGCCGCCACTTCGCGCCGCCGCGTAGTGGGCGGAACGACTCCCTTCAAACGAAGATACATGAAAAGTTGAGAACGATGCGTCAATTCGTGCTCTTTGATCGTTTGCAGCATCTCCAGAGGGGTGAGGCGCATGCCGTCGAAGCGCGTGATCTCACCGGCAAAAAACGCGGCGTCCTGCGCGGAGAGCTGGCCGATGCGCTCCTCAACAGCCTGGCGGAGCGCGGCGGCGAGCTCCGGCTGAGCGACATCGGGTGGAACCCCGGTTGAGTGCTTTTTGAGCAGGTCGCGAAAGCCGGGACCGCTCATGTCGGTGGTCCCATCCAGCAGGATACCGGTCATGGCGTGTCCGGCATTGAGGATGTGCCGGGCGATTTCGCGGAAGGTCATGAGGCCGTCAGCGGGCCTGAAGTCGAAGTCGCCGGCCGGCATGTCTTCAACGGCCTGAATCGTGTCCTGGCGGATGGTCTTCCATGTATCCAGAGTGGTTTGCAATCTGACCATAGACACAGTATGCCCTGGCGCAAGTTACACAAATACTGGTGAAAGACCGCAGGAGCATGTATGGGATAGGTCCCAAATCCCATCCGATTCAGTGGCGTTGGGCGTACCGAACCGGCAAACCCCGAGTCTTCGAGGATCAGACCTTGCGGTATGACTTCGAAACCCGGTACGGTCGTTCTCTTGAAGATACTACCGCAGCAGTTGCGCGGCCTTCCAGATGAAACGCACGGCAAAGGCGAACAACGCGGCTCCGCCAATGCGAATAACAAGCTTCCAGCCCCTATCCCGCTGGCTGATCTGAGGCAAGAGGACGAAGTTCTCATGAATGAAGTGGGCGAAGCGCACGGGCTTCAGAATCATGAACGTGCCGAGAGCTAGCCAGATGACAGGCAGGACCAGATAAAGAAGGATGCCGGCGAGGATGCGATAAGCCACGCGGCCTTATCGTCCGGCCAGGCGGTCGCGCGCCTGCTTCACCATGCCCAGGTACCGCCGCGCCAGTTCATGGATCTGCTCATCCTTCCGCCGGTTCAGCGCTTCCTGCGGAATCAACTCCCCTCCGATGCCCAGCGCGGTGGCCCCGGCCAGAATGAAATTGACCGCGCTGGTTTGATTCACGCCGCCGGTGGCAATCAGCGGTATGTGCGGCATAGGTATCTTCAGAGACCGAATATAGATGTGACCGCCGACGGGCGCACAGGGGAAAATCTTGACGAAATCCACGCCGGCCTTCCACGCCGTAATCACCTCACTGGGAGTCAACACGCCGGGGAATACGACAACGTCGTTCTTCAGCGCGAACTCCACCACCTCCATGACAAGCCCGGGGCTGGTCAGGAACTTCGCGCCGGCGTCCAGAAAACGCCGCGCAATCTCGGTATCCAGAACGGTCCCGCCACCCACCACCATGTCGGGAAAACGCCGCGCCAGTTGAGAGATCACCCCCGCCGCGTTGGGCACCGTATTTGTGATTTCCGCGATGGGGATGCCGGCATGGTTCACCGCCTCCGCGCCAAACACGGCCTGCTCCGGCGAAGACACGCGAAGAGCGGGGATGATGCCGATTTCTTCGATTCGGGCGCGAACTTCTGCTCTTGTCATTAATTCAGGCTCCTGCTCCCCACCGCTTCCTTGAGCTGCTCGACGGCCTGCAGGTAGGTTGCGAGCGTCTGGCGGTAAGCGAGCTGCGTGGCGCGGTAGGTTCGCTCGGCATCGAGGAAATCGAGCAGAGCCTCGCCGCCGTGATGGTATGCATAGTCGTCGATGTCACGGCTCCGCGTCGCAGCTTCGAGGGTACCAGACAGATACACCTTCAGAATACGCTCGTTGGCCACGACCCCTTCATACGCATCTCTCACGTCAGTGAGCGCCTGGCCTTCGGTGAACGTTTTCTGCTCCTGCGCCTGGTTAATCACGTAACGGGTCCGCGCGATCTCGCCCTGGTTCCGGTCGAAAATGGGCAGCGGAACGCTAAGACTGAACGTAAAGGTACTGAGGCCGCCGGTGTGAGAGTAGTTACCGGAGACGGTGGGGTCCTGTTTTCCGTTCGCTTTGGCCAGTTCATATCCGCTATCCGCCGCGGTGACCCCCTGCACAGCCGCGCGCAGGTCGGGACGGTTCTGCAAGGCCTTCGCTTTCAACTCATCGATGTTGAGCGGCACCGGCTGATACTCGAAAGGACCGGTCACGTCGTAATCGGCGGGCACGGATTCATAACCGAGCTGTTGGCGGAGGTCCGACAGCGCCTGGGCCTTGGCCATGATCGCCTGTTGAAGATCGTTCTCAAACTGGACCAACTGGACCTTGATTTTCAGGTAGTCGTTTTCCGCGATGCCTCCCACCTTATACTCGTGCTCGCTGATATCCGTCGTTTTGTGAAAGCTCGCCAGATCCTTCTGCGCGAGCTCCAACGTGGATTGAGCGAGCTGGACATTGATGAACAGCGTCGCCACCTGGAACGTGAGGGTGCGCTCATTATCGTCGGTCAACGACCGCTGCTGGGTGGTAACGTCCTTTGCCGCCTGAATGCGGCGCTCCCGCTTTCCCCCGCGTTCAAAGAGGTAACTCATGCCGATGTCGCCTTCGGTGGAGTTCTGCAGGTAACTGCCGACGCCACCGCTGGGGCTTGTAAGAGGCAGGTATTCCCAGTCCGTGAAGAGCGTAGGATTTGGACGCAGCGCCGCCGTAATCTCCAGCGCTTGATCCTGCTGGATCTGGGTCCGCGCCGCGAGCAGACTATGGTTGTGTTGGATCGCCATCTGGATGGCATCATCAAGCGTGATCGTAACCGGTCCTCCCGGCGTTTGCGCGAACAGGCAAGCCGGCACGAAGCAGAGAATTGCGCACCTAAGCTTCATGGGACTCCTCCGGTTCCGGCAGCTTGTCTCCTTCGCGTGCCATCCACACGTACAAAGTGGGCAGGAGATAGATACTCATGAGCAGGTCGGAGATTAGACCGCCAACAATAACGATGGCGAACGGGCGCTGCGAGTCGGAGCCGATCTCATGCGACAACGCCGCGGGCAACAGACCCAGGGTGGCCACCAGCATGGTCATCATGATGGGACGAAGCCGGAGGACGGCGCCTTCCACAGCCGCGTCGAAGATCGTGTGACCTCTGGCGCGGCGCTGATTGATGTATTCAAGCATGATCACGCCGGTCTGCACGGAAACACCGAACAGAGCAAGGAAGCCGACGCCGGAAGCGACGCTGAAGTTAGTGCCAGTGATCAACAGCGCCAGCAACCCGCCCACGCGGGCGAGAAGCACGTTGACCATGATCAGAATGGACCACTTGAACGAGCGGAACATGGTGTACAGAATGACGAAGATCAGGAATATGGTCAAAGGCACAATGATCAGCAGCCGTGCTTCGGCGCGTTTTTCGCTCTCATACTCACCCGACCACTCCAGGTGATAGCCGCGCGGCAGATTCACCTTCTTGTTCACCGCCTTGATGGCGTCTTCCACCGTGGTTCCCAAGTCGCGGCCGCGAACGTTGAACGTGATGGCATCATAACGGGTGTTTCCCTCGCGGTAGATGTCATATGCGCCATCCTTAACCTCAACATGGGTGAGTTGGGCCAGAGACACGCGCTCGCCCGACGGTGAGAGCAGCCGGATATTCGCGATTGCTTTGGCGGTATCGCGGTACGGCGTCTGGTATCGCGGAACGACGTCGTACACCTCTTCGCCGATCAGCACCTGGCTGACCGCATTGCCGCCGACCGCGGTCTGGATGGCGTCCTGGACGTCCGCCACGTTGATTCCGAAGCGGGCCGCCACCTTCCGGTCGATGGTGAAATCGAGATTCGGCTGGCCTAGGGTGTGAAACATCTTGAGGTCCATGATGCCGGGAACGTCCCTCATCGCGGCGACGACCTCATCTCCCTTGTCATCGAGAATCTTCAAGTCGTTGCCGAATAGCTTAAGCGCGAGCTGCCCCTTGGTTCCGGTTACCGTTTCGCCAACGTTGTCTTCAATGGGCTGCGAGAAATTCCAGAGAGCCCCGGGCAGCTTGGTTAGCTGGTAATTCATGGCATCGATTAGGGCATCCTTATTCCGGTGGAACACAGGCCGCCATTGATCTTTTGGCTTCAGATCGACGAAGTACTCGGTGTTGCCGAACCCTCCGGTGTCTGTACCGTCGTCGGGCCTGCCAGCCTGTGACACTACCGTGGTCACCTCAGGAAAGGAGGCAATGATATATCGCGACTGGGTGGCAAATCGCTCGCCCTCCGTCAGGCTGGTACTGTCGGCCAGCGTGCCGCGCGCCCAGATGGCGCCTTCGTCCAGATGCGGCAGGAACTCCGACCCGATGATTCCACTAAAGGCCAGAAAAGCCGACACCGCCAGTGCAGCCAGGCCGAAGCCCAGCGTGACCCAGCGGAGCCGAATGGCCACCCGCAGGCTCCTTCGGTAACCCTCGATCAGGAAGGCCATCACCGGGTTGCGCCACTCCTTGACGCCACGGCGGAAGAACACACTGGACAATACCGGGGCGATGAGAATGGAAAACGTCATGGCGCCCAGCAGCGCAAAGGCAACCGTCAGGGCCATGGGGCGGAAAAGCCGCCCTTCCACGCGTTGGAGCGTGAAGATGGGCATGTAGGCGGTGATGATGATGGCGATGGCGTAGAACACCGGCCGCTGCACTTCATGACAGGCCTCGCGGATCACCTCCGCGGGCGTTTTTGTTGCCCAGCCACCAGGGGCACGGGTTTGCCGGTTCATATGCCGGACGATGTTTTCCACCATGACTACCGCGCCATCCACTACCATTCCGAAATCGAGGGCGCCCAGAGAGAGCAGATTCGCGGGAATGCCGCTCAGATTGAGCCATATCGACGCAAACAGCAGCGAGAAGGGAATGGTTAATGCAACGATGATGGCGGCGCGGACATTGCCGAGGAAAAGGAGCAGGATGATGGTGACCAGAATCATCCCTTCGCCCAGGTTGTGCATCACCGTGTGAAGCGTGTAGTGCAGCAGATCCGAGCGATCCAGCATCGGAATCACCTTCACACCGGGCGGGAGAATGACATTGTTCAACTCGTCGACTTTCTTGTGAATCGCTGCGAGACATGGCTCCGCATCCGCGCCCTTGCGCAACAACACCCCGCCCTGAATCACGTCCGGTTCGTCGACAATGGTTCCGTCGGGCATATGCGTGGCCCGGGCCATGTGTCCCAGACGAATCTTGGGACCCTGGACGACCTGTGCGATGTCCTTGATCCGAAGGGCGGTCCCGTTCTTGGTGGTCAGTACCGT
>JBEKFB010000286.1:0-5559 GCA_050013535.1 Bryobacteraceae bacterium | reverse complement strand
AGCATAGCGAACTGCGCACGGGACACGCGGCGTCGGCCGCGTTACTGCGGCGTCCGACGGCAACGCGCCCGGCGCCACGCGTCCAGGCGCCGCGGATTTCAGAGGCCAGACGATCCGGGTCGGCGGCGTCCAACAGCACGGGCGTGCCAGCGCCCTTCGGAGGCAACAGCACTAATCGCCGGCCGCCTGCCCGGTACATCCGCACAATCTGCCCGTTGAGGACTCGAAACCACCCCGATTGATAATGCGAGTTCGCGAATCCGTTGGTGCGCAGCGTCGGGCGCCATTCGGTATCTCGATCGAGGTCGATCACCCGGATCTGATCGAGATCCACTTCCCACGCATGCACCGTCACGGGATAGAAGCGGTCATGGATGGTCACCGCTTCCGAAGTCAACGTGTAGCTCGGCTCACCGGGCGCGTAGAGCATCGCCAAAGCCACGAAGGCAATCGCGAGAATCGCCAGCGTGAGCCCGATGAGCTTTCCCGTGGAACTGAAGGATCCTCCCGCCCCCTGTGGGAGGCCGCTCCCATCGGCTTTCGGCACCGGCACGGCCTCATGGATCGCCGTTATGAAACCGGCCACATCGTCGGGACTGAACAGCGTCGTCTTAGAGCTGGCGACGACGACAACGGCGCGGCTTCGGTTGGTGACATACCAGGTCGCCTTGCCGAGGTGAGCGGTTTGGAAAACCCCGTAATAGCCGAACAATCCACCGCTGCCCCACAACCGCAGAGCGGCCCGGAAATCGTCGCGGGTGGCGGATCGCACCTCGTGAATCGCGTCCAGGGGAATGCGAACGTTGCCGATGAGCCGCTTCACCATTATCGAACGATCGGCAATGGCGTAGCCACGCGGCGAATATGCGTATGCCAGCGCAAGCACCAATGCGCCCAAACCCGCTACGATGGCGCTCCTGGTGAAAACATCAGCGCCAACAAGGATGAACAGCACCACTGCGCTGACTATCTTCGTCGTAGTATCGTAAGATGCCGTGAATGATTGCGGCACGGGGCGGCCTGCCTACTCGTGAACCGAGTACTGGCTCTGCGGCGGATTCAACCTGATCTCGACCGTTTTCTCGGCTTCTTCGATATCGTAGACATCGCCGAAGGTCTGGTAATTCTTCGCGATCACCTGGATCTGAATCTTGCCCTGCGGAATGGTGGGGATCTTCGCTTCGCCTTCCTGCGTGGTCTGCAGCTCGTATTGGGTGCGAATTGCCTTGTAGAGCTTGAGCTTCGCGTGGCCGGAGATGAACCTGACGATCACCGAGGCGTGATCGATGGGCTTGCCCGATAACGTAGTCACCTTCACGACAATCGCCGTGGTGGGAGGAGCGGCCAGCACGGGAACGGCACAGAGCGCCAGGAAAACTACGGCTGCTTTTCGGATCATGGATGCCTCGAAGACCTATTATGGCAGGGGCACTCAGGCAATGTCGGGCAGCAGGAAACGGCGCGCAGCGATCGCTTCGGCCGCGAGATAGCCGCTGCGTACCGCTCCTTCCATGGTGGCGGGCCAGCCGGATCGCGTCCAGTCGCCGGCCAGGAAGAGATTCGTCACCGCGGTCCGCGTTCCGGGACGAAGTTGTTCCACTCCAGGCGCGGCTGAGAATGTCGCCCGCACTTCCTTGACTACGTGCGCCTTCACCAAGGTTGCCTCGCGGACAGCAGGAAAGAACTCGACCAGTTCGCGAAGCGCCAACGACATCACCGCCTGCCGTGGCATGTCCAGCAAACTTCGCGACGCGCTCACCACAAGCTGCAGGTAACGGCCTTCGCTCTTGTTGTACATCCACTGGATGGTGCGGTCCAGCAGTGTGGCATTGGGAAGATCGGTGATGCTGCGGTCGAACCAGAGGTGAATGCCGGTGATGGGCGAGTGACCCAGCGCGGGAATATCGAGCCCGGCATTCGGAGCAAGGGCACCCAATCGTTCGAAGGGAACCGCAGCCACGTAGAAGTCCGCAGTGTGCTCCACGCCCCCGGCAATGGCGCAACGCACGCGACCCCTCTCGACGTCCAAGCGCTCCACCGGCGCACGAAGATGCAGTTTCACCTTGCCGATTTTCTCCCATGCATCCGGGCTGTAGAGCTTCACCAGGGGGACCGCGGGAACGCCCATCTCATACGAATCCGGACGAGCCAGAAAACCGAGCCAGAACACCTGGAACCCGTGGCTAGCGGCCATGCGGCCCAGCTCTTCGTTAATCGCACTCACCAGCACCTGACCCCAGAAACGATGGATCGCTTGCTCGGTTTGCCGCTTTTCGCGAAGCCAATCGAGCATGGTGATCTGGTCGAGATCGGTTCGGGTGGTTCGTTCGCGACGCAGGGCCAGCATCGCGCGGGCGATACCCAGCTTGTCGCGCATGCCGAGGAATTTCAGTCCCGCAAAGCTTCCCGCGAAGTGCGCAGGCGCGGGCAGAACGCCCCGGCGCATAACCGATGCCCGGCCACCCGGCTCGATGAAAACGAACTCGCGAAAAAAGCGAACGTCGCCGGCGACTCCGAGGCGCCGGTAAAAATCGAGCAGGTTTACGCAGCAGCGCAGCAGGACGTGCTGGCAATTGTCGATGATCTCCGGAGGATCAGCTGTGTCTCCGCTCCCTGGCGCCTCGTAGGAGGTCGCGCGGCCACCGAGAAATCCGCGGGATTCGAAAAGATCCACGCGATACCCGGCGCTGCCGAGTGCGGCGGCGGTGGCCAGACCTGCCAACCCTCCTCCGGCGATGATTACCGAGGACATGTGAGAAAGCCCGGATGCGTAGTAGTGGTGTCGCGCCTGGGGCGCGACTTGAAGAGGCTAGGCCGCGGGGACAGGGGCGCGGTGCCCGCCGCCACCATTGCTGTTGATGATGGCGATGGCCACCCAGATGACCACGACGATAAAGAGGATGTCGGAGATATCAAAATCCATTTTGTTCCGTTCAGTATGCCGGGTTCATCATGGTTCTGCAACATCCCAGGGGCTACAGTACCCGCTTTAGTGAACTGGGCCTACGCTACCAGGGCGTTCCCCTTAGGATACACGACCAGAATCGCCGGTGTTATGATCCTGGTACTAACGTAGATTGTGCCGGGCACTCCTATGATCCGCGGAGTCCCGGCAGCCGATATAAATTGCGATGCTACCGCATCTCTGGCGGCGGTTTTTGTCGACGGTCCGGTTGCTGCTCTCTCTGAGCTGCCTGGTCACATCGCTGATTGCCTCCAGCGGGTCCATAACGGAATCGGTGGTGCTGTTCGCGGCTTACGCGGTTTATTCCGGCGTAGTGCTGTTCTGGAAGAGCCTCGAACAGAGCGGCTATCCGCTGATGGCGCTCTCCGCGGATTTTCTCTTCTTTTTCCTCTACGCGTCCGGCAGCAGCGGGTACAGCTACTGGATCAGCTCCGTGTTCTACGCCTACATCCTGGTGGTCGCGGTGATGCTGCACACGTGGGCGCGAGTGGTGATCGTGACCGGCGCGTCCATCAGCCTGCTGTACGTAACATCCCCGCTCCACGCCAGCGTGCTGTTGCCGGTGTTTATCTGTGGCGGCATCGTGGCGGTGGTGCTGGCGGTGCAGAAGGCCTGGTATGACGACCGTCTGGCCAGCGCGGCGAAGCAGAGCGTGCTGTACCGCTACGACGCGGAAAAGGCGCGCGACAGCGAACGGCAGAGGATCGCGGCCGATTTCCACGACGGCCCGCTGCAGAGCTTCATCAGTTTTCAGATGCGTCTTGAGATTATCCGCAAGCTGCTGATGCGCGATCAGCGGGCGGCCGTCGACGAGCTGGTGCAATTGCAGGATCTGTGCAAGACGCAGGTCACGGATCTGCGCACGTTCGTCCGCAGCATGCGGCCGGTGGATGTGGATGGAAGCCTGTCTTCCACGATTGGGCGCATTGTGGAGCAATTCCAGAAGGACAGCGGGATTTCCGCATCGTTCGTGAGCACCGAGTTTCTGGAACCGGCCGACCCGGAGGTCTCGCTGGAGTTGCTGCAGATTGTCCGCGAAGCGTTGTACAACATCCAGAAACACGCCGGTGCGACGCGAGTGACCGTTTCGGCGCGTAAGAAAGACGGCGGCATCGAGATCAGCGTGGAAGACAACGGCAATGGCTTCCCTTTCAGCGGCGTATTCTCGCTGGATGAGCTGGACATGCTGCGTTTGGGCCCTATCAGCATCAAGCGCCGGGTGCGCACGCTGGGGGGCGATCTCAAGCTCGATTCGCGGCCGGGTCAGGGTGCAGGTCTGCTGGTTCGCCTGGCCATGAGCGCGGCCGCCTGAGGCGGGTACGCGGCGTTCAGCCGTGTTGGGTAAAGGACGCACAAACGCGACTGGCGTCGCGTGTCCACTAGAATAAAAGAGTTTGATCAACAAACTCGTTTTCGAAAATCTGCGTCATCGCCCCATCCGTACTCTTCTCAGCACCGTCGCCATTGGCGTTCAGGTCTGCATGATTCTCACTCTGGTGGGCGTCAGCCGCGGGTTGCTGCAGGACCAGATCCGCCGGTCGCGCGGAATTGGAGCGGACATCATCGTTCGCGCGCCGGGCAGCGCCATTCTCTCGCTGGGCGCTGGCTTCTCGCAGAACTTCATTCCCTATCTTGAAAAACAGCCGCATGTCGCGATGGCCACCGGCGCGTTAATACAGGGAACCGGCTTTCTCAGTTCGGTGACGGGTCTCGATTTGCCCGAGTTCGAAAAGATGAGCGGGCCATTCCGATTCATCTCCGGCCGTGCGTTCGAGAAGCCGGATGAGGTCGTCGTCGACGAGTATTACGCGCAACAGCACAATCTTCACGCCGGTAGCTACATCACCATGCTCAACCGGCGTTGGCGTGTCAGCGGCGTCTACGAATCCGGCAAATTGGCGCGGGTCATCATTCCTCTCGCGAGGCTTCAGGATCTGACCTCGAACACCGGCAAGGTGATGGTCGTGTATGTCAAGCTGGACAACCCTGCGAACACGCAGCAGGTGATCGATTACCTCAAAGCGCACGGCATGGCCGATTACAAGATCGATTCCATGGAGGAGCTGACGTCGGAGTACAGCGTCAATAACGTGCCCATGCTCAGGCAGTTCATCGCGGTGGTGGTGGCCCTGGGTGTGGTGGTGGGCTTCCTGGTAGTGTTTCTGTCCATGTACACGGCGGTGCTGGAGCGCACGCGCGAGATTGGCGTACTGAAGGCGCTGGGCGCGTCACCCGCATTGATTCTGAATATCCTGCTGCGGGAAACGACAGTGCTGGCCCTGATGGGTTCGATCACGGGCATCCTGTTCACCTACGTCGCGCGCTGGCTGATTATGACCTACGCGACCGGCGGACTCATCCAGGCCATCGTCCCCGACTGGTGGCCCATTGCCACGGGTCTCGCGTTGGTGGGGGCGCTGCTGGGCGCGGCGTGGCCCGGAGCGAAAGCGGCGCGGCAGGACCCCATCGAGGCGCTTTCGTATGAATGACGCCCTCATCCTCTCCGTTCGTGGCTTGCGGAAGGTATACCGCGTTGGCGATGTGGACGTGAATGCATTGCGCGGCGTCGATCTCGATGTGAAGCGCGGCGAGTT
>JBEKFB010000285.1:0-6175 GCA_050013535.1 Bryobacteraceae bacterium | reverse complement strand
ATAGCGCATCGCCTGCACGGCATTCATCACATCGCCGGGCTGATTGTAATAGGCGTTGCCCAAGGCCGAGCTCCAGCCGTTGTTGCGAGCCATGTTATCCAGCACGGCCGGAAACTCGGCCAGGGCTTTCACGCTGGGGTCCCAGGGCATGCTGTCTACGGCGGCGGCCAGTTGAGCGGGAGGCATTCCACCGTTCTGATGGATCCAGTTGTCGGCGTCGTTCACCTGATCGGCAAATGTGGACGCGGTGAGCACCTGCGCCACCAGCGAGTCGGGATAGAGGGCGATGGGCGCTACCAGTTGGTCGAGCTGTACAGCGTCGAGCGGGGCATAAGCGCCCTGCGCGTACAGGCTGGATTGTGTGAACGGCACCAGCAGAACCGCGAGCGCCACCGCAATCCACTGACGCAGCCATGAAATGTTGTTAATCATGTGCCTCCTCATCCTCTTGAGGATAGACGCAAAACGGCGATGCCGGTTGCCGGAAGTTCGAACAATCGCCCCCGGAACTATTGCTTCAACCTTCCTCTTATCCGCTTAGCCAGTTTCTCGATCTCCTCGGTTTTCTTGATCGTCGCTGCGCAATTTGCCGTTGGGGAGTTTCTCGTCCTTGCCGTCGTCCAGCGAGGGACCTTCCGGCGTGGGGACGTGACCCACCTGCGCCACTAGCCGTGACAGTAACCCGGCAGGCAGCAGCAGAAACGTGGAGCGGCGGTACATTGGCTGCATTATAGCTGCGCCACCGTGCCAGCGGTTAGCGCTTGACGATTCCTTGCAGGGCCTGTTCGCGCGCTGATCGCTTCGCCGTCATCCGGCGACACCACATAATGAATTTGAATGCGACAGGTTAACGTTGGCATCGCGGGCCTCGCCGGTAATGGGCAACCGTTCTACACCGGCTTCGCCATCTCCAACCTCAGTGCGAGTCCGGCGGACCTCATCTGCGCGGCGCAATCAGAACGGCGTGATGATTCCGGACGCGGTCCCCGTTCCCGAGCTCAGCTCATTCGGGCACTGGGCCAACTACCTGTTCCCGGCGCTCACGGGCATGCGCGGAACCATCGACTGCGTCTCCAGCACAGCGTTGCTGCTACGGCGCTCCGGTTCATCGGCAACAACGCGTTCTCTTCGCTGCCGGTGATCACGAAATGAAAGTTTGGCCGGTTGCCCCCTGTGTGATTGGTTTCGCATGGCAACTGGCTTCCACCGCCAGGCGTGGCGCCTGACCCGTTCATCCCGGTTTGAGACGGTCAATAGACCTTGCCAAGGTATTTGTCCAACCACGCCAGCACTTCCCGGGAAAGCTCGGTCTTCTGCTGGCTTACGTCATGCGGAGTATCGAAGACCACGTGCCGTTTCTCCGCTTCCGGCGTTCCGATCATGCGGAACATCGGCAATTGCGCGCGATCCAGCGAAAAGGTAAAGTCATAGCGGCCGTTCACCATCAGGACCGGCTTCTTGAGGCGCGGAGCGAAGTCCACCTGGTCCGTGCCCGCTTGCGCCGGCTCGACGAAAAAGCCTCCGTCCAGAAACACAACCGCCTTGAAACGGTTTTCCAACGCCGCAAAGATGACGCCGTTCGCCGAGCCCATGCTCACCCCCAGGTACCCGATCCTGCCCTTGTCGATATCCGGACGGGTCTCCAGATAATCCACCGCCCGCCGCACCTCCCTGGACTGCCGTATCAGCCAGTCGCGATCCTGCCACGCCTCCTCCCCCTTCGCCCGCTCGTACGTCCCCAGGTAGATGGGATACAGCACCGCGCGTCCGCTCTGAATCACATAGTCGATAAACTCCATATCGCCCAGATCATCGCTATTCGGCATCGTGCTCACCCTCGCGCTTGGGAAGAAAACCAGTGCCTGAACCGGCGGGTGCACGTTCTTCGGCAGGAAAAGAAACAAGGGAAGGCGGTCGCTGCCGTATCCGGCATCGATGACGATCTTCTGCTTCGTCCAATCCGCCGTATTCTCGACAATCCCCTGGCTCTCCGCGTTCAGGGGACGCGCCGCGTAAGCATACATCGCCTGCCAGGCTGCGAATACTTCGTCCGATGCCGGCTTCGCCTTTGTAAAATCCCTGTCCATTCCCACCACCGGCGCGGCCGTGGCGGGCGGAAGCGGCGCTCTGTTCAGAACCGTGCGGAATCCGTTCGAAGGCGATCGGTCGAAGGGAGGAAGAGCCTCGGGATAGTAGGCCTGGTAGGTTTGGGTGTTCCACGCCCCGCCAAGAATGAAGCGCCGATCCCCATTGACGGCATTCAAGCACCACTCCCGCACGTTGCCGGTCATGTCGTAGGTGCCATACGGGCCGACGCTTGCCGACGCACCGACGCGGAACGTTCCGCGCCCGTTAAAGTTGCTCTCGTTGATGCTGAACCTGGCGACCTCAATTGGAGCTGCGTTGTACCACTGTGCGAGGGCCGGGAGGCTGTGGCCCACGAACGCCGCATAAGCCGCCGCCTCATACCAGCTCACGCCGGCGACGGGGTAGTCGCCCTGGCCCGGCGGGAACTGGCCGCCCTCCCAGGTATAGGGTCCGGGCCGGCCGGTCGCATCTCTGAACAAATCCGTGGCCTGATCCCAAGTCAGTTCCTTGCCGTCTTTGACGAACTTCTCGTTCCAGTACTCCCGCTTTCGATATCCGTCCTGGTCCAGGAACGCCTGATATTGGCGGTTGGTCACTTCGAACTTGTCAATGTCATATGGGGGGAGCCGCTGGGATATCCACCCAACGAAGCCGATTAGGTCTTCAAATTGAACGGCGGGCACCGGGACCATCCCCGGCGGGGCATCCAGCGCGGACCCCAGGGCGAACTGCATCGCGTCCGCCGTGAATGGCGCCGTTATGAATTCCCCGGACCCCGGTTTGGAAACCCTCCAACGAAAATAACCGTGGGGGACTCGGACGCGCCCGAGAGGAGTGGCGCCCAGGGGGAACCAGTCGCTATTCGGCGAAAGATAATCCTGGATCTCGACCTGCGCACCCGTCGGCGTGGAATGGACGGAGGTGAAGCCCGTGGAGGTTTGGGCGATGTGGACGAGTTGCGGATCACCGGGCAGATTTTCTTCGGCTTTTTGAAGCAGGAGAAAAGCCGCCAGCGGTTTCCCTTCGGCGGTCAGCCTGGCGATCTCCGGGATGGCCTGCTCACGTGCCCAATGACGTCGCTCGGATCGCTGGTAGAGCCAGGCGCCGGCCGCGATGAGCGCGAGAAGGAACAGAACCACGGGAACTGTAAAGATGGGCCGGAACACGCGTCGCGCAGCCGGCGGCGTGGGAGCGGCAAGGCGGTCCGCCAGCGCAGTTAGCTGTCGCGCGACATCTGAAGCGGATTGCGGGCGCCGCGCGGGGTCCTTTTGGAGCAGACTGGCCACCAATCCATCCAGGCCGGCCGGGATGGCGGCGCGTTCCCGCGAGGGCGGCGACACTACAGCCGCGGAGCCGCTGGCGAGCATAAGCCCGAGCGACAAACCGGGAAACGGCAGTCTTCCCACAGCCATCTCATAGAGCACCAGCCCGAGCGCGAACAAGTCTGCACGCGCGTCGGCCTCGCGTCCCTGCACCTGTTCCGGCGCCATGTACGCGGGTGTGCCGACAACCATCTTCGATTCCGTAAGGGGCGCTTCGGAGGTCTTCCTGGCGATCCCAAAGTCGAGCACCTTCAGGCCATGGCGCGTGACCATGATGTTGGGAGGCTTGAGATCGCGATGAACGATTCCGTGCGCGTGCGCTTCCGCGAGAGCGCTGGCGATTTGCGCTCCGTACCGCGCCACCTGTTCAGGAGTCAGCGGGCCCTTGCCGATCTCTTCGGCTAATGTGGAGCCCTCTACCAGTTCCATCACCAGGTAGTTCGGGCCGACATCGTGGAGAGTGCAAATGTGCGGGTGGTTCAATGCCGAAATGGCACGGGCTTCGCGCTCGAAGCGCTCGCTGTAGCGCTCCAGGGCGATTTTGATAGCGACCACGCGTCCCAGGCGCGTATCCGTGGCGCGGTAGACCGTACCCATGCCGCCGGCGCCGATTGGAGCGTCGATCCGGTAAGGGCCCAAGGTTGCTCCCGCGGCCACGGCCGTGGATGCCTCGAGGTGGGCCGCCGCTGGCCGGTCGAGAATCGCGCCCTGGGACTCCAGGGCCAGCATTTGCTCCACGCGCGCCCGGACTTCAGGATCGGTGGCTTCGAGCAGCGCTGCGCGCCCGGCGGGATCCCGTTCGCGGGCCACGTGATAGAGGTTCTCGATTTGACGCCAGCGCTGCGGGGTCATTTTCCCCATCCCGAATCGTTGTATCGTACATATATTACGGCATCCCCATCGACCCCCGACACCACGCAACTCCTTCGCGCATGGGCGGACGGCGATTCCGACGCATTAGAGGAGCTAACTCCACGCGTTTATAGGGAGCTCCGCCGAATGGCCGCCCATTTCCTGCGGAACGAACGTTCCGGACACACCCTGCAGACCACCGACCTGGTCCACGAAGCGTATCTGCGCCTGGTGAATGTGCATGAGGTCGATTGGCAGCATCGAGCGCACTTTTTTGCTGTCGCGGCGAGCGTGATGCGGCGAATCCTTGTCGACCGGGCCCGCCGGCAGTCCGCCGCCAAGCGTGGCGCCAGACCCGCGCTTGTGGATGTGGATCTGTCCGTCGATCTCCTTTCCGTGCGAGCCCGTGAAGTGGTGGCGCTCGACGACGCGCTGAACACTCTGGCCGGGGCGGATCCCCGGAGAGCGCAGATCGTCGAGTTCCGCTTCTTCGGCGGCCTCAGCGTGGAAGAGACCGCGCAGGTGCTCAAAGTGTCGCCGGAAACGGTGATGCGCGATTGGAAAGTGGCTCGGGCGTGGCTTTTGACCGAGCTGAGCGGCCAGGGCTGAAGGACGTCCGCACGGTTCGCTTCAAAATTCCTTTCGTAACAATGCCAGTTTTCCCGCCGGGATTGCGCCTGCCGGGAATGAGCGCGGCGCCCGATCGTCTACCGCCCAAGTCATTTTCCCGATGGGCACGGCGCTGGACGTCTACGGACTGACCACCGGCGGCGGGCGGGTGCTGGGCATGACCGCCGCTTTTTATCGCAACATCGGACCATGTGAGGCGCTTCCCTACCGCCGGGCGGGCCACACCAGGTCCGGCCTGAACCACCTCACACCGGCCCCTCAAATTTCCTTCTTCCCGATGCCAGTTCTTCTGCTAGGATTGCGCCTGAAGAGTTGAACGCGGGGCAGTCGCTTACGGCTGGGCACAGCGGAGGGAAGGAAGATCATGGAAAAAACGTGGACAGCGAAGAGGGGTGTTTGGCTCCCGATGAGATTCGTGTTTCTTGGGGCACTCCTAAGCCTCACGACCGTGGGCGCCTACGCGCAGGGCCAGACCCCGCTCATCGCCCTTGCCACTACAACCACCCTCACGGGGCCGCAGTCCTCGACGTATGGACAAACGGTCCAATTAGTAGCCACGGTGGTGTCGATCGGGGTGGTTGCGCCCTCAGGGACCGTCATATTCGAGGACCCTGGAGTCGGCGGAACATTGGGCTCGGTCGCCCTTACGGCTATCGAGGGCACACGCTCGTCGCAGGCGACGCTTTCTACGAGTGTCCTGACCGTAGGCCCACACGGCATTTTGGCACTTTACCAGGGGAACAATTCTAACGCGGGGAGTGATTCCGCGGCACTACCGCTTACGGTGGGCAAGGCGGCGACAAAGTTTGCGTATCTTGTGGCTCTGCCTGACCCCCCAATCCCATTGAACCAGCCAGTCACTCTGGGAGCAGGGATTAACTTTCCCGGGGCGATTCCGCCAACGGGAACGGTTGCATTCGAGGACACCACTTTAGGAGTCACATTGGGATCTGAGCCCTTGCTCACTGCACCGGGCTCCGCCACGACATCCTTGATCTATAGCTCGAGCGTCGGGCACCATACCGTCACCGCCCAGTACCAGGGGGATGCCAACTACCTCCCGTGCTCTTCGCAGCCCGTTTCGTTTACTGTCACGCAGGGATTGACCACCTTCATCGTGACCACTAACGCCAGCCCGTCAACCTTCGGTCAGCAGGTAACGTTTACCGCGACCGATGAGGACTTTAGCGGCCAGCAGGGCAGTCCACCGCCAACCGGCACGGTTACCTTCAAGGACGGCTCCACGACGTTGGGCACCGGGCTTCTCAATGGCGGTGTGGCGA
>JBEKFB010000284.1:0-5672 GCA_050013535.1 Bryobacteraceae bacterium | reverse complement strand
CCGCTCTGATCGAAATAGTAGTCGTACGTGTCCCAGACGAACGAGGGCCAGCATGGATGACTCATCCACAGCAGGATGCCCATCCTGTTTTTGCCCTGCGCTTCGAACATGGCGCGATAGCCGTCGTAATCTATAAACTGCGAGAGCGCAACGAAGTCCTCCAGATTCGCGGCTCCGCCATAGTCCTTGTCGAGCATCTCCATCCAGGTCGACAATCCCTGCGCGCCGGTTTTGGTGAAATCGTGTTCGCCCCAGACGTCATTCATCGGCCAGAGGTCACCCGCGCGCATCATTTGACGAATGCTGTCCATGGTCGGCACGTTGGGCATGCCTAACTCGCTATGGAGTCTCGTCGTGGCGCGATGCTCGAAATAGAATTTCGCGGACTGCGTCGAGTACGGCCCGCCGCCGCTTACCGGCGGAAACGCGGAATTGGCAATGTAATACGAATTCGGGTGCAGTGACGCCGTGAGTTTCGCCAGGCCGCTGTTGATCGGCTCGGGTGGATTGCCCTCGTTACGCCCCACGTAAAGGCCCACCGATGGATGGTTCCTGATCTTCAGGATGTAGTCTTCGGCGTTCTTGAGAAACATCGCTGGGTCGTTGGGATTCGGCCCATCCACGGGATTGGCCAGCCAGAAATCCTGCCAGATCACGATTCCGTACTTGTCGCAGGCGTCGTAGAACGCATCGTCGCCGACTTGCCCCACCCAGTTTCGGATCATGGTGAAGTTCATGTCCTTGTGATAGCGGACGGCCCAGTCGTACTCGCGGCCTCGATAGCGCAGCAACTCTTCCGGGAATCCCCAGTTCCCGCCGCGGGCGATAAATCGGCGGCCGTTGATCCAGATCTTCAGCGTGTTGGCATCGTCGGGCAGTCCCGGACGAGCGTCAACGCTGTAGGTGAACTGTTTGACGCCGGTTTGGAATTTGATGTCGTCCGAGACGTGGTCGCCTGTTACAAACCAAAGTTCCACTGTGTACAGGTTCTGATCGCCATAACCCGCGGGCCACCAGAGCGTCGGATGTTGCAGGCGGAGATCGGGCGTAGTAGCGGGATCGAACTTCACGGTCTTTACCGCACCCGCATCCACGGTGACGGGCATCTCGAACGGAACCAGGCCAAAAGTGCCGCGCAGGATTCCCGAGACTGGCCGCGAATCGCTGTTGCGCAGCGTCGCTTCCACCGTGACATCGGCGCGGGAAGTATCGGGAAGGGGCAGCGTAGTGGTTACCAACGGGTTTTCGATGGTGACGCCACCCGTGACCTGCAAAGAGACATCGCTCCAGATTCCGATGTCGCGTCCGCGAACGCTGGGAATCCAATCCCAGCCCGCTGTCGCATGATACGTCGGGTCGTCCGCTCCGATCGCGCCGCCATTCGGATCGGGGGATTGCAGGGTCTTCTCTTTGATGCTTCCCGGCGTAGCATTCTTGATGATGCGAACGGCCAGAGCGTTCTTTTCACCCGGCTTGATTTTCCCGGTGACGTCGAATTTTCCGCGAATGAATCCACCTTCAATGCGACCGATGGATTCTCCGTTGAGGTA
Source organism: Bryobacteraceae bacterium (assembly GCA_050013535.1). Taxonomy (GTDB): domain Bacteria; phylum Acidobacteriota; class Terriglobia; order Bryobacterales; family Bryobacteraceae; genus CAWACP01. Next base: position 4,122 of record JBEKFB010000284.1, on the reverse strand, counting down.
AACGTCGGCCTTCCAGTTCACGCCATTGAAATTGAGCCAGGTTCGCCCTCCCACAGTTGCGTGCGGGGCGATGAATTCGTCCCGATACCAGAAGTCGGCATAGAAGAACGAGTCCGACAGCATCATCATGTTGTTGTCGTAAGCCGGGTCCGGGATGGCGCCGTCGTCAAACCAGCTTGAGACAACCGTACCGGGAACGGTGGCGGGCAACCAGTCGTGATCGTCAAACCCAACCCTGGAAATGGCCCCGCCATCGGCCGCCGTCAAAGAATCTCGCTGAATGCGCCATGCGCCGGCGGAAAGTTGCAGACGCCCGTTAGCCGCCAGTGGTGCAGGCTGAGGTTTAGGGACCACGCCTCCTTGCCCCCACACTTCCATCTCGGTCAGGATGTAGCCGTCCTCGGTAGCTGCTTTAGTGAGAAGCACACGGACATAGCGCGCCTTTTGTGGCCTGTCGAGTTTCAGATCGTCGGTATCGCCGCTCGTGGGCAACTCGCGTACGGTGCGCCACGTGGTGGCGTCATCGGAAATCTGGAGGACCCCGACAGCCGGCCGCCGCAGCCACGCGAGCACCACCCGGTCAAACGTTGAAACTGAACCCAGATCGACATACACCCACTCATTCCCATCGGTGGCCGCTTTCCATGAGCTGTTGAAGCGATACGGGCCCCCGGCGTCGACGCGCTTGTTCTGATCTTTCAGGATCAGTTCGGCGATAGTCCAACTCGTTACCGCCGGAGCGTCAAACTCCACCCGAATGAAACGCCGGCGCGCGGGATTGTTCAGCCTTACCGCCGGTGTGAACGGATGAGGGTCAAGCGGTTCGCCCGCGAAAAAAGCCGCAAGCCTGGGGCTGAGCGGGTCACCGGGCTTCCAGCCAGCGAAGAGATCGAAGAACCTGACAGGCGTCGGCACGCGTTCCGCGCTCGAAGAGCGGCCCAACTCGTTCCAGGTGTGCCCGTCGTCGGAGCCGCTCACAACCATGGACCAACCCGCTGGTTTATCCGGACTCGATACGGCATTGATTCCGGCAGTCTCGATGCTGTCCACCTCGGGTGGTTCGTCGCCGCCGAATTCGAACTGCATCCATGCGTGCGGCCCGTTTAACACGCTGGTGGTGGTGATGTTGTGGTCCTGGGTGTGCTCGCGCTGTTGCCTCGTGAGCGGCCCTTCGTTGGTTGAGATCGAAAACCAGCGAGGCAGCTTCGTTTCGCGGATTCCATCCGTCGCCAACTGGGATGTCAGGTTGAAGTCATAAGAGCTGGACTGGTAGGCGGCCCTGTGCAATGCGAGGTTACGGTAAGTTTGCGAGGTATCCGGAACTAACGTTACCGCGAAATTCTGGCGGGGGTCGCCTGGGTAAATGCCGACGCCTCGAGTGAAATGCTGTCCCTGAAGTGCAAACACCACGGCCAGAAAAATCGGAAGCCATCTTTTCATCTGGTCGGATTCTAACATCGGTGTAGCGTTCGGAATCGCGTCGAGCGATACAAAGGTATGATGCGAAGGTATAATGACCTCAAGCGATTCAGAGGAGCTGATCGGAGCGGCTCGCGTTGGTGTTCTCGTCCCTTCATTGTTGGCGTATCCCCGCGGGTGTCACTTCATACCTCGTCTTCCGCCGTAAGGGATTTCGATCTTGAGCCGGATTGTACTGGCCACCACAGGTTCAATTGGCGACCTGCGCCCATACCTTGCCGTGGGCGCGGGACTTCGCGCGCGCGGACACAGTATCGCGGTTGCCACGGCGCCTGCGTACCGGCGGCAGGTGGAAGGCAACGATCTCGAATTCTGTTCGCTGCGGCCCTTCGTTGCGCCCTGTGAATACACGCCTGAAGTTTTCCGGCGCGCGAACGATCTGAAGACCGGGTCCACCTATCTGGTTCGCGAAATGGTGCTGCCGAAGGTGGATGAAATGTATGCCGATCTGGTTGCGGCATGCCACGGCGCCGATCTCCTGGTTATCCATCCGATTCTTTTCGCCGCGCCCGCGGCAGCCGAAAAGCTGAACATCAAGTGGATCTCCGTGATGCTCGCGCCGGGATCGTGTACATCGGCATATGATCCGCCGGTTATGCCACCCGTTTCCTGGCTGCACGGTTTACGTCACCTGGGGCCACTTCCGAATCGTCTGCTGATTAAGGCGTTGCGCGCAATCACCCGTAGTTGGATGAAGCCAATCGACGATCTTCGCGCGCGGGAAGGGCTGGCGCCGGCACACGACAATCCCATCCAGATGTTCTCGCCTCATGGAACCCTGGCCTTGTTTTCTCGCGTACTGGGCCAGCCTCAGCCCGACTGGCCTCCGCACACCGTCCTGACCGGGTTTCCCTTCTATGAGAATGGCGAGGGTGATTTGGATCCGGCACTGCGGAAGTTTCTGGACCACGGCGAACCGCCCGTCGTTTTCACGCTGGGATCTTCGGCCGTGCTCGACCCGGGCCAATTCTATGAGGAGAGCCTTCGGGCCGTCCGGCGGCTGGGCTGTCGCGCGGTGTTTCTGACGGGACCCGATCCGGCAAGCCGGCCGGCAGAGTTGCCCGATTCCGTATTTGTCGCCGGCTACGCGGAATTTTCCAGCCTGTTTCCACACGCCGCCGCAGTGGTGCACCAGGGCGGAATTGGCACGACCGCCGAAGCCATGCGCGCGGGGACGCCTTCGCTGGTGGTGCCGTTTATGCACGATCAGCCGGATAATGCATTTCGTGCAAAACGGCTGGGTATTGCGCGCGTGGCCGCGCGAGCGAAATATAATGCGGAGGTGGCGGAGCGGGATTTGTCACTATTGCTCTCGCGGCTCGAATATGCCGCGCGCGCCAGGGAAGTGGCTGCGCTGATCGCATGCGAACACGGTTTGAACGCCGCTTGCACGGCAGTAGAGCAGTATGCATGCTCTCGCTAGCCGGGTTTTCGGCCGTTGGCCCGACTCGCTTCGGAGCCTGGCCATCTGCAGCGTACTCGTCGCTCTCCTGGCGGCGGGGCAATTCACGTCTGGCGCCTACCAGAGCGACTTCTCGGCGGCTTCGGATGAACCTGCCCACGTAGTATCCGGTCTCATGGTGCGCGAGTACATCGCACATGACCTCTTCGAAAACCCGCTGCGCTTTGCGGAGAATTACTACGTACATTATCCGAAGGTTGCGATCGGCCATTGGCCACCGCTGTTTTATTGTGCAGAGGCGATCTGGACGCTGGTGTTTGGAGCGAGCCGCGCCACGCTGCTGCTGTTGATTCTCCTTCTCGACGCGCTCCTGGTCCTGTGCGTTTATCGCGCGGCTCACGATTGTGCCGGTGCGATACCGGCGTTCCTGGCTGGTCTCGTGACGATCGGACCGCCGTTTCTCAGAAAGGCCGCCTTCACCGTGGAGCCTGACATGATGCTCGCTCTGCTGGCATTTCTGGCGGTGGTGGTCTATGGAAGACGCTTGGAAGCGAAACGCCCGGCGTTTTCGCTCTTCTTAAGCATTCTGTGCGCCGCCTGTGTTCTCACTCATGGGCGAGGCATCGTCATCGCAGTCATGCCGCTGGTTGCGACCCTGCTGATGAATCCGAAAGCGTTTTCCGTGATGCACTGGTTCCTGATCATTGCGGCGTTTAGTGCAGCGGTCGCGCTGGCGATACTGACTGGGCAATCGCATATGATCTCGATTGCCGCGGTGCTCGAAAATGCCGCGCTCTTCCCGTGGCGTGTTGGCAACGCGCTGAGCTGGCCGGTATTTCTTGTTGCTGCCGTCGGCGCGTGGTGGTCGGTTCGCAATCGCATTTACCGAGCGGTGGCGATGGCGTCACTTGTTCTGAGCCTGTGGATTCTGCTGACGGTCCTTGGTTCCGGCGTACATTCGCGCTACCTGATCATGATCGCGCCGGCCATCGCGGTTCTGTTCGGCACGGGAGTCCGGTTTCTCTGGACCTTTGCGGCAAGCGCACGAGTATTGCGGGCGATCGCGGCGGTGGGGTTGAGCGCGATAACGGTTGTGAGCTGGTCCCGATCGGTGCACAGACCGGACCTGGGCTTTCACAATTTCGTGAATCAGGGTTCCATGGCCGCGCCGGAGTCCCGCATTTCTCTCGTCGCGGGAGGGTCGATCTTTGAAGGTGCGTACATCGCCGAAATGGCCTTGC